>JAWVDY010000001.1:0-18235 GCA_033856995.1 Gaiellaceae bacterium
CCAGGCGCGCGCCGCGGTCGCCGAGGCGGATCTCGTGCTGTTCGTGGTGGACGCGAAGGTCGGCATCCAGTCCGGCGTCGAGGAGGTCGCGGAGATCCTGCGGGCCGCACACAAGCCGGTGTTCCTCCTCGCGAACAAGATCGACGACCCTGACCAGGATCTGCTCGCGCTCGAGTTCCACCGGCTCGGCCTCGGCGACCCGGTGCCGCTCTCGGCCCAGCACGGGCACGGCACCGGGGACCTGCTGGACGCGGTCGTGTCGCTGCTGCCCGGGAGCGGTCCGGAGGAGGCAGGCGAAGAGGCGATCCGCGTCGCGATCCTCGGCCGGCCGAACGTCGGCAAGTCGAGCCTGCTGAACGCCCTTCTCGGCGAGGAGCGCGTGATCGTCTCCGAGGTGCCGGGCACGACGCGCGATGCGATCGACACCGTTCTCCAGCGCGGCGACCGCACCTTCGTGCTCGTCGATACCGCCGGCATCCGCCGCAAGCGCAAGCAGCGGCAAGGGATCGAGTACTGGTCGGAGCTCCGCGCGCTCGCGGCCGCCGAACGCGCCGACGTCGCGCTCGTGCTCGTCGACTCGAGCGAAGGGCTCGTCGACCAGGACCTCTCCGTCGCCGACATCGCGCGCAAGGCACAGTCGTCGACGATCGTCGTGCTCTCGAAGTGGGACCTGACGGAGACGAAGATCGAGGAGGTGCGGCCGCGGCTCGAGGCGCAGCTGCGGCAGCGCCCGCCGGTCGTGACCGTCTCTGCGACGACCGGCCGAGGGATCTCGCGGCTGCTCGACCACATCGAAGCGCTCTTCGAGAAGCACATCAGCCGGATCGGCACCGGCGAGCTGAACCGCTTCCTCGCCGAGCTGCGCGAGGCGCGCGAGCCGCCGTCGCGTAACGGCCGGCGGCTGAACCTGCTCTACGGGACACAGGTGACCGTGCGGCCGCCGCGCTTCCGCTTCTTCGTCAACGACCAGGGCCTGATCACGCGCGACTACGCCTACTGGGTCGAGAACCAGCTCCGTGAGCGCTTCAAGCTCCAGGGCGTGCCCGTGTCCATCGACTTCGTGGGGCGGGCATGAGGGCGGCGGTCGTCGGAGCCGGCGCGTGGGGGACGGCGTTCGCGTGCGTGCTCGCCGCCCGCGGCCACGACGTCACACTGGCCACGCGCGACCCCGAGCAGGCGCGGGCGATCGAGGAGACGGGGCGCAACCCGCGCTACCTGCCGAACGTCGATCTCACCGGCGTCTCGGCGACCACCGTCGACGATCCCACTCTCGCGGGCGCCGACTTGCACGTGGTCGCGGTGCCGAGCCAGGCGTTCGGCGAGGTCGTGCGCTCGCTGCCCGGCGCCGCGCCGGTTCTGTCCCTGACGAAGGGCCTCGACCCGGAGAGCGGCGGCCGGCTCTCGCAGCTGATCGAGCGGCGAGCGGTCGCGGTGCTCTCGGGCCCGAACTTCGCCGAGGAGATCGCGCAGGGCCTGCCGGCCGCGGCGGTGATCGCCAGCGTCGACGCCAAGCTGGCCGAAGAGCTCCAGCGCGCTGTCAACTCGCTCGCCTTCCGTGTCTACGTCAACGACGACCTGGTCGGCGTCGAGCTGTGCGCAGCCGCGAAGAACGTGATCGCGCTCGCGGCGGGCGGCGTCGACGGGCTTGGTCTCGGCGACAACGCGAAGGCGGCGCTGATCGCTCGCGGCCTCGCCGAGATGGCTCGTCTCGGAGAGGCCTGCGGCGCGCGAGCCGAGACGTTCTTCGGCCTCGCCGGGATGGGCGATCTGAGCGTGACCTGCTGGAGCCGCCTCGGGCGCAACCGGCAGGCGGGCGAGCTGATCGCGCAGGGGGCGTCTCCCGGCGACGCGGCCGCGCAGATAGGTACCGTTGAAGGCCTTACGACCGCGCCTGTCCTACGGGATCTCTCGCGCCGCCTCGGGATCGAGCTACCCATCACCGAGGGGGTGTGCCACGTGCTTGACGGGCAGGATTTGAACGACTTAGCTGCAAGTTTGATGGGCCGCCAGCCAACCCGGGAGTAACCATGCCGTCGCGCCGTTATCTCACAGCCTCCTTGCTCGCGCTGATCGCCCTGCTCGCCGCCGGTTGCGGCAGCAAGTCGAGCACCCCGAGCGCCGGCGGCGGCTCGACTCCCGAGGGCGCGAGCATGGTCAGCGCCGGGGTGGTCGCCTTCGTCTCGATCGACAGCGATCTCGGCTCGAGCCAGTGGCAGCAGCTCGACACGCTCGCGCAGAAGTTCCCGGGCCGCGACCAGGCTGTCGCGATGCTGAACCAGCAGCTCACCAAGCAGGGCGTCGACTATGCGAAGGACGTCAAGCCTGCCCTCGGCCCCGAGGTCGACTGGGCGTTTGAGAGCGGCGGCACCTCCTCGTCGACCAAGGCGGTCGGGCTGACCAAGCCCGCCGACCCGGCCAAGTTCAAGGCACTGGTCGCGAAGCTGAACGCGAGCAGCTCCACGGGCCGCAAGGTCGTCTACCAGGACGTCGGCGGCTGGTACGCGCTCTCGGACAGCCAGAGCGCGATCACCGACGTGCTCAAAGGCGACCGTCCCGCGCTCGCCGACGACAGCACGTACAAGGAGGCGCTCGGGAAGCTCCCGGGCGACGCGCTCGTGAAGGCCTTCGTGGACGGCCAGCGCGTGAAATCGCTCGTCACGCAGGCCGCCTCCGCGAGCGGCACCGGCTTCGACACCTCTTCGCTCGGTCTCGACTCGCTGAAGTACGTGGCCACTTCGGTGAGCGCCGAGGACGCGGGCGTCCGCATTCGCGGCGCGTCCAGCGGAGGGCTCGGCGGCAACGGCGACTTCAGCTCGAAGCTCGAGGGCGGCGTCCCCGGCGACGCTTTCGCCTTCCTCGACTTCAGCGGCAAGAGCACGGGCGACCAGTTGAACAAGCTGAAGTCGAACCCGACGCTCGGCGCTGGTCTGGCCCAGATGGAGAAGCAGCTCGGAGTGACTCTCGACCAGCTGGTCTCGCTCCTGAGCGGCGAGATCGCCTTCTACGCGCGGCCGGGGGCGGGCATCCCCGAGTTCACGCTCGTGCTCCAGGAGAGCGACCAGAGCGCGGCGCTCGCGACGCTCGACAAGCTTACGACCCACCTCGCGCAGGCGACCGGCGGCCACGTCGAGACCAGCACACAGGGCGGCCGCACCGTCAAGACGATCAACCTCGGCCAGTTCGCGATCCACTACGCCGGAATCGGCGACAAGTTGCTGCTGACGAGCGGCGTGAGCGGGATCTCCGACTACGGCTCCGGCGACCACCTCCCGGACAGCGCGGACTTCAAGGAGGCCCAGAGCGCGGCCGGGATGCCGAGCTCGACCGCCGGCTTCATGTACGTCGACCTGAAGAACGCGCTGCCGCTGATCGAGGGCTTCGCATCGCTCTCGGGCCAGAACCTGCCGAGCAACGTGACCGAGAATCTGCGGCCGCTGCGCTCGTTCCTCGCCTGGTCGCAGGGATCGGCGAGCGCGCGGAGCTTCGACGCGTTCGTCGAGATCAAGTAGCCTTGCCCGCCGGTATGGCGGCACGCGAATTCCTCTTCACCTCTGAGTCGGTCACCGAGGGCCACCCGGACAAGGTCGCGGACCAGATCTCCGACGCGGTCCTCGACGCCGTCCTCGCCGACGACTCCAACGGGCGCGTCGCGTGCGAGACCCTGATCACCACGGGGCTCGTCGTCGTCGCGGGCGAGATCACGACCGAGACCTACGTGGACATCCCGGCGCTCGTGCGGAAGAAGATCGCCGAGATTGGCTACACGCACTCCGAGTGGGGCTTCGATGCGCACACGTGCGGTGTCGTGGTCGCGCTCGACGAGCAGTCGCCCGACATCGCGCAGGGCGTCGACGCGTCGTACGAGACCCAGCACGACCCCGCCGACGACGACCCGCTGGACCGGGTCGGCGCCGGTGACCAGGGGATGATGTTCGGCTACGCGAGCAACGAGACCCCGGAGCTGATGCCGCTCCCGATCATGCTCGCGCACAAGATTTGCAAGCGGCTCGCCGAGGTGCGCAAGGCCGGCGACCTGCCCTACCTGCGGCCCGACGGCAAGGCCCAGGTGACCGTGCGCTACGAGACCGACGACGACGGCAAGCAGACACCGGTCGAGATCGAGCGGATCCTCGTCTCGACGCAGCACGCGGACGGCTGCGACGCCGAGACGCTGATCAAGCCCGACCTCGTCGAGCGGGTGCTGCGGCCGATCCTGCCGCCCGGCCTCTACGACGAGTCGCGTCTTCAGGATCGCGACTTCGTCTACGTCAACCCGACCGGCAAGTTCGTGATCGGCGGGCCGATGGGCGACACGGGCCTGACCGGCCGCAAGATCATCGTCGACACCTACGGCGGCGCGGCGCGGCACGGCGGCGGAGCGTTTTCCGGCAAGGACCCGACGAAGGTCGACCGCTCGGCCGCCTACGCCGCGCGCTACGTGGCGAAGAACGTAGTCGCCGCGGAGCTCGCCGACCGCTGTGAGGTGAACGTCGCCTACGCGATCGGCGTCGCGCACCCGGTGTCGGTCGCCGTGCGCACGTTCGGGACCGAGCGCATCCCGGTCGCGCGAATCGAGGAGCTCGTCTCGGAGCAGTTCGACCTGCGGCCGGGCGCGATCCTGCGCGACCTCGACCTGCGCCGCCCGATCTACGCGAAGACCGCGGCGTACGGCCACTTCGGCCGCGAGGACGCCGACTTCACGTGGGAGCGAACGGACAAGGCCGGCGCACTCCGTGAAGCCGCAGGCGTGTCCGCTTCGGCCACGGCCTGACAAAGTAACCACCTGATGAGGTGGCTCGGGCTAGCGGTGATCGCCGGACTGACCGCTTTCCTCCTCGCGGGTTGTGGAGACGCGCACCGTCGGAACGACGGCTCCGGGTCGGTGACGCTCCGGGTGAAGCAGCTCTTCGTTCCCGGTCAGATGCTGTACGCGGAGGGCTCGGACTCGTTCGTGCGGGTCGAGCGTGAGGGGCGAAAGGCGATCGAGCGCCAGCTGGTCTCGCCGACGAAGATCCCGAGGGCGAGGATTCGTCTCGAGCCGGGCGCTTTCAGGCTCGTGAGCTTCCAGCGGCCCTGCGACGGCAACTGCGGGACGCTCGACGGTCCCACCGACCAGTGCAGCGGCAGCTTCAAGGGAGCGGCCGGCGACGTGATCGACCTAACCGTCCGCTTCACTCCCGGCGAAGGCTGCAAGATCTCCGAGGACTAGCGGCTCTAGCCCGACTCGGCAGACAGTCTGCGGACGAGCTCTGTCCGGGAGTGGACGCCGAGCTTCTGGAAGATGTGGCGTAGATGCGTCTCGATCGTGTTCGTACTGAGGAAGAGCCGCTCGGCGACGGCGCGGTTGCTGAGACCCTCCGCGACGAGCTCCGCGACCTGTCGCTCCCTCGCGGTCAGCTCGCCTCCACCCGGCGCAGCGCGTCGTCGGAGCCGCTGACCCGACGCTGCGAGCTCGGCCCGAGCACGAGCACTCCAGAGCTCCGAACCGAGCCGGTCCAGCTCTTCCTGAGCCTCACTCAGCCTGGCCCGCGCCTCGGTGCGCCGCTTCGACCGGCGCAGGCGCATCCCCCAGCAGAGGATCGTCCGCGCGCGCTCGAGCGGCCTCGGCTCCTCCTGGTCGTACGCGAGCGCCGCCTCGAACGCGGTGTCGAAGGCGTCGGGGTCCGCGAGCAACCCGCGGCAGCGCTCGGCGATCGAGAGGGCATACGGCCTGCCGATGGTGCGAGCGCCCGCGTCGAATCGTTCCAGCAGGTTGGAGGCCTCGGCCCGGCGCTCGGCGAGTAGCAGCGCCTCGACCAGCTCGCCCGTGACGATCCACACCTCGGCTTCGGGCCGGTGGCCGCGGAGCGCCGAGGTGCGGAGCGTGCGCTGCAGCGTCGAGACGGCAGCGTCGGCGCGCCCGAGCCCGAGCTCGAGCACGCCGAGCGAAGGGTGCAGCAGCGCGTCGTCGCCGAGGCGTTCCGAAAGGTCGTAGCGTTTGGCGACGAGCTCCCGGCAGGCAACCTCGTCTGCCGAATGGGCAGCGCCCCAGGCGAGGTGCCCGAGCGCCTCCTTGTGATCCATCAGCCGGCCGAAGCCGGCCGCCACCTCGAGCTCCTCCCTGGCGGCCGCGGTCGCTGGGCCGATGCGGCCGCAGACGAACTCGATGCTGAAGAGCGTCTGCAACGCCCCGGTGAGCGATCCGACGGAGCCCGTCTGGCGCGCGTGCCCGGCGGCGGCGAGGGCGAGCTCGCGCGCACGGTCGTCGAGCCCACCGCTGTGGAGCGCCTCGATCAGCCACAAGGTCGCGTCAGGGTCGTCGTGGATGAGCTGCGAGCGATCCGCCTCGGCGGCGGCCGCGCGGTGCGCCTCACGGCCCTCGTGCCAACGTCCGAGGCTCCCGCAGACGTCAGCGTAGGCCGTCTCGGCACGAAGTCTCGCCACCGGATCGCTCGACCCGGCCAGTTGCCGCGCGTGCACGGCGACGCGCTCGGCGTCCTCGAGCCGTCCTGCGTAGAGCAACGGCGTCACGGCGGCCGCAAGCAGTGTCGCGGCACGAGCCGGTTCGCGCTGTTCGACCTCGCTTGCTGCTCGCTCGAGCCGCTCGGCTCCCGGGACGAGGCTCCCGTCGGCGAGCAAGATCGAGGCCTCGAGCTCCGCTGCGTCGACTCCGAGGCCGTTCGCGCCTTCCCGCCTGACCTCGGCGACGAGGCGCTGGGCGGCAGCCATGTCGCGCGCGACAAACGCTGCGCGCGCCGCCGCCAAATGCCGCCGCGTCCGCTCGGGACCGGGCGGAGAGAGCTCGGCGCTGCGCTCGAGCGCCCAGACCGCGAAGCCATTGCCGCCGCGGACTCCGAGCGACTCGACCTCGGTCGCCAGCGCCGAATCAGGCCCGGTCTGCGCGAGCGCGCGCTGCCGTGTCCGGTCGTCACCGTCGGGAAGGGCTGCAGCCAGCGCTGCGTGCGCTGCCAGCTGTTCGTGGCCCTCGGACAGTCGGATCACGAACGACCGGAGCAGCGGATGACTGGGCTCGAGGCGGCCTCCACGAGTGACCACCAGGCTCGACTCCTCGAGCGGCTCGAGTGCCTCGCCTCCGCCGGCGAGCTTCGCTGCAACGCTCCGGTCGCAGTCGGTCGACAACGAGATGGCGAGCAGGGCGGCTCGCGACGCGCTGTCGAGCGCGCTCACGCGCGCCCCGAAGAGCCGCTCCGCGATTTCTTGCGCTTCGAGCCCGGCGGCGCGGCCTGCCCGAGCCAGCTCGACGAGCACGAGCGGATTCCCGGCAGCCTGCTCGCTGACCTCCGCCTGCAGCGACGGATCGAGGCCGCCCGCGGCCAACAGCTCGGTCGTCGCCTCTCGATCGAGCGGCGCGAGCCTCAGGCGCTCGAGACCGTCGAGCTCCACCGGCGCCATGAGCGGCTCCCGGAGGGACATCACAGTCAAGAGCGGGACGTCGTGCAGGCGCCGCGCGGCAAAGGCGAAGACCCCGGCTGAAGCCGTGTCGACCCATTGGACGTCGTCCACCAAGGCGAGCAGCGGCTGCTCGGCGGCAGCCGCAGCGAGGAGCGTGGCGGTACCACCCGCCACCGCTAGCGCGCCGCCGGCCGCGGGACCGAGCCCGAGCGCGCCGCAAACCGCGCGTCGCTGAGCAGCGGGCAGCGCGTCCAGACGCCCCAGCAACGGCCGCAAGAGCTCGAGCAGGGACGCGTAGGGCAGGTCGTACTCCGACTGGATCCCCCGAGCGTGCAGGACCCGGAAACCCTCGGCTCCGCCCGCGGCCGCTTCGAGCAGCGAGGTCTTGCCGATCCCGGCCTCTCCGGTGACCAAGAGGGCGCGCGTCCGTCCGCTTCGCGCTTCTTCGGCGAGGCCCTCGATCCGCGCCAGCTCCCGGGACCGACCTACGAGCTGCATTCGCCGATGGTACGCGCAAGTTCACGGTTTTCCGTGATTCGAGCGCGCGGAACGCGTCCTAGGCTGGCCCCATGAGTCGACTCGCATTGATCATCGTCGCGGTGGCCGTCTGTCTCTGGATCCCCGGTGGCGGCCGCTCCGCTGCCGTCGAGTCGTCGGCCCCGATGCAGATCACGGTCGTCGACACGGTGACCGCACAGACGAGCGGAGGGCTCCAAGGAACGTTCACCGCGTCGGGCCTGGTCTGTCCTGCCGGCACGTTCACCGAGACGGAGACGGGCTTCGCGGGCTCCGCAGTGCACACCTGCGCCGATGGCAGCGGCACGTTCGACTCCTCCCACCGCTCGGCGGTCGGCGCTGACAAGTGGACGCTCAACGGCGGCACGGATCGCTACGTGACCCTGCGGGGCGGCGGCCCTTGCGAGCTACAGACCCTCGCGGACGGTACGCGGGTGCGCACGTGCCATCAGCTCGCCGCCTTCGACAATGTGGCTCCGTCGGCCTCGATCACGCGCCTCACCGTCTCGGCGGCGCCTCACAAGCGCTTCACCGTACGCGCAAGCTTCGCTGCCGCCGACGACGTGGCCGGGAACCCGGTCACCTTCAAGGTCGTGCTCGCAGTAGGCAGCCGCGCGTTGGCGATCAAGCGCGGGACAACCACGGGCGGTCGCCGCTCGTTCGTCGTTCGGATCAAGGCACCGGCTGCTGCTCGCAAGCTGACGATGACTGTGGCGGTGGCCGATCCGGTCGGCAACGCCCACACGATTCGCCGCGTTGCCCGGATTCCTCGCCGCTAGGCGGGGCGAACGAAGAGGCCGGCTGCGGCCTTCTCGGCGATCGGCTGGTCGTGGCCGTTCAGGCGCACCGTCAGCTGCTCCGCCGCCGGTTGCGCCTCTCGCACCTCGACTGACGCACCCGGTACGAAGCCCTGGTCGTAGAACCAGTGCAGCAGGTCGCCGTCGTGCTCGGCCAGGCGGACGATCTCGGCGCGCCTCCCCGGCTCCAGGTCGGCCAGGGCCGACAGCTCGCGGTTCTCGGCCTGCTCGAAGTCGGTGTCGACCGGCCACCCGTGCGGGCAGCGGTCGGGGTGGCCGAGCTTCTCGCTGACGCGCTCGATCATGTCGTCGCTGAAGCTCTCGCCAATCTCGTCCGCGTGCACGTGCGCCTCCGCGGCGGTGTAGCCCATGAAGTCGGTCAAGAGCCGCTCGACGATCCGGTGCTTGCGCACGACCTGCTCGGCCCGCTCGCGGCCCGGCGCGGTGAGGATCGCCTCCTTCTGCTCGCCGCGCTCGACGAGCCCGTCCGACTCGAGCCGCTTCAGCATCTCGCCGGCCGACGCGCGGGAGACGCCGAGCATCTCGGCGACGCGCGAGGCGAGCGTCGGCGACCCCTGCGTCTGGGGCCGGTACTCGCCGATCGGGAAGGCGAGGAAGTAGATCGTCTCGAGGTACTCGTCGACGGAATGTCCCTGCGCCACGCGGGAAACTCTACTCCCGAGCTGCTGTAAGGGAGCCCTTACAGAAACTGCTACCGTCGAATCGAATGTCCACCGGACACATCCTGCTGCTCGGCGCCGTGGCGGGCCTGACGATCTTCATCGGGCTGCCGATGGGCCGGCTGCACGACGTCGGCCAGAGCTTCAAGGCCTTCCTCAGCGCGACGGCCACCGGCGTCCTGCTCTTCCTGCTCTGGGATGTCCTCTCGCAGGCGATCAACCCCGTCGAGGCGGCGCTCAACGCGTCGAACTGGAGCCGCTTCTCGTGGCTCGCGGCGCTCGCGTTCGGCGGCTTCGCCTTCGGCCTGCTGACGCTCGTCTACTACGACGCGTGGATGAAGGCGCGGCGGCGGAAGAGCTTCCTCGGGCCGGGCGCGGCCTCGGCCACCGAGCTCGAGCGCTCGCACTTCGTCGGGCTCACGCCCGCGCGCTGGCTCGCGCTCTTCATCGCGAGCGGGATCGGGCTGCACAACTTCTCGGAAGGGCTCGCGATCGGCCAGGCGGCGGCGCTCAACAAGCTCAGCCTCGCCTACGTGCTCGTGATCGGCTTCGGCCTGCACAACGCGACCGAGGGCTTCGGGATCGTCGCGCCGCTCACCGGCGACGTCGAGCGGCCGAGCTGGCGCTTCCTCGGGCTGATGGGGGTGATCGGCGGCTTCCCGACCTTCTTCGGCACCCTCGTTGGCCAGGCCTGGACGTCGACCGCGATCTCGGTGGCCTTCCTCGCGCTCGCCGCGGGCTCGATCCTCTATGTCGTGATGGAGCTGCTGAACGTCTGCCGGCTCTTCTCGAGCAAGACCGTGACCGCGTGGGGGCTGCTGTTCGGCCTGACGCTCGGGTTCGCGACGGACTTCGTGCTCGTCGCGGCCGGCGTCTAGCGTTGCCCGTGTGCGCTTCGGAACGGTAGTCCCGCTTCTCACCACGCGTGCTCTCGTAGCGCGCGAGTTCACCTACGAGCTGCCCGACGGCGCGGGGAAGGGCGCGGTCGTCTCGGTGTCGTTCGGCCGGGCGCGGGCGCGCGGGGTCGTGGTCGACGTCGTCGACGCGCCGCCTGACGGCGTCAAGGCGCTGCCGGTCGAAAGGGTCGTGCACGAGCTCCCACCTGCGCTTGTCGACCTCGCGCTCTGGCTGGCCGAGTACTACGGCTCGACGCCGGCGCGGGCGCTGGAGCTCGTCGCCCCGGTGCGGCGCGCCCGGCGCAAGGAGCAGGCCCCTCCCGCGGAGCGGCAGTCGCTCGAGGGTGAGGCTCCGCCCGATCAGCTGAGCGAGACGCAGCAGGCGGCCCTCGCCTGCATCGAGGCTTCGCTCGAGGCCGGCGGCGGCCACTTCCTGCTCTACGGCGCGACCGGCAGCGGCAAGACCGAGGTCTACCTCCAGGCCGCGGCGACTGCGCTCGAGCGCGGGCTCGGGACGATCGTCCTCGTGCCCGAGATCGCGCTCGCGCCGCAGACCGTCGGCCGCTTCCGGGCGCGCTTCGGCAACTCCGTCGCGATCCTGCACTCCGGCCTGAGCGACGCCGAGCGACGGGACGAGCGGGAGCGAATCGCGAGCGGCGCGGCGCGCATCGCCGTCGGTGCGCGCTCGGCGATCTTCGCGCCGATGCACGGCGTCGGCCTGATCTGCGTCGACGAGGAGCACGACCCGTCCTACAAGCAGGAGTCGGACCCGCGCTACGACGCGCGTACGGTCGCCGCGAAGCGGGCTGCGCTCGAGGGCGCAGTCGCGCTCTACGGCAGCGCCACGCCGCGGCCCGAGAGTTGGGAGCGGCTCGAGCGGCTCGAGCTCGGCGAGCGGCTCGGCGCGGGGCTCCCGCCGGTGCGGATCGTCGACCTGCGCCGCGAGGCCGGCTACCCGCTCTCCGGGCCGCTGCTCAAGGAGCTCGGGAAGCTCGAGCAGAGCGGCGGCAAGGCGATCCTGCTCCTCAACCGCCGCGGGATCGCGCCCGCGCTCCACTGCCGCGCCTGCGGGACGACCTTCCGCTGCCCGCAGTGCGACGTCGCGCTCGTGCTTCACCGCGACGAGCGGCTGCATTGCCATCACTGCGGGCACTGGGAGCCGCGGCCCGAAGAGTGCCCCGTCTGCCGCTCGGTCGAGCTCGCGCGGATCGGCGCGGGCACGCAGCGGCTCGAGCGGGAGCTCGCCGCCAAGGTTCCGGAGCTCGAGCTGATCCGGCTCGACGCCGACACGGCTTCGGACCCGGAGGAGCTCGCGGCCGCCCTGCGCCGGTTCCGGGAAACCGACCGCTCGGTCCTGCTCGGCACGCAGATGGTCGCGAAAGGCCATCACTTCGCCGGAGTCGCGCTGGCCGCGGTCGTCGATGCGGACACCGGCCTCGGGCTGCCGGACTTCCGCGCCGAGGAGCGCACCTTCCAGCTCGTGACGCAGCTCGCGGGGCGCAGCGGCCGCGACGCGCCGGGACGTGTGATCGTCCAGACCTTTCAGCCCGACGCGCGGCCGCTGGCCCTGGCGGCCAACCACGACGTATCCCGCTTCCTGACCGACGAGCTCGCGCGGCGGAAGGAGCTCGGCTACCCGCCCTACCGGCACCTCGTCCGGATCGTCGCGACCGGGCCTGAGGAGCGCGGGCCGGCGGCGTTGCTCGAAGAGCTGAAGGCCGGGATCGGCGACGAGCTGCTCGGGCCCGCGCCGCTCCTGCGCCTGCGTGGCCGCTACCGCGCCCAGCTCGTGGCGAAGACGGCGGAGCCGCGCCGTGTGGCCGGCCGGGCAGCACACCTCCTCGCCGCCGCGGCTCCCGCGATGAGCAAGGCACGACTGACCGCCGTGGTCGACGTGGACCCTCAGAGCCTCTGACCTAAGATGAGCGCCGTGGCGGACGAAACGGGCGAGGTACGGACCGGCAAGCTCGACGCCGAGGGCGAGGCTCGGCGACGGCTCGCGCTTGCCCAGATCCGTCAGTACCCGGACCCGGTGCTGCGGATGAAGGCGCGGGAGATCGAGGAGTTCGACGCCGACCTCGGCAAGCTCGTGGAGCGGCTCGAGCATCTGCTGCGCGAGGCGAACGGGCTCGGCCTTGCGGCGACGCAGATCGGCGTGCTGCGGCGGGTTTTCGCGTTCCTTCCCGACCCGGAGCACGATCCCGTCGTGATCGTCAACCCGAGCTTCAGCGCGACCTCCGAAGAGCGCGAGAGCGACACCGAGGGCTGCCTCTCCCTGCAGGGAGTGATCATCCCGGTCGAGCGCCACTCGTCGCTGACCGTCGAGGGCAAGGATCCGGCCGGGGCCGATGTACGGCTCGAGCTCGAGGGGTTGCCCGCGAGGATCGCCCAGCACGAGCTCGATCACCTCGACGGCGTGCTGATCCTCGACCGGACGACTCCGGAGGGCCGCCGGGAGGCGCTCGCAATTCTGCGCCCGCAGCCAATCCTGGTTCGCTGAGGTGCGCCTGGCAGTCGCTGCGACCGCTCCGCTCGGCGCGGATGTGCTCGAGCGGCTTGCGGCAAAGCACGACGTTGCCTACCTGCTGACGCGGCCCGACCGACCGCGCGGGCGGGGAAGGCGCGTGGCCGCTCCGCCGGCGAAAGAGGCCGCCGAGCGTCTCGGAATCGACGTGCGCCAGCCCGAGCGGCTGGCCGACTTCGACCCGGAGGTCGACACGATCGTGGCCGCCGCCTACGGGCTCCTGATCCCCGAGCCCGTGCTCGCGCGGGCGCTCTGGCTGAACGTCCATCCGTCCCTGCTCCCACGCTGGCGCGGCGCGGCGCCGATCGAGCGTGCGCTGATGGCCGGCGACGAGGAGGCGGGCGTGACGATCATCCAGCTCGTGAAGGAGCTCGACGCGGGGCCGATCGCCGCCCAGCGCGCGTTCCCGATCGAGCCCGAGGACGATTTCGGCACGGTCGCCGCCCGGGCCGGCGAGGTCGCGGCCGAGCTCCTCGAGGAGGCGCTGCCCGAGCCACGGCCCCGGCCGCAGGCCTCGGAGGGCGTCACGTATGCCGAGAAGATCGGCCCGAAGGACCGCGAGCTCGACTGGAGCCGTCCGCCGCAGGAGCTGCTGAACCGGATCCGTGCCCTCTCGCCGCACATCGGCGCGCGCGCCGAGCTTCGCGGCAAGCCGGTCACGATCTGGCGGGCACGGGTCGAGGACGGAAAGCTCGTGCCGGTCGAGGTGCAACCCGACGGGCGGCGCCGGATGAGCTACGACGAGTTTCTGCGCGGCCTCAGATGACCGCCTCGCCCGCACGCCGCGTCGCCTTCGAGACGGTGCTCCGGGTCTTCGAGGACGACGCGTACGCCGACCGCGCCTTCCGCAGCGCCGCAGAGCGGCTCGAGCCGCGGGACCGGGCGCTGGCGCAGCGGCTCGCGTACGGGACCGTCCAGCGGGTGAGGACGCTCGACCACGGTATCGAGGAGCTCGGCAAGCGGCCGGTGGCCAAGCTCGACGCGCCGGTGCGGGCCGCGCTGCGGCTGGGGGCCTATCAGCTCGCGTTCTCGGAGGTCGCGACGCATGCGGCGGTGAACGAGTCGGTCGAGCTTGTCCGCGGCGCCGGGCTCGAGCGCGCGGTCAAGTTCGCGAACGCGGTCCTGCGGCGGCTCGCGCTCGGCCTGCGCGAGCTCGTCGAGTCGCTGCCGGAAGTGACGGCCGTCGAGGCGGGGCTGCGGCACTCGTACCCGGACTGGATCGCGGAGGTCTGGTGGCGCGACTTCGGGCGGGAGGAGGCGCTCGCGCTGATGCGTGCCCAGAACGAGGCTCCGGAGACCATCGTGCGCGTCAACGGGCACCGGCGAAGCGCGGTTGCCGGTGAGCCTGACCCGCAGATTCCGGGCGCGCTTCGCGTCGAACGCGTCGACGAGTGTGAGCTCGCCGCGGGGTTCGTCTGGCCGCAGAGCCGCGGCTCGCAGCTCGCGGGTTTGGCGGTCGGCGTGCAAGCAGGCGAGCGAGTGCTCGACCTCTGCGCAGCCCCCGGTGGCAAGGCGACGCAGCTCTCGGAGAGCGCGGCGGAGGTCGTCGCCGTCGAGACGCACGAGGATCGCGCCCGCGAGCTCGAGCAGAACTGCCGTCTCCTCGGCGCCAAGAACGTGCGCGTCGTGAACGCGGACGCGTTCGAGCTCCCGGACGATCTCGGCGAGTTCGACCGGGTGCTCGTCGACGCGCCCTGCTCGGGCCTCGGCGTGCTCGCCGCCCGGCCTGATCTGCGCTGGCGTGGCGAGGCGCTGGCCGAGCTGCAGCGCGACCTCCTGCGCGTCGCGGCCGAGCGCGTCAAGCCGGGTGGCTCGGTCACCTATTCGGTCTGCACGCTGAACGCGGACGAGAACGAGGTCGTCGTCGACGAGAGCGCCCTCGTGCCCGAGCCGCTCGGCGACGAGTGGCCGCGGTTCGCGCACCCGCGCCGGCCGGAGTTCCTGCTCACCCTGCCGCACCGGCACGGAACCTCCGGGTTCTTCATCGCGCGGCTGCGAAGATCCGCCGCGTGACCTGGGCCGACTGGATCCGGACCATCGAGGTCGAGCCGTCGCTCTACGGAGCGGACTTCTCGCGCCTGGGCGAGCAGGTTCACGTGCTGTTGCGCGCCGAGTGCCGTGTGTTCCACTTCGACGTCGGGGACGGCCATTTCGTCCCGCCCGTGACGACCGGGCCGGTCGTGCTGCAGTGGATCGCGCCCATCGTCCACCGCGAAGGCGGAGCGCTCGACTGCCACCTGATGGTCGAGAGCCCGGAGCGGCACATCGCGCAGTTCGAGGAGGCAGGCGCCGACAGCGTGACCGTCCACTTCGAGACCTGCCCGAACCTGCCGGGAGTCGCCGCGCTCGCCCGCGAGCACGGGCTCCAGGTCGGCATGGCGTTCAATCCCGAGACCGGCGTGGAACAGGCTGCGGCCGCTGCGCTGGAGGCAGGCGTCGACATCGTCCTCTGCATGAGCATCCACCCGGGCTATTCCGGGCAGGAGTTCATGCCGGAGGCGATCGAGCGCGTGCGGACGCTGCGCTCCCTGCTGCCGCCGTCGGTGCACGTGCAGGTCGACGGCGGAGTCGGCCCGGCGAACATCCGTGAGCTACACGAGGCTGGCGCGACGTTGTTCGTCGCCGCGACGGCGATCTTCGGGCGGGAGGATCTGCCCCGCGCCTACCGGCGGCTCGTGCAGGCACTCGCGTGAGCCTCGAGCGGGCGCTCGAGCTCGCCGAGCGGGGGCGCGGGACCGTCGAGAAAACCCACCCGCTGGTCGGCGCGGTGCTGGTTCGTGACGGGGAGACCGTGGGCGAGGGGTGGTACGCGGGGCGCGGCTCGCGGCATGCGGAGGTGGCAGCGCTCGACGAGGCCGGCGAGCGGGCGCGTGGGGCGACCCTGTTCGTCTCGCTCGAGCCGTGCTCCCACCACGGGACGACGCCGCCCTGTGCGGACGCGGTCGTGGAGGCCGGCGTTGCGCGCGTGGTCGCGGCTGTCGGCGACCCGAACCCGAAGGTCGACGGCCGCGGCTTCGAGCGGCTGCGCTCGGCGGGGATCGAGGTCGAGGTCGAGGACCTTTGGGAGGCGCGGCAGCAGAACGAGTCGTGGCGGGTCTGGATTGCGCGCGGTCGGCCGTTCGTGACCTACAAGGTCGCGATGACGCTGGACGGGCGCGTGACGGTCCCGGGGTCGCGCTGGGTGTCGGGCGACGAGAGCCGCCGGCGCGTGCACGAGCTGCGGGCGGCCAGCGACGCCGTCGGAGTCGGGATGGGCACGGTGCGGACGGACGATCCGGCGCTGACGGCACGAGGCGTCGGCGCGGAGAAGCAGCCGCGACGTCTCGTGTTCGGCCGCGGCCCGCTGCCTGGCGGATCGGAGCTCGAGCTGCGCTCGGGGCCGCTCGAGGAGGAGCTGGCGGCGCTCGCGGCGGACGGCGTCCGCTCGCTGCTGCTCGAAGGCGGGCCGACGCTGGCGACTGGCTTTCTGTCGGCGGATCTTGTCGACAAGGTGCTGGCGTTCGTCGCACCGACGCTGGCGGGCGAAGGGTCGGCGGCGTTCACAAGCCTGCCGGGGCCGCGCTTGCTGAGTCGTTTGTCGTCGGCGCCGGTCGGAGAAGACGTGCTGCTGACGGCCTATGTCCACGAGCCCTGACACCCGCACGAGTACCGACGACCGCCTCGTGACGGTGATCTCGCGCTGGCTCGCGCGCCACGTCTCGGACGAGGATCTGCTGGGCGAGCTCGACCGTGCCGACGCGGGCGAGCTGGCGGGCGACCAGGCCGAAGCGGTCGACGAGTTGCAAGGCGAACTGCGGAACGGAAGCCGCCGCGCGGAACTCGAGATGGTCGCGCGCGAGACGCTCGAAGCGCTCGCGCTCGGCGGTTGAGCCTCCGACCGTCCCTTAGTACGGTTCGCCCGGCCTCCTCCCCGAGGCGAGCGTATCCGGGAAGTTCGCGCGTGTCTGTGACCTCTCGTGACGAATGTGTGACGAGTGCACGCGACCGCCGGGGCTAGGCTTCCGCCGTGTTCACCGGGATCGTTCGCGAGCGCGGCCGGGTCGCGTCTGCCGTCCAGAACGGCGGCGGCGTCCACCTCCGCATCGAGGCAGCGGAGACCGCCTCGGGCGCCGAGCCCGGAGACTCCGTCGCGGTCGCCGGCTGCTGCCTGACGGTCACCATCGCAGGCGACGGAGCCCTCGAGTTCGACGCCGTTCCGGAGACGCTTGCGCGGACGACCCTCGGCCGCCTCGAGGCCGGCTCGCACGTGAACCTCGAGCCGGCCCTCCGCGCGGGAGAGCCGCTCGGCGGGCACTTCGTCCAGGGTCACGTCGACGGGCGCGGGCACGTCGTCAAGCTCGAGCCCGAGGGCGACGGCGCGCGACTCAACGTGGTGCTCGACCCCGGCCTCAGCCGCTACTGCGTCGAGAAGGGCTCGGTGGCGATCGACGGCGTCTCGCTGACGATCGCGGCCCTTCAGGACGACGGCGTCGAGATCGCGCTGGTGCCGTTCACGCTCGAGCACACGACCCTCGCCGGGCTCCGCGCGGGCGACGAGGTGAACGTCGAGGTCGACCTGCTCGCGAAGTACGCCGAGCGGCTCGTCTCTGCCTGACGGTTACGATCCGCCGCGAGATGGACACCACCGAGCGCGCCATCGCATTCGCGACCGTCGAGGAGGCGATCGAGGACATCCGCCACGGCAAGTTCGTCGTGGTCGTGGACGCGGCCGACCGCGAGAACGAGGGCGACCTGACGATCGCGGCGCAGTTCGCGACCCCCGAGGCGATCAACTTCATGGCCACCCACGGCCGCGGGCTCATCTGCCTCTGCCTGACCGAAGAGCGTTGCGACGAGCTGGGCCTGCGCCCGATGACCGAGCGGAACGAGACGCCGTTCGGCACCGCCTTCACGATCTCGATCGAGGCGCGCGACGGAATCAGCACCGGGATCTCCGCACGCGACCGCTCTCGCACGATCCAGGTCGCGATCGACCCGAGCAAGGGACCGGCCGACCTCGTCCAGCCGGGCCACGTCTTCCCGCTGCGCGCGCGCGCGGGCGGCGTGCTCCGGCGCGGCGGCCAGACCGAAGCCGCCGTCGACCTCGCGCGGCTCGCCGGCCTCAACCCCGCAGGCGTCGTCTGCGAGGTCATGAACGACGACGGGACGATGGCCCGCGTCCCCGACCTGATCCGCTACTGCGAGCGGCACGAGCTGAAGCTCGTCACCGTCGCCGACCTCGTCGAGTACCGGCGGCGCCACGAGAAGCTCGTCGAGCGGGTGACCTCGGTGCGCCTCCCGACGGCGTACGGCGAGTTCCAGGCCGTCGCCTTTCGCGAGACGCTGACCGGCCGCGACCACGTCGCGCTCGTCATGGGCGAGATCGGCGACGACGTCCTCGTGCGCGTCCACTCCGAGTGCCTGACCGGCGACGTCTTCCACTCGCTTCGC
>JAWVDY010000002.1:0-4697 GCA_033856995.1 Gaiellaceae bacterium
GCCGCCTCCCTCGACTGAACGAACGTCCAGGTCACAAAACGGAGCCAACCATACCGATTCAGGGGCCGCCCGTCATCGGGGTGTGTTCCAATGTGCTCCGCGCCGCCCGTTCCGCCCCGAAATGCAAGGAGCCCCGTGAGCTCGACGATCGCCAGCCTCGAGGTCATTCCCATCGTCACGCCGGCGGTCAACGCGAGTGACTGCGACGGCGCCGCCGATACGGTCGTGGTCCGGCTCACGGACGAGGAGGGCCGCACGGGCATCGGCGAGGCGGACGCCCCGGCCGACCTCGTGCGCGCGTTCATCGAGCAGCCCGACCTCCACCTTTGGAGCAGGAACGTCCGCGACCTCGTCGTCGGCCGCGATCCGTTTCCGATCGCCTCCCTCGTCGACGAGCTGTACGGCGCGACCCTCTACCCGGGGCGACGCGGGCTCGGCATCCACGCGCTCTCGGCGATCGACATCGCGCTTCACGACCTGCTCGGCAAGCAGCTCGGCCGGCCCGTGTACGAGCTCCTGGGCGGAGCCCGGAAGGAGACGCTCTCGCCCTACGCCACGGTCTTTCCCGGCCTGCCACAGGGCCGCTCGCTCGCGGAGCTGATGCGCGACATCGGCCGCCGCTTCGAGGCCGCCCTCGAATGCGGGTTCCGCGCGGTGAAGATGGAGTGCCTCTTCTACGACCTCGTGACCGACGCCCAGCTCGTTGCCACCGTCCGCGAGGGGCGGGGCTTGCTCGGGGACGACATCAC
This sequence comes from Gaiellaceae bacterium, assembly GCA_033856995.1. Lineage (GTDB taxonomy): Bacteria > Actinomycetota > Thermoleophilia > Gaiellales > Gaiellaceae > AC-32. The sequence goes on from JAWVDY010000002.1 coordinate 750, forward strand.
GCTCATGCTCGACTTCGGCTACCGCTGGAGCGACTGGCGGGCCGCGCTCTGGACGCTGCGCCGCCTCGAGGACTGCGACATCTACTTCGCCGAGGCGACGCTCCAGCACGACGATCTGGAGGGCCATGCGCGACTCGCCGAGCGCGTCGAGACCCGCGTCTGCGGTGCCGAGTTCGCCGCCACCCGCTTCGAGTGCCACGAGTGGCTGACGCAAGGCCGGGTGGACGTCCTGCAGCCGGACATCAACCGCTGCGGCGGACTCACCGAGATCGGGCGGATCGCGGAGCTCGCCGCCTACCACGCCGCGTCGGTGATCCCGCACGGGTGGAAGACAGGCATCACAGCTGCCGCCGGACGCCATTTCCACGCCGCCACGGTCAACTCCCCGACGTTCGAGTTCCTCTCGCCGCGGCTCTGGGACTCGCCGATCCGCAGCGAGCTCGTGCACCCCGAGCCGGCGATACGCGACGGCCGGATGGAGCTCCCCACGGGCGCGGGGCTCGGCGTCGAGCTCGACGAGGACGCGCTCGCGCGCTATCGCGTCGACCAGCCGCGTGCGACTGGGGAGCGATGACGGGGCCCAGAGAGGGCCCCGCGCACGACGAGGCCCTCGCTCGCGTGCGAGCCGCCGCGGACCTGCTGTGCAGGTACCCGTTCGCATGCTGGCACTACGGCGACTCGATCGGCTTCGAGGGCCTGCTCGCGGCGACCGACGTGCTCGGCGACGGCCGCTACGAGGGCTACGTCCACGGCGCCTGCAAAGCCTGGATCCCGCGTGCGCGTCCTTACCGCGAGATCGACAACACCGCGCCGGGATACGCGCTCTGCCTGCTCCACGAGCGCACGGGGGACGAGGCGGTACTCGAGGCGTGCCTGGATCTGGCGGCCTTCCTCACCGGCAGGCGCACGCTCCGGGGCGTGTACGTGTCCTTCGAGCGCGCGCCGCTGCGAACGCCGTATGGGGGCGCGACGCTCTCGCCGGCCGAGCAGGCGCTTCTCCAAGACCCCGGCGCAGGCGCCTTCGTCGACTGCCTGCACTTCGACGCGCCGTTCCTCGTCAAGCTCGGCCGTGTCGCGGCGAACGGGCGGCTCGTCGATGCGGGCGCCGACCAGGCGCTCGCGACGATCGCCCTGCTCCAGCAGCCGGACGGATTCTTCGCGCACTTCTTCCTCGAGCGCACCGGGCAGACCTACGGCCACGGCTGGGGCCGGGGCCAGGGCTGGGCACTGCTCGGCCTGCTCGACGTCATCGAGCAGTTGCCGGAGGGCCATCCGCACGCGCGCGAGATCCGCGCCTCCTGCGCGCGCCTGGCGGAAGCCCTCGTGCGGACGCAGGAGTCCGACGGGCACTGGCCGACCCCGATCGCAGACGGCTCCAGCTTCCACGAGACCTCGACGGCGTCCTTTGCGGCTGCGGGGTTCGCGCGCGGCCTCGCTCTCGGCCTGCTCGGCGACTCGGCGCGCGCGGCGGCGCGGGCGGCATGGGATGCGAGCCTCGCCTCGGTCGGAAGCGACGGCGCGACTACCGGAGTGTCCGCCGCCCTCTGGGCATCGACGGCGCCATCACATTACGCGGGCGCGCCGGTGGGCTTCCAGGTGCCCTGGGGAGCCGGCCCGTTCCTGGTGGCGGCGCGCGAGCACCTCGGGCCGCGCGCGGCGGGCAGCGATCCCTGACCAACCGACTCGCGGCGGCGACTCGCACGGTACGGTCCGCACGTGTCGAGGTTCGAGGGCAAGCGCGCGATCGTCACGGGCGGCGGGCGGGGGATCGGCGAGGCGGTAGCCCGCCGTCTCCAGGCCGACGGCGCGACGGTGATGGTCGTCTCGCGCACGGCCGCCGAAGTGGACGCGGTCGCCGCGTCACTCGGCGGGTCCGCGCTCGCGCACGTCGCCGACGTCTCGGTCGAGGCCGATGTTCAGGCCACGGTCGACCGCGCGATCGCGGCCTGGGGACGCATCGACATCGTCGTCAACAACGCCGGCGTCGACGACGACTGCCCCTTTCTCGACGTGCAGGTTGCGAGCTGGCAGCGCGTCCTCGGCGTCAACCTGACCGGCCCGTTCCTGGTCTCGCAGCGCGCAGCACGCGCGATGGTCGCGGCCGGCGCCGGCGGGGTGTTCGTTCACATCGCGTCGATCGCCGCGCTGGCCGGGGACGGCGAGCAGGTCGCGTACGGCGCTTCGAAAGCCGGGCTGCTCGGGCTCAACCGGATCATGGCGCTCGAGCTGGCAAAGCACGGCATCCGCTCGAATATCGTCCACCCCGGCTACACCGCCACGCCGCTCACGCGTCAGTACGTCGGCGAGGAGATGTACGAGTACATGATGGGCGGCTTCGCGCGCATCCCGCAGGGCCGCATGGCCCTGCCCGAGGAGATCGCCGCGGCCGTCGCGTTCCTGGCCTCGGACGACGCCGCCTCCATCACCGGAACCGACCTCGTCGTCGACGGCGGGACGATGGCCAATGCCTACGTCGTGGAGACGCTGCCGCAATGAAGATCACGGGGATCGATTGCCACGTCCTGCTCGACCCCGCCTACGAACGCGGAGCCACCAGCAGCAACCAGGACGACATCGTCGTCGAAGTACATACCGACGAGTACATCAGCGGCATCGGCGAGACCGACCTCAACGCCTGGGTCGCACGCGCGTGCATCGAAGCTCCGGGCACCCACACGATGGATCTCGGACTGGCGGAGACGCTGATCGGCCTCGACCCGCTCGACCCCGTGGCGATCTGGGACAAGCTCTACGTCGGCACGGCGATGACCGGACGCCGCGGCGCGCTCGTGCACGCGCTGGGAGCGATCGACATCGCACTGTGGGACATCTGTGGCAAGGCTGCAGGCACGCCCACGTGGCAGCTGCTCGGGGCGGCGGCGCGCGAGCGCTTCCGGCCGTACGCCTCGCTGCTGCCGAAGATCGAGGACTGGGAGGATCTGCACCGCTCGTTCATCGACCAGGTCGCCTGGGCACAGGGTCTCGGCTTCCGCGCGGCCAAGCTCGAGTTGCTGATCTCGGGGCCATACGCCCACGAGGGCCTCGACGAGCGCGACGAGCGGATGGTCGAGACGATCCGGGCCGTGCGTGAGGCGGCCGGGCCGGACTTCACGATCATGGTCGACGTCGGCTACGCCTGGGATGACGCCGATCGCGCCCTGGCGGTCATCGAGACCTGGGCCGAACACGACGTGTTCTTCGTCGAGACGCCACTCTGGATGGACGACCTGGAGGGCTACCGGCGCCTCGCGGGGCGCTCGCCGATCCGGATCGCGGCGGGCGAGTGGCAGGCGACGCGCTTCGAGTTTCTCGACCTCATGGATCGCGGCGGCATCCACGTGGTGCAACCAGACGTCGGTCGCGTCGGTGGCCTGACGGAGGCCCGCCGGGTATGCGACCTGGCAGCCGAACGAGATCTGCTGGTCGTCCCGCACGGCTGGAAGACCGGCATCACGATCGCGGCGACTGCGCAGCTGGCCGCGATCACCGGCCACATGCCGTTCTTCGAATTCGTACCGCAGGAGGTCGCCGAGAGCCCGCTGCGCCGCGAACTCACGCGCGACGAGCTGACGCTCGCGGCCGACGGCACGCTCGCGCTGCCTTCCCGGCCCGGGCTCGGTTTCGAACTCGACCGCGATGCGCTGGCGCGCTTCGCCGAGGCCGCGCGGCGCCGCGTCCACTACACCCGGCTATAGCCACCGTCGATCGAGATGCTCGCGCCGGTGAGGAAGTGCGAGCCGTCCTCGCACAGGAACACCGCGGCTTCGGCGCACTCGTCGACGTTGCCGAAGCGGCCGATCGGATGGCGCGAAAGCAGCTCACGTTCGAATGCCCGGCCGTCGTTCATCGCTTCCATCACCGACTCGTGGAGTTCCGTTCCGATGACGCCGGGCATGAGCGTGTTCGAACGGATCCCGCGCGGCCCGTACTCCACGGCGATGTGGTCGG
>JAWVDY010000003.1:0-3269 GCA_033856995.1 Gaiellaceae bacterium
CCCGCAGCGCCGCGCGCGCGCTGCCCCTCTAGTACCGAACCTGGTTCGACCCGCGGTGACCGGCGCCGGCCAGGAGCCGAAAACCAGGTTCGCGAGCTTCGACCTGCCGCGGGCTCCCGGGAAGCTCACGAACCAGGTTCAACCACGCCACGGGGCGAAGCGCCTCGAGATATGAACCTGGTTCGACCCGGCAAGAGCAGCCGCCTGCCTGCCGCCGAAACCAGGTTCAGACCGTTACGGCTTCGCCGGGCGGGGCAGCGCCAGGCGGCGCGCGAAAGGGGCCGCGGCGACCGACACCTTGATCGCGAAGACGACCAGGCAGGCCACGAGCGCCGACCAGCCGAGGGGCGGCAGCGTCCCGGTGCTCGTCGCCGGCGAGCGCGCGGCGCAGGAGAGGACGAGCAGCACGAGCGCGAGCCCCCAGAGGAGCGCCTGGAGCGCCCGGACGGTGTGCGCGCGGTCTTCCAGGTAGCTGCCGAAGGCCTCGAGCGACGAGACCGCTGCGAACGGGATCGCCCCGAGCAGCAGGTCGAACGCGAGGCCGTGGGACCCCCGGCCGTCCGCGACGGCGGCGGCGACAGCGAGGAGGACCGGAAGCGCTCGACGACCCACGACCATAGCTTCGCTCCCGACCCGGACGGTCCTTCTATGCTCACGCGGATCACGACGAGAAAGGAGTCGAATGGCAACGCTCACCTGGCTCGGTCACGCAGCGTTCCGGATCGACACGGACGACGGCAGGCGGATCTACGTCGACCCGTTCCTGGCCGGCAACCCGAAGACGCCGGACTCCGAGAAGCAGCCGGAGCGCGTCGACATCATCGCCGTCACGCACGGGCACTCCGACCACGCGGGTGAGGCCGCAGGCCTGTCGAAGTCCTTCCCGGACGCGCAGATCGTGGCACAGGTCGAGCTCAAGAGCTGGCTCGGCCGCCAGGGAGCCAACGTCGGCGACCTGCCCGGCATCAACAAGGGCGGCACCCAGGAGATCGACGGCGTCCGCTTCACCCTGACGAATGCCTTCCACTCGTCGAGCACCGACCAGGGCGAGTACGCCGGGGAGTCGTGCGGGCTCGTGATCCGTTTCGACGGCAGGTCGATCTACTTCGCGGGCGACACGTGCGTGTTCGGGGACATGCAGCTGATCGCCCGCCTCTACGAACCGGACGTGGCGGTGCTCCCGATCGGGGACTGGTTCACGATGGGCCCGGAGGAGGCCGCGCTTGCACTCGAGCTGCTCGGAAACCCCCGCTGCGTGCCCTCTCACTGGGGCACCTTCGGCCTCCTGACCGGCACGCCCGACACCCTCGCGAAGCTGACGAGCGCACAGGTCGAGCGGCTCGAGCCGGGGGAGACCGTCGAGCTGTGAGAGAGCACCGGTGAGGGAGAGATGGTTCGGCGCGACCGGTCGGAGGGTGCCGGAGATCGCGCTCGAGGGTGAGCTCGACCTCGGCGACGCGCTCGTGCTCGAGCGTCCCGACGAGCAGGCGTTGAGTAACGCCCACGCGCGCGGGCGACCCGTCGTCGTCCGGGCACGTGACGCGGCCGAGGTGCGAGCGGCGCTCGCGCGTCCGGAGGTCGCTGCCGCGCTCGTCACCGACAGCTCGCTGCTCGAGCTCGACCTGACCGAGCTCACGTATGGCTGACCGGGTCGTCGCGACCTACTCGATCGCCGCCTGCGACCTGGACGCGCAGCAGTGGGGCGTCGCGACGCAGTCGAAGTTCCTCGCGGTCGGATCGGTCGTGCCGTGGGCGGAGCCGCACGTCGGCGCGATCGCCACCCAGGCGTACGCGAATCCCCGCTACGGCCGCGACGGCCTGGAGCTGCTGCGCGAGGGCCTCGGCGCCGCCGAGGCGGTCGAGCGGCTCACGGACGCGGACGACGGGCGCGACCACCGCCAGCTCGGCGTCGTCGACGCGAAGGGCGGGAGCGCGACCTATACGGGCACAGAGTGCATGCACTGGGCCGGCGGGCGTACAGGCCCGTGCTTCGCCGCGCAGGGGAACATCCTGGTCGGCGAGGAGACGGTGGCGGCCCTCGCAGCGGCCTTCACGGAGACGGCCGGGCAGCCGTTGGCCGAGCGGCTCATCGCGGCGCTCGCGGCGGCGCAGGCCGCGGGCGGTGACCGGCGGGGACAGCAGTCGGCCGCCCTCCTCGTTGTCGAGCGCGACGGCGGTTATGCGAGCCTCAGCGACACGCTCGTCGACCTTCGCGTCGACGACCACGAGCGGCCGGTCGCCGAGCTCGCCCGGCTCTACGAGCTGCACTCGCTCCTCTTCGGGACGACGCCGAAAGACGACTGGCTCGACGTCGACGACGCGCTCTCCAGAGAGATCCGAGAGCGCCTGAGCCGGCTCGGCTACGAGGGCGAGCGGGCGCTGCACGATTGGACGGCGACCGAGAACCTCGAGGAACGGGTCGACGGCGTCGACCGGATCGATCCCGTCGTGCTGCGAGAGCTGCGCAGCCGGTGACCGAGCGCGGCTACGAGATCCTCTCGATCGACGACCTCGACTCGTACACCACCACGGCAGGCTCGCAGCGGCTGCGCCCGCTGCGCCGCCGCCTCGGCTTCCGGCCGTTCGGCGTCAACGCCTGGACGGCCGCCGCGGCGGGCGACCACGTGATCGAGCGGCACCGCGAGGAGAACGGCCCGGAAGAGCTCTACGTCGTCCTCCGCGGGACCGCGCGGTTCACGCTCGAGGAGGCGTCGTTCGACGCACCCGTCGGAACGCTCGTCCACGCCCGCCCCGGGATGCTCCGCGAGGCCACCGGCCTGGAGGACGGCACGACCGTGCTCGCGCTCGGCGCGAAGGAGGGCGAAGCGTTCACGCCGTCCGGCTGGGAGGACTTCTACATCGCCTACGCCCTGTTGCGCGCGGGCGACGAGGCCGGCGGCCGTTCGGCGATGGAGGAGGCCCTCGACCGAGAGCCGTCCGCCTGGCAAGGGGCCTACAACGCTGCGTGCTTCGAGGCGCTTGCGGGCGCGACCGACGCCGCCTTCGCCCAGCTCGGGCGTGCGCTCGAGCTGAACCGCGCCGAGGTCGCCCAACACGCCGCCGACGACCCGGATCTCGAGGGCTTGCGGCGCGACCCGCGCTACGCAGAACTGCTCCGATGAGCGTCGCCCGGATCGACGAGCTCGACCGGATCGAGATGGCCGACGGATTCGTCTGGCGGCCGGTCCGGCGGCACTTCGGGATCCGTGCGTTCGGCGTCAACGCGTACACCGCCCGCGAGGCCGGCGCGGCGGTCGTCGAGGAGCACA
>JAWVDY010000004.1:0-9921 GCA_033856995.1 Gaiellaceae bacterium
CGACCTGCCGAAGGGCGGCACGCTGATCGTCGACCGCGACGCCTTCACCGACCGCAACCTCGTGAAGGCGGGCTATGAGGGGAGCCCGCTCGACGACGGCTCGCTCGACGAGTACCACGTCCACCCGGTGCCACTGACCTCGCTGACGCTCGAGGCGCTGAAGAACGTCGACGTGACCAAGCGCGAGGCCGAGCGCTCGAAGAACATGTTCGCGCTCGGGTTGATGTCATGGCTCTACCACCGGCCGACCGACGGCACGATCGCCTACCTCGAGCGCAAGTTCGCCTCGAAGCCGGCGATCGCCGAGGCCAACGTGAAGGCATTCAAGGCCGGGTGGGCCTACGGCGAGACCTCCGAGGACTTCGTCGTCTCGTACGAAGTCGCGCCCGCGCCGATGGAGCCGGGCACCTACCGCAACATCACGGGCAACCAGGCGCTCGGGATGGGCCTGATCGCCGCGAGCGTCAAGAGCGGCTTGCCGCTCTTCCTCGGCGCCTACCCGATCACCCCGGCGTCGGAGATCCTCGAGCACCTCTCGCGGCACAAGCGCTTCGGCGTGCGCACCTTCCAGGCCGAGGACGAGATCGCGGCCGTGGGCGCCGCGGTCGGCGCCAGCTTCGGCGGTGCGCTCGGGGTCTGCACGTCGAGCGGGCCCGGCGTCGTGTTGAAGGCCGAGACCGTCGGGCTCGCCGTCGCGCTCGAGTTGCCGCTGCTGATCCTCGACATCCAGCGCGCGGGCCCGTCGACCGGGATGCCGACCAAGCCCGAGCAGGCCGACCTGCTGATGGTGCTCTACGGCCGCAACGCCGAGTCGCCTGTCCCCGTGGTCGCGGCCTCCACGCCAGGCGGCTGCTTCGAGGCGGCGCTCGAGGCGGCGCGCATCGCCCTGAAGTACCGCACGCCCGTCTACCTGCTCTCGGACGCGTATCTCGCGAACGGGTCGGAGCCGTGGCTGCTGCCCGACGTGGCCGCGCTGCCGGAGATCCCGGTCGAGTTCGCGACCGCACCGAACCGCGACGGCGAGTTCCTTCCGTACGTGCGCGATCCCGAGACCCTCGCGCGCGCGTGGGCAATCCCCGGCACGCCTGGGCTCGAGCACCGGCTCGGCGGCCTCGAGAAGCAGGACGAGACCGGCAACGTCTCCTACGACCCCGACAACCACGACCGGATGGTTCGCCTGCGCGCGCAGAAGGTCGCCAACATCGCGGCCGACATCCCCGAGCTCGAGGTCGACGACCCGGACGGAGCCGACCTGCTCGTGCTCGGCTGGGGCGGGACGTACGGGCCGATCACCGCCGGCGTCAGGCGACTGCGCAAGGACGGCAAGAAGGTCGCGCAGGCGCACCTGACGCACCTGAACCCATTCCCGCGGAACACGAGCGAGGTGCTGCGCGCGTACGACCGGGTGCTCGTCCCGGAGATGAACCTCGGCCAGCTGCTGAAGCTCGTGCGCGCCGAGTTCCTCGTCGACGCGGTCGGCTTCAACCAGATACGAGGCGTGCCGCTGCGGGCGAGCGATCTCGCGGATGCGATGGAGGCGCTGCTATGAGCACCAACGGCCACTTGACGGCGAAGGACTTCAAGACCGACCAGGAGGTCCGCTGGTGCCCGGGCTGCGGCGACTACGCGATTCTGGCCGCGGTCCAGAGCTTCCTGCCCGAGATCGGCGTGCCGCGCGAGCGGATCGTCTTCATCTCCGGGATCGGCTGCGCGGCGCGGTTCCCGTACTACGTCGAGACCTACGGCATCCACTCGATCCACGGCCGCGCGCCCGCGATCGCGACCGGCCTCGCCGTCTCGCGGCCCGACCTCTCGGTGTGGGTCGTGACCGGCGACGGCGACGCGCTCTCGATCGGCGGCAACCACCTGATCCACGCGCTACGCCGCAACGTGAACGTGAAGATCCTGATGTTCAACAACCAGATCTACGGGCTGACGAAGGGCCAGTACTCGCCCACGTCGCCGCTCTCGACGCTGAACAAGACCGCGCCGATGGGCTCGCTCGACTACCCGTTCAACCCGGTCGCGCTGGCGCTTGGTGCCGAGGCCACGTTCGTAGCGCGCTCGATCGACACCGACCGCGCCCACCTGACCGAGACGCTCCGCCGCGCGCACGCGCATCCGGGGACTGCCTTCGTCGAGATCTACCAGAACTGCAATGTCTACAACGACGGCGCCTTCGACGCGGTTCGCGACCAGAAGGAGAACCGGATCCTCCTCGAGCACGATCAGCCCATCCGCTTCGGCGCGGAAGGAGAGCGCGGCGTGCGCCTGCGCCCCGACGGCGCGGCCGAGCTCGTCGACGGTGTCGAGGATGACGAGCTGCTGGTGCACGACGAGCATGCCGAGACGACCAGCCTCGCGAACGCGCTGGCGCGCCTCTCGCACACGCCGCACGGGCCGACGCCGATCGGCGTCTTCCGCGACGTCGAGCGCCCGGTCTACGACCGGCTGCTGGACGAGCAGCTCGACCGCGCCGTGAGGGAGCAGGGCGAGGGGGACCTCAGCGAGCTGCTGCACGCCGGCGACACCTGGACAATCGGCTGACGCTCTCGCTTCCGTTCCGCGAGTGGCGGACCGCGTACCGCGTCTTCGGGAACGGCGAGGAGCCGGGGCGGCTGCCGCTGCTCTGCCTCCACGGCGGGCCTGGGAGCGCGCACGATGCGCTCGAGGGGCTCGGGGCGCTCGCGCAGGGGCGGCGCGTGGTCTTCTACGACCAGCTCGGCAGCGGCGACTCCGACCGGCCCGACGACGCCTCGCTCTGGACGGTCGAGACGTTCATCGAGCAGCTCGACAGCGTCCGCGCGGGCCTCGGGCTCGAGCGGCTGCACCTCTTCGGCTCGTCCTGGGGTGGGATGCTCGCGCTCGAGTATGCGTTGACCCAGCCGGCCGGGCTCGCGAGCCTCGTGCTCAACTCGACGCCGACGAGCGCGCCGCGCTGGGCCGCGGAGACGCTCCGCCTGCTCGCCCTGCTGCCGCCGGGCCTGGACGAGAAGGCCGCCGAGAAGGAGTTCAAGCGGCGGCACATCTCCCGGCTCGACCCGGAGCCCGAAGTGCTCGCGCGGGCACGCGCGAAGTTCGGCCTGCCGGTCTACGAGGCGATGTGGGGGCCGAACGAGTACACCGTCACGGGCACGCTCAAGGGGTGGGACGTGATCGACCGTCTGACCGAGATCTACGTGCCGACGCTGATCACCTCCGGCCGCTACGACGAGTGCACGCCGGCGCTCGTCGAGCCGCTGCACGACGGGATCGCCGGCTCCGAGTGGGTTCTGTTCGAGGAGAGCGCGCACATGCCGTACCTCGAGGAGCCGGAGCGCTACCTCGAGGTGGTCAGCGAATTTCTCAAGCGGGTCGAGGCGTCATAGAAAGGGCGAGGCCCGCCGGTCAGGGCGGGCCTCGGGGGTCGGACCGAGCTGGGAGAGCAGCTAGCCGTCCGAGCCGATCGAGACGGTCTTCACGACCTCGCAGTTCATGGTCACGTCGTGCTCGCCGGCACGCAGCCACGCGACGTCGTGGTTGCCAGGCCCGCAGTCGAGCGTGTCGACCTGGTTGTCGGGCGCGAGCGCGTGCAGGACGTCGTTGCCGTCGCCGCCGTTCAGGTGGTCGACGCCGAAGCCGCCCCACAGGAAGTCGCGGCCGGGGCCGCCGTTGACGGTGTCGTCACCGGGACCGCCGTGGAGGCGGTTGTCACCGGTGTTGCCGGCGTTGAGCGTGTCGTTGCCGTAGGCGCCCCACATCGCGGCGCCGTCGTCGCCGGCGCTGAGCGTGTCGTCTCCTGGGCCGCCCTGGACGCGGTCGTAACCGGGTCCGGCGTCGACGGTGTCGTTGCCCTTGCCGGCGTAGACGATGTCTCGGCCCTGGTCGGCGGAGACCTGATCGTTGCCGTCGAAGGCGAGGATGAAGTCGCGGTGCGCGGTGCCCGCGATCACGTCGTCACCGCGGGTGCCGCGGATGACGTTGAACCAGCGCGCACCCGCTACGCCCGTCACGGCGAGGCCGAGACCGACGGCGAGAGCGAGGACGATGAGCTTGCGAACCATGGGAACCTCCATTGAGAGCCTGCTCGACCAAGTAAACGGCTCGCGCGTTAGGCGCCCGTGGGCGATTTGGAAGGATTTCTTGTGCAAGAGGTTCGGGGTTTCGGCTCAACGGAGATAGCTCGCCGGTGAGGCGACGCAGACCCCCAGTCCGCCGTTCGGAGCGCGAGACCGTTGTCGAGGGCCCTCCCGTCGTCGAGGAAGAGGAGGTTGTTCCGCCTCCGGGTCCGCCGCCCCGCCCGCTGCTCTGGCCATGGCTGCTCCTGCTGCTCGCGCTCGTCATCGGCGGCCTGCTCGCCGTCTGGCTCTTCACGCGCGACAACGGACACAAGGGCGCCTCGACGGTCAACGTCCCGAGGGTCGTCCGCCTGAAGCAGCAGGAGGCCGTGTCGCGCCTCAACCGGCGCGGGCTGGTCGCGCGCGTCCTCACGAAGACGAGCTCGGCCCCCGCCGGGACCGTCGTCGCGCAGGATCCGAACCCGGGCGCCAACGTGACGCGGCACTCGGTGGTGACGCTGTCGGTCTCGGCGCTTCAGACGGAGTCGGTGCCGAGCGTCGTCGGCCAGGGAGCGCCGGCTGCGGTGAAGGCGCTGACCGCCAAGGGCTTCCAGGTGAAGACGGCCGACGTCCCGTCGAAGAAGCCGTCGGGCACGGTGGTGGCACAGAGCCCGCAGGCCGGCTCCAAGGTCGGCAGAGGCTCGACGGTCACGATCAACGTCTCGCGCGGCCTCGTCAGCGTCCCGAACGCCGTTGGCCAGTCGCGTGACACCGCCGTGGCGACGGTGCGCGGCGCGGGTCTCGACCCGAAGGTCTTCACGGTTCCTTCGACGCAGCAGAAGGGGACGGTCGTCGCGCAGAACCCGAAGGCGGGAGTGAAGGTGCCCGGCGGCTCGACCGTCCGGCTCAACGTCTCGAACGGCCAGTCGGGTGGCGCGGCGCCTCCGCCTCCGCCGGCACCCCCGCCGCCACCGCCGCCCGCTCCGCCCGCGAACGTCACCGTTCCGGACGTCACCGGCCAGCAGCAGGACGCGGCGCAGCGGCAGCTCAACGCCGCGGGCCTGAAGTCAGGCCTCGTCTGGCTGGCGTCCGATCAGCTCGAGGGGACCGTGGTCGCGCAGTCGCCTGACGCCGGCACGACGAAGAAGCGCGGCGATCGCATCCAGCTGAACGTCTCGCTCGGGCCGACGCCGGGCACACAGAAGGTTGTGCCCGACGTGCTCGGCCTCGATCCGGCTTCGGCCCGCACGAAGCTCGTCGCCGCGGGCTTCAAGGTGCAGACCCTCGCTCAGCCTGTCGCCGACAAGAGCCAGGTCGGCAAGATCGTCGACGAGCAGACGGCGGGCGGCAGGCGTGCGCCTGCCGGGTCGAGCGTCTCGATCTACGTCGGCCGCGCGGCCTAGCTCTCGACGACGTCTACGGAGACGATCAGGTCGGGGCGGATGAACCGGCCGGCGTAGAAGGGCCACTGGCCCTCCGTCGCGTTCGAGAACTGCTCGATCACTTCCTGGGCGCCTTCCATCGCGGTGCCGAAGTCGCGGAACGAGCCGACCTCGACGCCCTCGGAGTCCTTGAGGCGAACGACGACGTTGAAGGTGCCGCGCTTGGGCGCGAAGAGCTCGTCGAGGTCGGGCGAGGGCGTGTCCTCGGCGACGGGGAGCTCCTCGTCGGCCGTGAACGGGTCGGCGACTTCGAACGGCTCGACGACCGGCAGCTCGATGTCGACCTCGACCGGCTCCGGCTCCGGCTCCAGCTCGAGCGCGATCGGCTCGACCTCGACGGGCTCCGGCGCGACGAACGTGACGGGCTCCGGCTCGGCTGCGGGGAGCGGCTCAAGGGGAGCGATCGGGGTCAGCTCGACAGCGGGCTCCGGAGCGGGCGCGGGGGTCGCTTCCGGCGCCATCAGGGGGACCGAGTGCAGCTCGACCGCAGGGGCCGGCTCGACCGCGGGAAGCTCCTCGACCGGAGCGGCCTCGCGGGCCGGCGGAGTGGTGTCGGCCGCGAAGTAGTCGATCACAGGCGCTGTCTCCTCGAGCTCCTCCGGGGCCATCGCCGGAAGCTCCGGCTCGGGCTGGACAGGAGCGGGCACGGGCACGGGCGCAGGAGCGGCCGCGGGTGCGGGCTCCGGCTGCTCGGGAACCTGAGTGACCGGGCTCGGAGCAGGCGCCGTGGGCACGCTTTCGGGGGGCCGGATCGCCGGGGGAGGCGTCGGCAGGCCGGCGAGACCGTCGCCGGTCGGCATCGCCGAGGCCAACGGACCCCGGACGATGGGTGGGCTGAGCGGTGGCTCGAGCCCAAGGCTCATCCCCGCTTTGATCTCGTGCGTTCCTAGTGCCGACATGTTGTTGCCCTTTCTGTTGGTCTCGTGCGGCTCCCGGAGAAGCTCGCGGGCCCGTGCGGCCAGCTCCGGATCCACGAGCATGAGCTCGGGCGAGAGCGACCGTACGAGGGTGTTCGTTTCGATGAGACCAATCGCCGCAGTTGCCGCAGAAGAAGTTGTTCTGTCGTACGCCATCACAGGGAGGTGACCCTGCGTACGCAGTATCGGTGAGCGTTCTCGCGCCGAGCATGCCCCGTTGGAGTGATTGGCGGGCGGCGCCTGTTTGGCGCGCCGCCCGCCTGTTCTCCTAGTGGTTCGACGCCCCAGGCGTGGGGCTTGTGCTGACCGAGAAGTCGGCCGCGTTGTCGTTCGTGTCGTGCCCGTCCGGGATGCGGCCCGAGCTGCTTCCCGGGGCCGCGCTCGTGGGCGGAGCGGTGACCGGGTGTGCCTCGACGAACGCGTTCGTCGTCTCGCCGTAGCCCACGGAGTCGAGGATCGAGCCCGTCGTGTCACGCACCGCGAGGCCGCCGCCGGTGGACGCGAGCGAGGCGGAGAAGCTCTGATTCGGTGCGTGGGATCCGAGGTAGCCGCTTCCGCCCAGGAGGTAGAAGCCGCCTGCCGGGATCGACGTGCCGGCCGGGATGGTCGCGAGGGTCGTGTCGCTCGTGCCGGCCGAGGAGCGGTAGGCGACCTTGAACCCGCTGACGTCGGCGGCCGAGCTGCCCGCGTTGACGAGCTCGACGAACTCGTTCGAGGCCGCACCGGCCGAGCCGGTCATGAACTCGTTCACGCGGATGTCCGCGGTCGAGCCGCCCGTCGAGGGGACGCACTTGAGCGTGGCGACGCCGCTCGCGTCGTAGGTGAGCGTTGCCGTCCCGGCGGCACCCGCGAGATGGCAGCCGATGCCGTTCAGGCTCTCCAGCGACGGGAGCGAGGGGCCGGCTGGGCCCTGCGGCCCGGCCGCGCCCTGCGGCCCGGCGGGCCCGGCGGCACCCGCTGGTCCGGTCGCACCGCGTGCGCCGCTGTCGCCCTTCTGGCCTGTGGCCCCGGCAGGCCCCGCAGGCCCGGCAGGTCCGGTCGCTCCGGCGATGCCCGAGGCGCCGCGCGCTCCCACGGGCCCCTGGGCGTTCCAGGTGAGCGGCGACTCGCCGCGGCGGCACGAGGCGCCGGCGGCGACGACGCGGACCTGGCCGGTCTTCTTCTTGACGCAGGCGTTGATCACGGCGTTCGAGGGCCGCCGCCCGTTCGGCTGGGCGGCCAGCGCGACCCCGGCCACGAGGACCAGGGGCAGCGCGACGAGCATGACGCGTCTTCGGCGAAGGCGCATGTGGAACTCCTCTCGGTCGATTGCGCCTACCGATACCGGGGACCCAACCCACCTCCAGCCGCCGTGCGCCTTCCGGCGCGCTTTCGTGACAGAGAGGTCTAGAAGTGCGCGCCGCGCCAGCCGCTGGCGATCACGATCACGATCCCGGCGGCCACGCACAGCCGGTAGATCGCGAACGCGGAGTAGTTGTGCCGCCGCACGTAGCCGAGCAGCAGGTCGATCGCGACGAGCCCGACGGCGGCCGCGGCGATCGTGCCGACGATGAACGGCCCGACCGAGCCGGCCGGGAGTGAGTGGAGCACGACGTTCTTCAGGCCCTTGTAGACGACGGCGCCGAAGACGATCGGGATCAACAGCAGGAAGGCGAAGCGCGCGGCCGAGTCGCGATCGAGTCGCAGGTAGCGGCCGGTCGTGATCGTGATCCCGGAACGAGACACGCCGGGCATCAGCGCCAGGATCTGCGAGACGCCGACCGCGAACGCCGGCCAGAACCCGAGCTCGGCGATCTTCTTCTCCTGCGGCAGTCGGTCGGCCAGCCAGAGGAGGACGCCGAAGACGGCGAGGAAGATCGCGATCTGCCATGGCTGACCGAGGCGGTTCTCGATCGGCGTCTCCCCGACTGCGCCTGCGAGCGCGGCAGGGATCGTGGCGGCGAAGATCCACCACGCGACCCGCTCGTCCATGGAGCGGATGCCGCGGTGGCCGACCGAGCGGACCCAGGCGCCGACGTAGCGGGCGACGTCGGCCCAGAAGTACGCGACCACGGCGACGAGGGTGCCGAGGTGGAGCGCGACGTCGAAGGTCTTGTTGAAGCTCGGGTGGGCTTCGAGGTAGTGCCAGTTCGCGAGCCACGGCACCAGGATCAGGTGGCCCGACGAGGAGACCGGCAGGAGCTCGGTGAGACCCTGCGTCACCCCCAGCACGAACGCCTGCCAGTCGGAGAGGCGGCCGGCCTTTTCGCCGACGCCTGCGAACGACAGCACGACCGCGATCAGCAGCAGCACCGCCGCGACGCCGTAGACGAGCCGCGGGGAGAGGCGCCGCCGCGGTTCGGCGGCGGAAACGGCCGTGGCGCTCACCGGCTGGACGCTAGCAACCAACGGTCGCGGTTTGCCGCTTAGAGCGGTATCCGGTCCGGCAGCAGGTAGATCGACAGCGCGAGGGCGAGCGACCAGGCGAGGGCATCCTCCTCGACCGCGGCCAGCGGCACGACCCAGGCCGCATACCAGGGCAGCAGCCAGGGGCTCGCGCACAGCATCAGCAGCGTGGCGAGGGCGAACCTGGGCCGCCCACGGCGCGCGCTGCGGACGAGCCATGGCACCGCGACCAAAAACGGCAGCAGCGCGAGCGACCGCGGCAGTCCCGCCTGGCCGAGCCTCGAGGGCAAGGCGTAGGCGGAGTGCCGGTGGGTGAGCGGCAGCACCGCACCGAGCCACGCCGTCCCGAAGACCGCGAAGGAACCGACGCAGATCACGGCGGCCGCCACGACGAAGCCGAGCGCGATGCGCAACGCGGTCTGCCTGCTGGCGAGCAGGCTGAGCGGGAGCAGCACGAGCGGGACCCACTTCACTCCCGCCGCCACCGCCCAGCTCGCGCCCGAGAGGAGGCTCCGCCCGCGCGCCGCCAGCGCGAGCGCGCCGACGAGGAAGAGGGCGAGCCAGACGTCGTTGTGCCCGCCGCCTGCGAACTGCAGCGCGAGCAAGGGATTCCAGCCGACGAACGCCAGAGCGAACGCACGCCTCGCGGCCGCGACCGAGGCGACGGCCGCGAGGCCGATCATCCCGCAGGCCGCGAGCACCCGGTACACGTAGGCGTTCGTCTCCGTGGAGTCTCCGGAGACAGCAGCGAGTCCGGTCGACGCGGCGGTGAAGACAGGGCCGTAGACCGACGCAGTGCGACGCCAAGCAGGTGCCGTGGCGCGAACGGCGGGGTCGTTGGGGAAGTGGGCCGGCAGCACGCGGTAGGCATCGGCCCCGTGATCTTCGGCGATCCGGCCGTACGCCCAATACGAGTAGACGTCCCGCGAGAGCAGCAGTGGGCCGGCGAGCGGGACGAGCTGGATCGCGGCCGCGATCGCGAACACCGCGGCGAGGCGCCGCTCCTGGCGATGAAGGAGCCAGAGGGCCAGCACGTAGAGGACGAAGGCGGCCGCCGCCGCGCCCAGGAACACGGCCGCTGGCAGGTCGCGGAGCTCACGAGCGCCGACGCGAATCGCCGATCCCGGAGCGC
The DNA here is from genome assembly GCA_033856995.1 of Gaiellaceae bacterium. Classification (GTDB taxonomy): domain Bacteria; phylum Actinomycetota; class Thermoleophilia; order Gaiellales; family Gaiellaceae; genus AC-32. The sequence continues at coordinate 9,914 of JAWVDY010000004.1, forward strand.
CCGCGGCC
>JAWVDY010000005.1:0-2676 GCA_033856995.1 Gaiellaceae bacterium
CCGTCGAGCCGCGCCGCGATGTGCGGGCTGAAGACGAACGCGTTCCAGGCAAAGCGGCCGCCCGGCGCCAGCGAGGCGGCGACGCGCTCGAATACGCGGCGGCGCTCTGCCCACGTCGGCAGGTGCAGCAGCCCGCGGAAGGGGCAGTAGACGAGCGCCGCGGGGTGTTCGAGCTCGAAGTCCCGCATGTCGCCCTCGCGCAGCTCCAGCTCGACACGCGCCGCGCCCGCACGCTCGCGCGCCTGGGCAAGCATCACCGGCGAGACGTCGATCCCCAGGACCGGCTTGCCGGTCGCCTCGGCCACAGGAATCGCGACGCGCCCGTTGCCGACGGCGAGCTCCACGATCGGCCCGTCCGCCTCGCGTGCCAGCTCCACGTAGAAGGGGACGTCCTCGGTCATGTCTGCCGCCCAGTTGTCGTAGTCCACGGCGAAGGGGTCGTAAGCGCTCACGAGGGCCGATGGTACAGTCGCCCGATGGAGCCGCAGGCCCTTGAAACCGAGGCACAGAGCGCGATCGAGGGCGCGGCGACCGTCACCGAGCTCGACGACGCGCGTGTGCGCTACCTCGGCCGCAAGAGCGACCTGGCGCAGGCTCTCAGGGCGGTGCGCGACCGCGAGACCGGGATAACGCTGAACGGGCTCCGCGAGCGGCTCGAGGCTGCAGTCGACGCCCACCGTGCCGAGCTCGAGCGGGCCGAGCTGGACCGTGCGCTGACGGAAGAGGTCGTCGACGTCACGCTGCCCGGCGACGAGCTCCCGCTCGGGCACCTGCACCCGATCACGCAGGCCCGCCGCCAGATCGAGGACGCGTTCCTCGGCCTCGGCTACGAGATCCGCGACGACCGCGAGGTCGAAACCGTCGAGTACAACTTCGACAAGCTCGCCTTCGATCCGTGGCACCCGGCGCGCTCTCACCGGGCGACCTTCTTCTTCGACGACAACCGGCTGCTGCGCACCGAGACCTCGCCGAGCCAGATTCACGCCCTCGAGGAGCGCGAGCCGCCGATCTACATGGTCTCGATCGGCCGTTGCTACCGGCGCGACGCGATCGACGCGACGCACTACCCGATCTTCCACCAGTTCGAGGGCCTGGCCGTCGACCGAGGGCTGACGCTCGCCGACCTGAAGGGCACGCTGCTGCACGTGATGCGGGCGATCTTCGGGCCTGACCGGCGCGTCCGCTTCCGCACGCACTACTTCCCGTTCACCGAGCCCTCGATGGAGCCAGACGTCTCGTGCGGGATCTGCGGCGGCGCCGGCTGCCGCACGTGCCGCTACTCGGGCTGGCTCGAGATGGGCGGGTCCGGGATGGTCGACCCGCGCGTGTTCGAGAACGTCGGCGTCGACCCCGAGGAGTGGAGCGGCTTCGCGTTCGGCTGCGGGATCGAGCGCGTCGCGCAGCTGAAATACGACTTCCCGGACATCCGCGCGCTCTGGGAGGGGGACCTCCGGGTCCTGACCCAGTTTTGAGGGTTCCGGTTTCCTGGCTGCGGGAGTACGTCCCGCTCGAGATGCCGCTGCCCGAGCTGGCCGACCGGCTTTCGGTCTCGGCGGCCGAGGTCGAGGGCATCGAGCGCCGCGGCGTGCCCGACGACGACGGGAACCTCGGGCTCTTCCGCGTCGGCCGCGTGCTCGAGGCCGAGAAGCACCCGAACGCCGACCGGCTCCAGCTCTGCCGCGTCGACCTCGGCGAGGCCGAGCCGCGTCAGATCGTCTGCGGCGCCTGGAACTTCGGCGCGGGCGCGACCGTCGGCGTGGCGCTTCCGGGGGCCCGGCTTCCGGGCGGTCTGCAGCTGGAGCAGCGGAAAGTTCGCGGTGAGCTCTCCGACGGGATGATCCTCGCCGAGGACGAGGTCGAGCTCGGCAACGACCACTCCGGGATCATGCTGCTGCCCGAGGCCGAGCCGGGCACGCCGCTCGGCGACGTGCTGCCGCTCGTCGAGGACGTGCTGCTCGTCGAGTCGACGGGGAACAGGCCCGACCTGCTCTCGATCTACGGGCTCGCGCGGGAGGTCGCGGCGCTCTACGACGACGATTTGAGCCCTCTCCCGGGGACAGACCCTGGGCGGCCTGGGCCCGAAGAGAAGGTGGACGTGACCGTCGAGGACTTGGCCGGCTGCCCGCGCTACGTCGGCCGCGTCTTTCGCGACGTCCGCGTCGGCCCGTCGCCGGTCTGGCTGCGCGCGCGCCTGAACGCGGCCGGGATGCGGCCGATCTCGAACGTCGTCGACGTCACGAACTACGTGATGCTCGCGCTCGGCAACCCGCTGCACGCGTTCGACTTCGCAACGCTGCACGACGGCCGGATCGTCGTCCGGCGCGCGCGGCCCGGCGAGCAGATGCGCACGCTCGACGGTGTCGAGCGCGAGCTGACGCCGGACGACCTGCTGATCGCCGACGCCGACCGCGCAATCGCGCTCGCGGGGATCATGGGCGGCGAGGAGACCGAGATCGGCGAGGGGACGACGTCGGTGCTGCTGGAGGCGGCGAACTTCGAGCCGTACGGGATCTACCTCTCCTCCGAGCGCCTGCGCCTGCGCACCGAGGGCTCGAACCGCTGGGAAAAGGGCGTCGATCCATACCTCGCGGAACCGGCGGCCGACCTTGCGACACGGCTGATCCTGGAGCTGACCGGGGCGACCTGGAGCAGCCACGCCGACGTCCACGAGGGCCT
>JAWVDY010000006.1:0-4890 GCA_033856995.1 Gaiellaceae bacterium
CGGGTGGCTACTTGTCGCGTTCGTCGGGTTCGCGTGTCAGCCGCTCGATCAACCCGTTGAACTCGCGCTCATCTACCTCGCGCTGCTCCCGGGCCGGGTTGCGCCCGTCGTAATAGAGGCTGAGCCAGTCGAGGTCGGCCGGACGACCCTGTGCGCGTAGTCGTTCTGCCGCTGGCTCTATCCATGCGCGTTTCATGTCGCTACGAACCTACTCCGGAGACGGGGGGTACGACGCGCGTGGGTATTACATGACCCCCTCGACCGGTTTCTTCGTGCGACCGGTCACGATCTGAAGTCCCGAAGTGGCAGGTATTTTCCCGAAGAGACATTGGCGGCCACCATTGAGACCGTCTCCGCGTGAGGCCGCTCAGTTCGCCTCGCTGGAATCAGCAGGCGACAAGGTCGGTACGAAACTTGGGTCGCCTCTCGCACCACCACGTTTGGCAGCGGAGTAACAAGCACCCTGCGTCGGACGACGTACACGTAGCAGCAGCGCGTGGGAAGGTTGGCCTGGGCGGCCACGTCTGGAAGGCATGAGGAGGCTCTATGCGCGCCGCGGCCCGGCGGCTATACCTAAACGATGAAAGTCGGCGTCGCAATCGGCTCGACGCTTGCTGGCTTCCGAATCGAACGGTTGCTCGGGCAAGGCGCGATGGGCGCCGTCTACCTCGCAGAGGACGTCCATCTCCGTCGCAAAGTCGCAGTCAAGGTGCTCGCGGGCGAGCTCGCCGACGACGACCGCTTCCGGCGCCGCTTCCTCGTCGAGTCGCAGCTCGCGGCAAGCCTCGAGCACCCGCACATCGTTCCGATCTATGCAGCGGGCGAAGAGAGCGACGTCATCTTCCTCGCGATGAAGTACGTCGAGGGCTATGACTTACGCGCGCTCATCGACACGAGTGATCAAGTCGGCGACGAACGCGCGCTGACTCTGCTTACTCAGGTCGCGGACGCGCTCGACACTGCCCATGGGCTCGGCCTCGTGCACCGCGACGTCAAGCCGGCGAACATCTTGATCGGCGCCGGGGACGCGGAGCACGCGTACCTCTGTGACTTCGGTCTCGCGAGGCATGCGTCAACCGTGGCGAGCCTGACCGGCAATGCCTTCGTGGGGACGATCGCCTACATCGCGCCCGAGCAGATCGAAGGCGGTGCGGTCGACGCGCGCGCGGACGTGTACTCGCTCGCCTGCGTCCTCTATGAATGTCTCACCGGCGCCGCCCCGTTCGAGCGTGACGGCGATCTCCAGGTCATCTTCGCGCACCTCAAGGAGCCGGCGCCGCTCGTCACCATGCTGCGTCCCGATCTGCCGGAATTGATTGACGGCGTGTTGCAAAGAGCGCTCGCCAAGGCGGCCGACGAGCGCTTCTCGACGTGCAGTGAGCTCATAGCCGAGGCCGGAGAGGCTCTCGCCGTTGCGCCGCCCGAAATCTCCCGGTCGACGCGTCGCACGATTCCCGGCGTCCGGACGTTCCTGATCGCGGATGTCCGCGGCTACACCAAGTACACGGCCGAACACGGGGACGAGGCCGCTGCCGCGCTCGCTTCGACCTTTGCCGACATCGTCCGCCGAGTCGTCGAGGAGCGCGAAGGAAGGCTGATCGAGCTCCGCGGTGACGAGGCCCTGGTCGTGTTCGAGTCGGCGCGCCAGGCGCTTCGCTCCGCGCTCGAGCTACAGGCGCAGGTGGCGGTGGCGGAGCTACCCCGCGGCGTCGGCGTCGGTCTCGACGCCGGCGAGGCAGTTCCCGTCCAGGACGGTTACCGGGGCGGCGCGCTGAACCTCGCCGCGCGGCTGTGCTCGATCGCCGGTCCGGGCGAGGTGCTCGCGAGCGAAACGGTTCTCCAGCTCGCCCGTGCCGTCGAGGGAGTCCGATACGGCGAGCGGCGACTTGAACGCGTGAAGGGCCTCGCCAAACCGGTCGTAGCCGTCGAGGTGGTCCCCGCCGACCGGCGTGTGCCCCGGTGGAACCGCCGTCGGCTTCGGCGGACGGCCCTGAGGATGCTTCGGCGACGAAGCATCAGGCTCGCCGTCGCCGGGACGTTGATCGCCGCCGTCGCCGCGGTAGGCATTCTCGTCTTCGCCGGGTTCGGCTCTGGCGCCCGCCGGATCGCGGAAAAGTCGATCGGCTTCGTCTCGCCCTCCGGTGAGCTCGAAGGCCAGCTGCCGGTGAGCAGCGGAGGGGACCTCGGCGTGCTCGGACACACACTGTGGTTCGGCAACGGCGAGGACAAGACTCTCGAGCCGATCGATCTTCGTACGCGGAAGCTGATTCATCCCTTCGTGCCGATCCAGGGCGGAATCGCGGGGATGGCGGTGGGACTCAACGCTGTGTGGGTCGTGGACGCGACCGAGCCCGTGTTGCTGCGGATCGACGCGCGTTACCGGACGGTCAAGCGCATCCCGCTACCGGCAAAGAAGAGCGACGTCGACTTCACTGCGCCCACCGAAGCGGAGATCGGCGCGGGGTCCGTGTGGGTCGCGGAGGCGAACAAGGTGTTCCGCGTCGACCCGAATGAGCTCAAAGTCGTGAGGACGATCGACGTGCCGCAGGCCGACCTGCTCGCGTTCGGCGACGGTGCGCTCTGGGTCGGGCAGAGCAACCTCTCGTCGATCAGCAAGATCGACCCAGCGGTGAACGAGGTCGTGCAGACGGTCAAGCTGCGTAACTGGGTCGGAAGCTTGGCGGTCGGCGGCGGCTTCGTCTGGGCGACGGTCTCGCCCGACGACACGCTCTGGAAGATCGGCGCGAACGGGAGCCTCGACAGGACCTTGGACGTCGGGCACGGGGTGGGTGATGTGACGTACTTCGACGGAGCCGTCTGGGTGAGCTCGATCGGACGGCTCCAGCGGGTCGATCCGGACAGCAATCAGATCACCGACTTCGAGGTGGCGGACCGTGCAGAGAGCCTCGAGCCTGGCGCCGGCGTGCTCTATGTGTCGACGGGCGACAGCCCGCCGAAGCTGGCGTCGCTTCCTACCGACGAGGTGGCGACCTTCAGCCTTGCGGAAGACTGGGTGGACGACACCGATCCGGCCCACGCATGGCCCAGCCCGCCCTACCGCTGGCAGCTCGAGTATGCGACCGGCGCTCAACTGCTCAATTACCCGGACGCCCCTGCGCTACGCGGAACGCAGCTCCGACCCGAGGTGGCGGCCGCACTGCCCTCCGTCTCGGCCGACGGACGAACGTACACCTTCCGCATCCGGCGGGGCTTCCGTTTCTCGCCGCCTTCCTCCCGAGAGGTGACCGCCGAAACCTTCAAGTTCTCGATTGAGCGCGCGCTCTCGAAGGGGCTCGGCCCGGAGGCGCCCGCTTTCGGGGTCCTCCGCGACGTCGTCGGCGCGGACGTCTTCCACGCAGGCAAGGCGGAGCACATCTCCGGAATCGTTGCGCACGGGGATACGTTGCGTATCCGGCTCGTCGCGCCGGCGGGCGATTTCCTGACGCGCCTTTCGATGCCGTTCTTCGCAGCAGTCCCGATCGGGACGCCGGTCGTCACCGGTGGAGTGCAGTCACCGATCCCGTCGGCCGGCCCCTACTACTTGAAGGTGCGGTGGAAGGACGAGCTCGTCGTGCTCGAACCGAACCCCAACTACCACGGGCCGCGGCCGCACCGGCTGGAGCGCATCGTCTACGACATCGTCAACAGCACGCACCGGACGGTCAGCCGGATCGAGAGCGGCGCTGCCGACTACACAGCCGACCTCTTGCAAGAATCGACCTTCGCCGCAAGCGGCCCGCTCGACGTTCGCTTCGGTCAAGGTCGCTCGAGCGAGCCAGGGAACCGACGGCTCGTCCAGACCCCGCAGCTCGGCTTTCGCTTCCTTCAGTTCAACACAGCGCGCGGTCCGTTCGCCGACGTGCGTCTTCGCCGGGCCGTGAACTACGCAATCGACCGCCGCGCGCTTGCGGCCGCGGCCGGTGACCTGCCGAGCGCCGCGTACTTGCCGCCCGGCCTGCCGGGCGCGAGCAGTGCGTCCGTGTATCCGCTCAGGCCAAATCCCGTGCGGGCACGGGCATTGGCGCACGGGTTCCGAGGAACGGTCGTCCTCTACTCCTGCCGCCGCCCCGATTGCACGACCGCTGCGCGCATCGTGCGCGCCAACCTCGCACCGCTGGGTATCGCCGTCCGGGTCGTTGAGTTCGACGATCAGTGGTCGGCCGCCCAGCAGCCGGGGGCTGCCTACGACATCCTGCTCGGCGAATGGTTCTACGACTGGCCGGATCCATCCGAGGTACTGAACGTCTTTCTGGATTCGAAGGGCTTCCGTCCGGACTGGGCGCCGCGGCCGCTATCGATTCCGGAGCCGTACCGGCGCGCCCTCCGACGTGCCGCGCTGCTACGCGGGCCAGCGCGGCTGGCCGCGTACTCCCGGCTCCAGCTGAAGCTCGAGCGGAACGTCGCACCCTTCGCAGCGTTCGCGACGCCGGTCGTGCCGGAGTTCTTCTCCCCGCGGATCGGCTGTCGGATTGAGCAGCCGGTCGTCGGCGTCGTCGACATCGGCGCGCTCTGCATCGCGAAGCGATGACGCCGCTGGGCGAGCGGATATCAAAAAAAGGACATCTGAGAAGAAATTTTCTTGATGGGCCGGCAGCTCTCGAACCTGCGGCCTTGGGATCAAAAGTCCGACCGGAACGCCTGCCGCACGAGCGGAAACGTGCTGCAACAGACCTCATTTCGCTTGCGCAGCGAACCCACAAGAAACTCGCCTGTGGAGACCAACCGGTAATCTCACTCGTACTCTCGCGCGTGAACATGACCCGCGCTTCAGGCCGGCCAGTGGCGCAGAGCGCTAAGCTCAGCCGTGACCGGGAACACCTGCCAGGCTAGCCGGGACGCCAGTCGGGCGGCGCCTTGCCGAAGAGGGGGAGATGATCCTCAGCGTGGGTC
>JAWVDY010000007.1:0-10529 GCA_033856995.1 Gaiellaceae bacterium
CCGGCGCCCGGCCGCTGGGCGAGCGGCGGTCCGTCGAGCAGCGCGACCACCTCCACGAGCGGCCCGCGGGGAGGCGCCGCGGGCCGCGCGGACGCCCCCGCCAGTGGGAGCGCGAGCCCGGCCGCACCGAGAACCAGAAGACCCCAGCGCAAGCCGAAAAGCCTACGTGGACCGTGGAGAAGCGCCGCTAGACTGTGCAGCGCGCGGATGTGGCGGAATTGGTAGACGCGCACGGTTCAGGTCCGTGTGGGCGAAAGCTCGTGGAGGTTCAAGTCCTCTCATCCGCACTCGAAGGCGCCTGCTGAGCGGGCGCTAGGAAGCGAGCGCGGCCAGCACGTCGTCGGCATGCTGGTCGGGGTTCACGCGGCGCATGATGCGGGTGACGTTGCCGTCGGCGTCGATCACGAAGGTGGAGCGCTCGTACGAGCTCTTTCCTTCCTGCGCGACGCCGTATGGCTCGCCGAGCTTCCCCTCCGGGTCGGCGAGAAGTGTGAACGGCAGCGTGTACTTCGACTTGAACCTCTCGTGCGAGTCCTTCGTGTCGGCGCTGATCCCGAAGACCTCTGCACCCGCACGCTGGAACTCGCCCCAGGCATCGCGGATCCCGCAGGCCTGGCGCGTGCAGCCGGGCGTGTCGTCCTTGGGATAGAAGTAGAGGACGACCGGCTTGCCGCGCAGATCCGAGAGCTTCACGGTCTCGCCGCTGTCGCTCTCGAGCTCGAAGTCCGGCGCCGGCTTTCCTTCCTCGACCACGCCGGGACTCTAGCTACGCTGACTCGCGTGAGGCGCGGCTTCCGCGACATGAATCCCACGCTTCGCGGCTTCCTGATCATCGCCGCGATCGTGGCCGTGCTGGTGGCGCTGCAACTCCAGGTCACCGTGTTCGTGCTCCTGCAGATCGCGCGGATCGCGTTCTTCCTCGCGATCGCGTACTTCGTCTTCCTCGCCTGGCGCGACCGGCGCGGCGAGATCGCGATGTGGCCGGCTCGCGCTCGGGTGGTCTTCTACGGCGCGGCGCTGCTACTGATCGTGAACATGGCCTCGCGCTACTTCGAGCCAGTCGGCGGCGGCTGGAACCTGATCGTGTTCCTCGCGGTGTTCGCGTGCGGCGGCTTCGCGATGTTCCGCGTCTGGCGCGACCAGCACTCGTACGGCTACTGAGCACCCGTCGAGGCCGTACCTTCAAGTAACAGACTGTTACTAGCTCGGGTCGAACGCCGGAACCATGCGCGATCCGCCGCGCGCGGGGCCGGCGTTCGGTGCAAGTAACAGGCTGTTACTTGGAGTTGGAAGCGCCGGCGGAAACAGACACGTTTGCGCCGTCCAGTTCATCCAGGGCCTCGCGGACATCGACATGGCGGCCGACGAAGATCGGCGTGTCGCGCTCCGTGTAGCGGCTTGCCTCGGAGTCGCGCAGGGTCAGCATCAGGTGCATGAAGTCCGACGGCTCCTCGCACTCGAAGGCGGTCATGAACTCCTGGTCGTCGATCCCGAACGAGTACGTCGTGTGGTTGACGATCGTCGAGAACTCGTGGCCGACCTGCATGTGCTCGTTCATCGCCCGCTGCCGGTCGCCTTGCGAGAGCGAGTACCAGGAGCGGAGCTTCACGAAGGGGTAGACGACCAGGTACGGCGCGCCCTTCGGCACCACCTGCCGCGGTTTCCGCGCCTTCGTGTACTCGGACGCCTTGGTGGTGGCGAGGTACGAGTACGGCATCTCGAGCCAGCCGGCGAGCGGCGTGCCGTTCAGCGCGGCGCCGAGCTCGCCGAGGTCCTCGTAGCGCTCGGTGATCTTCCAGAGAAAGAAGTCGCACTCGGGACGGACTCCCGTCGTCGAGTAGGCGCGGAGCGACGCCATCCTGCCGGCGAAGTCCTCGACCACCTCCGCGAAGGCGTCCTTGCCCGCGGCGCGCTCGTCGATCGGCAGCCTGCGCCAGGCGGGATCGACGCGGAAGAAGGTGTAGGCGACGTACTGGCCGGCCACGGCCGCAAGCCTAGCGATGGCAGCGCGGCAATCTGCCGTTGCGCAGGTCGGCGACCGCGCGCTTGAACGCGGGAAGGCTCGGCTTCGGCGTGCGGTCGGCGAAGTAGAGGCCGGACTGCCACCCACTCAGACTCGGCTCGTCGAAGGTGTGGAAGACGAACAGGCCGCGCACGGTCGGCTGGCAGTACGCGAGCTCGAGCGCGAGGCGGTAATACGCGCCCTGCACCGCGAACGAGACGCTGTCCGTACGCGCCGGCGAGCTGAGGTCGAGATAGAAGCGCCGCTTCGGCGCGGGCACGGCGGTCTGGACGCCGAACTCCGTGTAGTAGATCGGCAGGCGCGCGCCCGCTTGCGCGGTTCCCTGGAAGGCCTCGGTCAGGAGGGCGACGAGCTTCGGATAGTCGGTGAGCGTGATCGACGTGTTCTTCGGATGCGCGGCGGTGGGTGGGACGCTCGAGGCTTGCATGTACGGGTGAAGGGCAAAGGCGTCCATCAGCGGCCGGCTGCGATGGCTCGCGCGGTAGGCGGCGCCGAGGTCGCGGATGAAGGCGGTCGGCGAATGGGTCGGGCGCGAGCCGCCCGGCCGGTCGGCTCCGCGCGGCGAGAGCGCGCCGCCCAGCACGCGCACCCCGGGCGCCGCCGCCTTGATCGCGTCGTAGCTCCGCGCGAGCAGGTCGGCGTACGCGCGCGCGGCGAGGTCGCGGCCGCCGACGCCGAACTGCGGCTTCCAGAACGTGCTCAGGTTCGGCTCGTTGCCGACGATCACGTCGCGCACCTCCGGCAGCGCCTTCACGAGCGCTCCCGCATAGGCGGCGAACTCGGCGCGCTCGGCCGGCGTCTGTGGGGTGTCGCTGCCGAGGCCGTGCCAGAGCACGATCGCGAGCTGCATCTGCGCCTTCTTCGTCGACGCCGAGACGGTGCGTAGAACCTGCACCAGTGTCGCCGGAGGCCGACGCTCGCCGCGGTGCCAGGTGGCCGAGATCGCGGCCGCGTCGAAGCCGGCGTCGTGCGAGATGTCGGCCTGTGCCTGCGCGAACTGCGGGTCGACCTGGGCAAGCGAGTCGTCCGCGGTGCCGACGACGAAGGTCCGCGCCCTCGTCCCGCGCCGGCCCGGCGGCGGGGGCAGACGCACGCCGCTCGTGTCCACCGGACCGGTGGCCGCACGCCGCGTCGTGTTCTCGGAGGTCGTCACGCGCGCGGTCGTGGTGGGCGCCGTCGTGCCGACAGGCGCCGTGCGTGTGCTCGTCGCGCGTGTCGAGCTGGACGACGAGCCGTCGCTCCCGCCTCCCGAGGCGAGCACGATCGCCGCGATTACGCCGCCCAAGGCGGCGACCGCGACAGCCGCGGCGATGCCGGCCTTCTTCACGGGGTCGGAGGCTACCCTTGCCCCGCCATGGCCACACCGTTGGAAGAGCAGCTGAAGAGGCTTCCGGCCAAGCCGGGCGTGTACCTCTTCCGCGACGAGCGCGGCCAGGTGCTCTACATCGGGAAGGCGAAGTCGTTGCGGCCACGCGTACGCAGCTACTTCCAGAAAGCCCCCGACTCGCGCTCGACGATCCAGCGCCTCCCGGAGCGCGTCGCCGACATCGAGGTGATCGTGACCAACACCGAGGTAGAGGCGCTGCACCTGGAGCAGAACCTGGTCAAGCGCCACCGGCCGCCGTTCAATGTTCGCCTCCGCGACGACAAGTCGTTCCCCTACATCGCGGTCACGGTCCAGGACGACTACCCGCGCGTCATGTTCACGCGCGAGCGGCACCGGCGCGGCGTCGTCTACTTCGGCCCGTACGCCAACGCGAAGAAGGTGCGCGAGACCCTCGACGTGCTCAACCGCGTCTTTCCGTACCGGCCCTGCGAGGGCCCGAAGCCCGGCCGGCACAGCGGGATTCCATGCCTCGACTACCACATCGAGCGCTGCCTGGCGCCGTGCGTGGGCTACATCTCGCAGGAGGACTACCGCGCGATCATCGACGGCGTGATCGAGTTCCTCTCGGGCGAGACGAGGCCGATCCAGCGCGAGCTCGAGCGGAAGATGAAGGACGCCGCCGAGGGCGAGCGCTTCGAGGAGGCCGCTCGCTACCGGAACCGGCTCTTCGCAGTTCGGCATCTGGTCGAGCGGCAGACCGCCGACCGCCGCTCGGTCGGCAGCATCGACGTGATCGGGATCGCCGGCGAGGGCGACCGCGCGGCGGTGCAGGTCTTCCCGCTACGGGACGGGAAGCTGATCGACCGCTACGGCTTCCACCTCGAGAACGTCGAGGGTCAGGACACGGGGACGCTGCTCGAGGCGTTCGCGATCGAGTTCTACGGCTCGGCGCCGAGCGTGCCGCCGCAGATCGTCGTGCCGCCGGACGCGGGCGACACCGACGCGCTCGCGGAGTTCCTCTCCGAGCGGCGCGGCTCACGCGTGGAGGTGCGCGCGCCGGAGCGGGGCGAGAAGCGGCGTCTGCAGGAGCTCGCAGCCGAGAACGCACGGCTCGCGCTGGAGTCGGAGGTCGTCCAGGCCGAGCGGAAGCGCACGCGGCGGGTCGAGGCGCTCGAGGAGCTGCGCGAGGCGCTGAACCTCGAGAGCCTGCCCATACGGATCGAGTGCTATGACATCTCGAACATCCAGGGCCAGTCCGTCGTCGGCTCGATGGTCGTCTTCCAGGACGCGCTGGCGAAGAAGGCGCACTACCGCAAGTTCGGCGTGCGCAGCTTCGACGGGCAGGACGACTACGCGGCGCTGGCGGAGGTCGTCGCGCGCCGGTTCGCGCGAGTGCAGGGCGGCGCCGAGGCCGAGGACTACGACGAGTCGTTTGCGGCCATGCCGAACCTGGTCGTGATCGACGGCGGCAAGGGGCAGCTCGCGGCGGCGCTGCAGGCGATGCAGGGCTACGACCTGCCTCGGGTCGCCGTGATCTCGCTGGCCAAACGGCAGGAGGAGGTGTTCGTCCCCGGGCAGGCGGAGCCGATCAGGCTCGACCGCGACTCGCCGGGGCTGCACCTGCTGCAGCGGGTGCGCGACGAGGCGCACCGGTTCGCGCTCGACTTCCACCGGCAGCGTCGGCAGGCGAGGGCGCGCGAGTCGATCTTCGACACTCTGCAGGGCGTCGGCCCGGCGCGGCGGCGGGCGCTGCTGCATCACTTCGGCTCGGCCGAGCGCTTCCTGGCCGCGAGCCAGGAGGAGCTCGAGGGCGTGCCCGGGATTCCCGAGCGAACCGCTCGGTCGATCTACGCCCAGCTGCACAAGGCAGGCCGCGCGTGAGCGGCGAGGCAAGGCGGAACAAGACGGTCGCGGCGGGGGAGCCGCCACAACCTCTAGCGGCATCGCAAGCGACGCCGTCGCAGCTGCACAAGGCGGGTCGGGCGTAGCAGCCGCCGGCCCGGCAGCCGCGTTCGCGCTCGTCCGGCAGCGCACCTTCGGTCCCTACTTCGTCGGCAACGCGCTCTCGGCGAGCGGCACCTGGTTCCAGAACCTCGCTGCCGCGCTACTCGTCTACCGGCAGACGCACTCGGCGTTCCTGCTCGGGGTGCTCAACTTCTCGCAGTTCCTTCCGATCCTCGTGCTCGCGCCCTGGGCCGGCGGCGCCTCGGATCGCTGGAACCGGCGCAACCTCCTCCTCGTCACTCAGACGGCGGCCACACTGCTCGCGGGCGGGCTCGGCCTGCTCGCTTACCTGAAGCTCGCGCCGACGCCGGTGGTGATCGGCGCCGCGGTCGCCCTCGGCGTCGTGAGCGCGTTCTCGGCTCCCGCGCAGCAGGCAATGATCGCGACGCTCGTCGAGGAGCCCGAGGTGCCGACCGCGGTGGCCCTCAACTCGATGACCTTCAACCTCGCGCGAGCGGTCGGGCCGGCGAGTGCTGCGCTGGCCGTCCAGTACCTCGGTATCCCGGCCGCATTTGGGCTGAACGCGGCCTCGTACGTGATCTTCATCGGCGCGCTGCTCTTCATCGGGCCGCAGCGGCAGGAGCTCGCCGATCGCTCCGTCGGTCACCTGCGCGCGAGCATCGACATCTTGCGCCGTCGGCCGCAGCTGATCGTGTTCCTGCTGATCGTGGCCGCGGTTGGGTTCGCCTCCGATCCGGTGAACACGCTCGGGCCGGCCTGGGCTCACGCGTTCGGCCGGAAGGACACGGTCGCCGGCTACATCATCGGCGCTTTCGGCGCGGGGGCCGTGACCGCGGGGCTCGTCGTCGCCGGCCGGGTGGGCGGGAGCCGGCGGCGGATGTTCCTGACGCTCTCGCTGCTCGGCTTCGGAATGGTCGGCTTCGCGGTCACGCCGTGGCTGCCGGTCGCGCTGCCCGTCCTGTTCCTCGCCGGTTTCGGCTACCTCGCGTCGAACACGCACGCGACCTCCCGGCTGCAGCTCGGCGTCGAGCCGTGGGAACGCGGCCGGATCATGGCGCTCTGGAGCGTCGCGTTCCTCGGGCTGCGGCCGTTCGCGAGCATCCTCGACGGGGCGATCGCCGGCGCGTTCGGCGTTCGCTATGCAGGAGTGCTGCTGGCCCTGCCGGCGCTCGCATGCGCGGCGTGGATTGCGCTGCGCGCGCGGACGCGGGGCTGGGGGCCGGCGCGAGCGGAGCTGCCCCCGCAGGCCTGAGCTCAGGGCACCGGCAGCGAGCTGGCGAATGCGCCCTCGTGCAGCCGGCCCCGAGTGGGCGAGGTCGCCAGCACGAAGACCGGCACTGCCCGTCCGCCGGCGAAGGAGGTCGAGATGTAGTCGCCGACCATCGAGCCCAGCGACGTGCGCGCTATGCCGCTGACCGGCACGCGCCGCGAGTTCAGCAGCTGCGGCCGGCTCCAGCTCGCACCGGTGTCGCTCGACGAGACGAAGCGCACGTCGAGGGACGAGCCGCGAAAGACGTAGTAGGTCAGGGCGAGCCGGCCTGCACGCGACGGGTCGGCGTCGAGCCCCGGCAGCTCCGCGTCCCCACCGCCGGCCGGGATCCGCGTCGGCGGGCTCCAAGAGACGCCGTCGATCGTGGAGCTGTAGACGATGTCGTTGAACGCGCAGCCGAGCCGGAACGAGCAGTCGGCCCAAGCGACGTACGCGCGGCCGTCGGCCCCGATCGCCGAAGTGGGGAGCGGGGCGGCGCGCAGCCCCGCATGCGACCGGTAGGCGGCGGGGGCGATCCCGAGCTGCGCCGTCCAGGTCGCGCCGCCGTCGTCCGACCGAAGCGTCGAGAGCTTGTTCTCGTCGTAATAGGCCACGAGCACCCGACCGCTCGGCAGCACGAGCGGTTGCACGCCGGGTGCGTAGGCGCCCCGGATCGACTCCTGCCCCGGTGAGCCGGAGGCGGTTGTCGGCGCAGACCACGTCAGCCCGCCGTCGGCGGAGGCCTGCGTTACCACCTCCTCGTCGAGGATGTCGCTGTAGCTCAGGTAGCAGCGGCCGAAGAACGAACTCCGCGGCCAGTCGTCACACGCGATCCACTCCTTGTCCTGGCCGAGCTGGGGCGCGGTCGCGATCGCGGTCACCGGCAGGCCCCAGTGCCGTCCGTCGCCGGAGCGATTGACCGCGATCGACGAGCCACCACTGCCGAAGACGAGCGAGGTCGCAAGCCAGACGCCGTGGCGCCGGTCGTAGGCGACCGCGGGATCGCTCGCCCGCGGCCCGAGTCCGCGAAGGAACCCGCGCACCCACGTGCGCCCGCTGTCGCGGGAGACCGCGAAACCGATGTTCCGTGCCCCGCCGTCGATGACCCGGCCGACCTGGAAGACCGACACCACCGTCTTGCCGAAGGCGAACGAGTCCGGTTCGACCTCGGTCTCGTGCTGGCTCTCCGGGTTGGTGTATGGGTCGCGCGAGGTCCGCCGCGTGACGACCTCGCAGTCTTGGCCCACGTGATCGAAGCCGTCGACGCTCGCGAGGTCGTGCCCGCGCCCACAGGTGACGGCGTCGCGGATGCCGTTGACCGTCTGCAGCTTGTCGGGCCCGCGCGTGCCGCGCACGCGGGCGGCCGTGGCCACGGAGGCGACGACGAGAAGAAAGGCGAGCGCGACGAGAAGGGAGCGCTTCAGCGGCTGCCGCCGGGACCGCCCGGCGAGCCGTTCGTGTCGTCGGCCGCCAAGAACGGATAGCGGTAGTCCCTGGCCGGCACGAATGTCTCCTTGATCGTCCGCGGGCTCACCCAGCGGATCAGGTTCCACATCGAGCCGGCCTTGTCGTTCGTGCCGGATGCGCGCGAGCCGCCGAACGGCTGCTGGCCGACGACCGCGCCCGTCGGCTTGTCGTTCACGTAGAAGTTGCCGGCCGCGTACTGCAGCGCGTCCTTCGCCTCGTCGATCGCAGCGCGGTCCTGCGAGAAGATTGCTCCGGTGAGCCCGTACGGCGCCGTCTCGTCGACGAGCTCGAGCGTCTGCTCCCACTCCTTCTCCGGGTAGACGTAGGTGGTGACGATCGGGCCGAAGAACTCCTCGCTCATCAGCCGGTCGCGCGGGTCCTTCGTCTCGATCACGGTCGGCTGGACGAAGTAGCCCTCGCTGTCGTCGCTGCCGCCGCCGACGACGACCTCGGCGTTGGTGTTCTTCGCGTGCTCGACGGCCTCGCGCTGGCGCGCGAACGACTTGCCGTCGATCACCGCGCCCATGAAGTTCGAGAAGTCGCTCACGTCGCCCATCGCGATCGAGCCGACCTCCTCGACGAGCCGCTCGCGCAGCTCGGGCCAGAGGTTGGACGGCGCATACACGCGCGAGGCCGCCGAGCACTTCTGGCCCTGGTACTCGAACGAGCCGCGCACGATCGCGGTCGCCAGCGCTTCGACGTCGGCGCTCGGGTGGGCGACGATGAAGTCCTTGCCGCCGGTCTCGCCGACGATGCGCGGGTAGTTGCGGTACGTGCCGATGTTCTGGCCGACCGTCTGCCAGATCGAATGGAAGACTTCGGTCGAGCCGGTGAAGTGCACGCCGGCGAGGTGCTCGCTCGCCAGCACCGGGTCGCCGACGGCCGCGCCGCTTCCCGGCAGGAAGTTGACGACACCAGGCGGTAGACCGGCCTCCTCGAGCAGCTTCAGGGTCCAGTACGACGAGAACGCTGCAGTCGAGGCCGGCTTCCAGAGGACGACGTCGCCCATCAGCGCCGGGCTCGAGGTCAGGTTGGCGCCGATCGCGGTGAAGTTGAACGGGCTGATCGCGAAGACGAATCCCTCGAGCGGCCGATACTCCATCCGGTTCCAGAGCCCCGGCGAGGAGACGGGCTGCTCCTGGTAGATGCGGAGCATGAACTCGACGTTGAAGCGCCAGAAGTCGATCACCTCGCAGGCCGCGTCGATCTCGGCCTGGTGCGCGGTCTTCGATTGGTTGAGCATCGTCGCCGCGACGAGAGTCGAGCGCCACGGGCCCGCGAGCAGCTCCGCCGCGCGGAGGAACACCGCGGCGCGCTCCTCCCAGGGCAGCCGGTGCCAGTCCTCCCAGGCCTCGGCCGAGGCGGAAATCGCCTTCTCGACCTCGGCGGGGCCGGCCTTGTGCACCTGCGCGAGCACGTGCTTCTTGTCGTGCGGCATGACCGAGTCGAAGGTGTCGCCTGTCCGGATCTCCTCGCCGCCGATCACAACCGGGATCTCCAGCTGCTCGTTCTTCATCCGCTCGAGGCGTACGCGCAGCTCCTCACGCTCGGGCGAGCCCGGCGCGTAGTCGCGCACCAGCTCGTTGTGCGGTGTGGGCGGTCGGAAGATCCCGGGCCGGCTCATCGCCGGGATTCTACGATTCGGCAGATGGTCGAGCGGATCGCATATGCGGTTGACGGCTGGGGGATGGGGGAGCTCGTGCTCGCCGACGGCGAAGTCGCCTGGCACGAGCTGCCGTCGACCGCAAGGTCGCCGGCGGGCAGGCACCCGCTCGTCCAACGCGTGCGCGGCTACTTCGGGGGCAGCCGCGACACCTTCGAGGACCTCGCGCTCGAGCTCGAGTGGTGCACGCCGTTCCAGCGGGCCGCGCTTGCGGCGATGCGGGCGATTCCGTATGGGGAGACCGCGACCTACGGCGAGATCGCCGCTCTCGCCGGCCATCCGAACGCCCAGCGCGCCGTGGGCTCGGTGTGCGCCTCGAACCGGTTCGCGGTCTTCGTCCCCTGCCACCGGGTCGTCGGGGCGGACGGGCTCGGCTCGTACGGATCGCTCGGCCCCGCCTACAAGCGTCGCCTACTGGAGCTCGAGGGTGTCGTTCTCTGAGGACGTGCGCGCCGAGCTCGCGGGAATCGCGCCCGCGCGCGAGTGCGACCGGCTCGCGGAGCTCTCGGCCCTCTTCCACTTCGCCGGCCGGCTGCACCTGCTCGGCCGGGGCGAGGTCAGCCTGCACCTCGACCTCTCGAGCTCGGCCGCGGCGCGGCGGGCGTTCACACTGCTGCGCGCGTTCGGCGTCCGCTCGGAGATCCGCACGTATCAGCGTCGCGCCTTCGGACGGGAGACCCGCTACCAGCTACACGTCGAGGGCGGAGCCGCGGCGCTCGAGGTGTTGCAGCGCGCGGGCGTGGTCGATTCTCGCTCGCGGCCGCTCGACAGGCCGCCGAAGCGCGTCGTCCCGCGCTCCTGCTGCCGCTCGGCGTACGTCCGCGGCGCGCTCCTC
>JAWVDY010000008.1:0-2821 GCA_033856995.1 Gaiellaceae bacterium
ACGAGGAAGCCGACAGATGCGCGCTTCACAGGCACCCCATTATGCAGCCTTCTCGGCCGGACAGCCTCTGGCCCCGCTACCTGCGGAAGGCCCTGGCCGGCAGGCGGGCGCCGAAGACCTCCTCGCCCCGGGCGTCCACGTTGCGCGTGTCGATCCACAGCGGATAGGCCGCACCGGCCGCCGCGGCCACGCCTGTGTAGCCGCCGTAGCCGCCGGAGTCGCCGTAGCCGTAGATCCGCGCGTCCTCCCAGAGCACCTGGGCGTTCGCCGAGGCCCGCGCAGGGCGCACGGGTGTCGCCCAGTGACGCCCATCAGGAGAGACGGTGCACGAGAACCACGCCTTCTCGCGCTTCGAGTCGCCGCTCGTGTCGTAGTAACAGGACCAGAGCTCCCCGGTGACAGGATCGACCGCCGCGCTGGGCCAGAACTGATCTGCCTTCTTCGTTTCGGGGAGACCGACACGACCGAGCCAGATCCTGCTGCGAAGCGACCTGTCGAACACTGCGATGCCGATGTCCTGCGTCCGGTCGATTCCGACCGTCCCGAAGGTCACATAGACGCGGCTCTTGCCCACCACGACCGTCGGGTCCGGGCCTAGGCAGCGAACGGCCTGCTGGGGCAGCAGGAACTTTCCGAAGACGATGCAGGTCGCGGCCTGACTCCCCGGAAGCGGCGCGGCCTGACGGATGACGAAGTGGCGCCCGGCGTCACGCGAACGTCCGACCCAGATGCCACGCCGGACGTCCACTCCGGCGATGTACACCTCGTCCTTGCCTCCGGTCGCGATCGTGACGAGCTGAGGCTGTTGCAGCGACGGGTCCACCTGCAGCGGCGCGGACCACGTCTTGCCGCCGTCCGCGCTCGAGCTCACCACAGTGGACTGGTAGCGCGACTTGAGCAGGCGAGACCACGCGACGTAGACCCGGCCGTCCGCGGCCGCCGCGATCGCGGGTTTGTCGTCGAAGCCGAACTGCGTCGCCGGGTGCGTGACGCGTCGCACCAGCCAGCTCCCTTTCGGCCCGCTGCGAGACGCGACCACGAGGTACGGGGTCAGGTCCGGACCCGGTGCGCAGATCGCCTTCTCGGTGAACGCAACGTACTGACGTCCGTCCGGACCGACCGCGACCGCGGGGTCTCCCCACGCGCACGTGTTCGGATTGAAGAGCGGCGCGGATCTGCTCGACCAGCGGCTGCCGCCGTTCGTCGAGGTCAGCACCCGGATCTCCGGCTCGAGCGACTCGTTGGCGGCGGCGAAGACGTTGCGCGTGTTCGACGGGTCGACCGCGACCGCGACCTCGGTCTGGACTCCCGAGGCGCGCGAGACGTCCTGCACGTACGAGCCGGCCGCCACCCAGGGGCTCTTGGAGTTGTGGACTGTTCTGACCCAGATCGTGATGGCGGTGCCTGCAAGCAGCACGAAGATCACGACGCCCTCGATCACGAGCTTCCGCACGCTGGATTAGACGACGAAAATCGAAAAAACTCAGTCGCCGGCTAGCTGCTTGCGGGCAAACTCCCGGAAGCGGTCCCGAGCGCCGTCGTCCGGGCCGAGCGGCTCGTCGTCCGCGTACTTCGGATCCGCCGCGATCTCCTCGGCGACGGCCTTGACCTCGCGTCGCAGCGCGTCGTGGTGCTTCGGGTCCCGCAGCAGGGCCTCGACCCAGCTGTCGTCCGCGTCCTCGGGAGCGCGTTCCTGTTCGAACAGCAGCTCCCCGAGCAAGATCCCGACGCGGATGTAGGCGAACGTGCGGAACGCGAGGACACGGTGCGGCGAACCCACGAGCCGGTCGATCTCGGGGTCCTCAGCCTGGAGCCGTGCGACGATGTCGCCGACCGGCTCGTCGACGAGCGGAAGCCAGATCTCCTCGGAGCCCGCCATCCGCACAGGATAGGTCAGGACTGCGCGTGACGCGCCCGCCAGGCGATCTGCCCCGCAACCAGCACGAGCAGGCCCGCAAACAAGCGGCGGAGCGTCGCGTCGGAAAGCGATTCCGCAAGAAAGACGCCGCCCTGAGCCGAAACCGCGGCGACGCCGCCGAGAATGATCGCGACCCGCGGACGGACGTTGCCGTAGCGCGCCTGCCGCCACGTTCCGACCAGCACCGTCGGAATGATCGCGAGCAGCGACGTGCCCAGTGCTTCGTGGTGGCCGAGCCCGAGCGCGATCAGTGTCGGCACGAACAGGATCCCGCCGCCGATCCCGAACATGCCGGCGAGCACGCCGGCCAGCAGGCCGAGGGCGATTGCGAGCGCGTAGGTCATTTCACGAACAACCAGACCGCGACGCCGAGGAGGAAGACCGAGAAGAGCAGCTCGATCGTGCGCGTCTGAAGCCGCTGCTGCAGCGCGGTCGCCCCCGCGACCGACGCTGCTGCGGGCAGTCCCACGAGGGCGGCGTAGCCGACGTTGACGTCGCCGTGGATCGCGTAGGCGATGACGCCGGAGACCGCGGTGATGCCGATCGCGGCAAGCGACGTCGCGGTGGCCTCGCGTGCCTGCCAGCCGCAGAGGAGCAGGAGCAGCGGCACGATCACCACGCCCCCACCGACCCCGAACAGTGCGCTGAAGAAGCCTGCGACGAGGCCGATGAGGACGAAGCGCACGCGCGTATTCTTGCAGCGTGGATCTGATCAGCCGCCTCGCCGCCGAGCCGGCGAAGGCCGCGCTCTTTCTGGACGTCGACGGCGTGCTCGCACCGATCGTCCCGCGCCCCGAAGACGCCAGCGTCCCGGACGAGACGCGCGAGGAGCTCCGAAGGCTGCGGTCCCGCTACGCGCTCGTCGCCTGCATCTCCGGACGCGCCGGCGCGGATGCAGCGCGT
>JAWVDY010000009.1:0-4667 GCA_033856995.1 Gaiellaceae bacterium
GAGTTCGAGGAGCGCCTGAAGAAGGTGATGAAGGAGATCACCCAGCGCGGCGACATCATCCTGTTCATCGACGAGCTCCACAACCTCGTCGGCGCGGGCGCGGCCGAGGGCGCGATCGACGCGGCGTCGATCCTGAAGCCTGCTTTGGCGCGCGGGGAGCTCCAGACGATCGGCGCGACGACCCTCGACGAGTACCGCAAGTACCTCGAGCGCGACGCGGCCCTCGAGCGGCGCTTCCAGCAGATCCGCGTCGACGAGCCGTCGGTCGACGACACCGTCCAGATCCTGCGCGGCCTGCGCGACCGCTACGAGGCGCATCACCGCTGCAAGATCTCCGACGAGGCGCTCGCCGCCTCGGCGACGCTCGCCGACCGGTATATCCAGGACCGTCACCTGCCCGACAAGGCGATCGACCTGATCGACGAGGCGGCCTCGCGCATGCGCATCAAGACGATGAGCGCGCCGCCGCGATACCGCGAGCTCGAGGACGAGATCGAGAAGGTGCGCAAGGACAAGGAAGGCGCGATCGAGGCGCAGGAGTTCGAGAAGGCCGCGTCGCTGCGCGACAAGGAGCGCAAGCTGACGCAGAAGAAGCGCGAGCTCGAGGAGAACTGGCGCACCGAGGAGGGCAACACCGAGCAGCCCGAGATCGGCGAGGAGGAGATCGCCGACATCGTCTCGATGTGGACGGGGATCCCCGTCTTCAAGCTCACCGAGGCCGAGTCGCAGAAGCTGATCCGCATGGAGGACGAGCTGCACAAGCGCGTGATCGGCCAGGAAGAGGCGATCGTCGCCGTCTCGAAGTCGATCCGTCGCGCGCGCGCGGGAATCAAGGACCCGAAGCGCCCGACCGGCTCGTTCATCTTCCTCGGGCCCTCGGGCGTCGGCAAGACCGAGCTGGCGCGCACGCTCGCCGAGTTCCTCTTCGGCGACGAGGACGCGATGATCCAGGTCGACATGTCGGAGTACATGGAGAAGCACTCCGTGTCCCGCCTCGTCGGCTCGCCCCCGGGCTACATCGGCTACGACGAGGGCGGCCAGCTGACCGAGGCCGTGCGCCGAAAGCCGTACTCGGTGGTGCTCCTCGACGAGGTCGAGAAGGCCCACCCCGACGTCTTCAACATCCTGCTCCAGATCCTGGAGGACGGGAAGCTGACGGACGCCCAGGGGCGCAAGGTCGACTTCCGCAACACGATCGTGATCATGACCTCGAACATCGGCGCCGCCACGATCTCGAAGAACCAGACGCTCGGGTTCTCGGTCGGCGACGACTCCGGCCTCTCGTACGACGAGATGAAGGACCGGATCATGGGCGAGCTCAGGAAGGTCTTCCGGCCCGAGCTGCTGAACCGGATCGACGAGGTGATTGTCTTCCACAAGCTGACAAGGGAAGAGATCATGACCATCGTCGAGCTGATGATGAAGCGGCTGCGCGACCAGATGGGCCAGCACGAGGCCGTGATCGAGCTCACCGACAGCGCGAAGGAGCTGCTTGTCGACAAGGGATACGACCCGACGATGGGCGCCCGTCCGCTGCGGCGAGCGATCCAGCGCTTCATCGAGGATCCGCTCGCCGACTTCGTGCTCGGCCGCGAGCTCGGCGCCGGCTCGACGATCCTGGTCGACCGCAAGAACGACGACGAGGTCGACATCACGGTCATCCCGGCCGAGATCACGCCCGAGAAGATCACCGTCCCGCCGGAGGAGCCCAGCGGCTCGGCGGACGAAGACCGGCCCGAGTCGGACTAACTCTCGCGCGAGCGGGTAGAGCTCGGCCATGCAGGTGCACGACGTCGGTCACGCCGCGCTCAGCGGCTGGAAGGGCAAGGCCGCAGACGCGGTCGCTCGCCGCGCGCCGGTTCGCGACGACTACGTACGCACTGCGTTCGGGCTGCTCTTCCTCGCGCTCTCGCTGCGCTACCTGACGAACACGGCGCGAGAGCTCGCCGCCCGGCGCTAGCCTCCGGGCGGTGCCGCACGCGCTTCACGACAGGCCGATCGTGGCCGCGCTCGCGGGCGCGGTCGTGCTCTCGTTCTCAGCGATCCTGTTCCGCGTCGCGCACGTCTCGCCGGCGACAGGCGCCGTGTTTCGCTGCCTCTACGCGCTGCCGATCCTCTGGCCGCTGTACCGGCTCGAGAACCGCCGTTATGGGCCGCGCCCGCTGCGGCAGCGCGCGCTCGCCTGGCTCGCTGGGCTCTTCTTCGCGGTCGATCTCCTCGCGTGGCATCAGGGGATCGAGGAGGTCGGCGCCGGGCTCGCGACAGTGCTGGGAAACCTGCAGGTCGTGCTCGTCGGCCTGCTCGCGTGGCTGATCCTGCGCGAGCGGCCGTCGAACCGGTCGCTCGCGGCGATCCCGGTCGCGCTCATCGGCGTCGTGTTGATCTCGGGCGCGCTGGAGAGCGGCGCCTACGGGCGCAACCCCGGCCTCGGCGTCGCGTACGGCATCCTCACCGCGCTCTCGTATGCGGGCTTTCTGCTCGTGTTACGAGCCGGAAACCAGGATTGGCGCCGGCCGGCCGGGCCGCTCTTCGACGCCACGCTCGTCTCGGGCCTCGCGTGCATTCCGGTTGGGCTCGTGATCGGCAACCTCGACTGGACGCCTTCCTGGCGGGCGCAGGCTTACCTACTGCTGCTCGCCTGGAGCTGCCAGGCGCTGGGTTGGCTGCTGATCTCGATCACGCTCCCGCGCCTGCCCGCCGCCCTCACTTCGGTGCTGCTGACCTTCCAGCCGGTGCTGTCCGTCCTGTTCGCATGGGCGATCCTGAACGAGTCGCCCTCGCCGCTCCAGCTCGGTGGGGTCGCGCTCGTGCTGTGCGGCCTTCTGATCGTCTCGGCCGGTCGCCGTCCGCGGCGGCCGGCCGCCGAGCCCGTGTACGCCGCGGGTGTCACTGAATAGGCACATCGGCGTCCGTTCGTGTTCCTACGATGGCCAGGTGGCGAAGACTGCTACCCAGTTCGCGTGCACCGACTGCGGTTACTCGGCGGGCCGTTGGTTCGGCAAGTGCCCGCAGTGCGGTGAGTTCGGGACGCTCGTCGAGGAGACACCCGCCGCGGCAGTCGCTGCTCCCGCGGCGAAGCCGACGCTGCGCCTTGTCGACGTCAAGGCGGAGGAGGCCGACCGGATCCCAACCGGCGTGGCCGAGCTCGACCGCGTCCTCGGCGGCGGCCTCGTGCCGGCCTCGCTCGTGCTCGTCGGCGGCGAGCCCGGGGTCGGCAAGTCGACGCTGCTGCTGAGCGCGCTCGCCGCGATCTCGAAGGAACGGCGCGCCCTGCTCGTCACGGGCGAGGAGTCGTCGGCGCAGGTCAAGCTGCGAGCCGCGCGCCTCGGAGGTGCCGAGCAGGTCGAGATCCTCGCCGAGACCGAGCTCGAGACCGTATGTGCGACGCTCGAGCAGGAGCGGCCGGACGTCTGCGTGATCGACTCGGTGCAGACGCTCTACTCATCCGAGCTCGGCTCGGCGCCCGGCTCGGTCGGCCAGGTGCGCGAGGCGGCGTCACGGCTCCTGCGCGTCGCAAAGGAATCCGGGGTCGCGACGATCCTCGTCGGCCACGTGACCAAGGACGGTGCGGTCGCGGGGCCGCGCGTGCTCGAGCACCTCGTCGACTGCGTGCTCCAGTTCGAGGGCGACCGCTACCACGAGCACCGCGTCCTGCGCGCGTCCAAGAATCGCTTCGGCTCGACGAACGAGCTCGCGGT
This sequence comes from Gaiellaceae bacterium, assembly GCA_033856995.1. GTDB lineage: Bacteria > Actinomycetota > Thermoleophilia > Gaiellales > Gaiellaceae > AC-32. The sequence continues at coordinate 3,699 of JAWVDY010000009.1, forward strand.
CTTCGAGATGACCGGCACCGGCCTCGTCGGGGTCCCGGAGCCGTCGGAGCTCTTCGGGCGCACAGTCGACGGCGAGATCGGCTCCGCGGTCGGCTGCGTGCTCGAGGGCTCGCGGCCGCTGCTGCTCGAGATCCAGGCGCTCGTCGCGCCCACCGACCTCGCGATGCCGCGTCGCGTCGGTACCGGAGTCGATCCCAAGCGGCTCGCGATGATCGTCGCGGTGCTCTCGCGCCACGCGCGAGTGGCGCTCGGCCAGGCCGACGTGTTCGTCAACGTCGCCGGCGGCGTGCGAATCGACGAGCCCGGTGCCGACCTCGCGATCGCGCTCGCAATCGCCTCCGCCGCGAAGGGCGCACCGGTCAAGCCAGGCCTCGCAGCGTTTGGCGAGGTGGGCCTCACCGGCCGCCTGCGCGCCGCGACGCAGTCCGAGCGGCGGCTCGAGGAGTGCGGCAAGTTCGGCGTCGCCGCGGCAGTCGCACCGGCCGGAACCCCCGCTCGTGGCAAACTACGCGTTCTCGAAGCGGAGACGCTGAGCCAGGCTGCCAAGGCGGGGATCGATGCAGAGCGAGCCGAGCCAGGATAGGACCGACCCGCGGATCCCGCCGCCGCTCGGGATCGTTCGCCAGCCCACGCAGCACGACCCGCGCCTCGACCCGAAGATCCTCGCCGCCGTCTCCCGGATCGCACCAGGCACCGAGCTGCGCTCCGCGATCGACGACGTGATCCGCTCGCGCGAGGGCGCGCTTTTCGTGGTCGGCGAGCCGAACGACCTCGCCTTTCTCTTCAGCGGCGGGATCAAGCTCGAGGTCCCGTTGAGGCCCCAGCTCCTCTACGAGCTGGCGAAGATGGACGGCGCGATCATCGTCAATGCGTCCGTGACGAAGCTCGCCTACGCGAATGTCCAGCTGATGCCCGATCCGACGATTCCGTCGAGCGAGACGGGAACTCGGCACCGCACCGCCGAGCGCG
>JAWVDY010000010.1:0-10193 GCA_033856995.1 Gaiellaceae bacterium
GCGCCTGCGAGGGCGCGGCCGAGCGCGGCGTGCCCCTCGTCTCCGTCACGACGACCGGCGGCGCGCGCATGCAGGAAGGGATCCTCTCGCTGATGCAGCTGCCGAAGACGGTGTGCGCCGTAGAGGATCTGCACGACGCGGGCGGCACGCTGATCAGCGTGATGGCGCACCCGACGACCGCCGGCGTGCTCGCGAGCTTCGCGAGCCTGGGGGACGTGCTCGTGGCCGAGCCGGGCGCGCTGCTCTCGTTCACCGGCCCGCGCGTGGTGCAGCAGACGACCCGCGAGAAGCTGCCCGAGGACTTCGGCCTCGCCGAGGCCAACTACCGCCACGGCCACATCGACGCGATCGTCCCCCGACCCGAGCTGCGCCCCACGCTGGGCCGGCTGCTGCGCCTCTTTGCCGATGGCAGGTGAAGCCGAGCTGAGGCTGCGGGACCAGCTGTCCCGGCTGCGGAGCCTGCCGCTGCTGCGCGGCGCACGGCTTTCGGGCGAGCTCGAGCGCCTCCAGAAGCAGCTCGATCGGATCGTCGCCGAGCCGAGCGACGAGGAGATCTGGCGCTCCGTCGAGCTCGCGCGCAACCCGGACCGTCCGTACACGCTGGACTACGTCGAGCGGCTGCTCGAGGACTGGTTCGAGCTCCACGGCGACCACCATCACGCCGACGACGCGGCGCTCGTCGCCGGGATCGGGCGCTTTCGCGGCAGGACGGTGGTGCTGGTCGGCAACCAGAAGGGACGCGACGTGAAGGAGCGGACGCGGCGCAACTTCGGGATGGCCAATCCCGAGGGCTACGGCAAGGCGATGCGGGCGATGGAGCTCGCCGAACGGCACGGCTTCCCGCTGCTCAGCCTCGTCGACATTCCCGGCGCCTACCCGGGTGTGACCGCCGAGCAGCACGGCCAGGGAGGCGCGATCGCGCGATCGCAGGCGCTGATGTCGCGGCTCCACGTCCCGGTCGTCACCTGCGTGATCGGCGAGGGTGGCTCGGGCGGTGCGATCGCGACCGCGCTCGCGGATCGCGTGCTGATGCAGGAGAACGCGATCTACACCGTGATCTCGCCCGAGGGCTGCGCGGCGATCCTCTGGCGTGACGCGGGTCAGGCGCGCAAGGCTGCCGCCGCGTTCAAGCCGGATGCAGCGCACTGCTTGGAGCTCGGCGTGATCGACGCGGTCGTGCCGGAGCCCGAGGGCGGGGCCCACAGCGACGCCGACGAGGCCGCGCGGCTGCTGGGCGAGGCCCTGGCCGAATCGCTCGAGCTGTTCGAGGGCCAGTCGGGCGACGAGCTTCGCAGGCAGCGCCGTGTGCGATTCCGCACTATCGGCCAAGTGCCCGTAACCGGCTAGGAACCGCGGGCTGAGCGGCCCTTTTCCACATCTTCCACAGGCTTATCCCCCGGTCGTACACATTGTCAAGGCCGGCTTGTAGCCGGCCTTGACCCTAACCCCCCGTTAGGTGGAGAAGCTTTGTAAGACGTACGACCCCGAGTCGTGAAGTGTATTTCCGATCGTGGTGGATGCAAACCACAGCAAACGGGTACGACGCCGGCATGGCGCGCTCGCTCTGGACCGGGACGATCTCGTTCGGCCTCGTCAGCGTGTCTGTGCGCATGTTCAGCGCGACGCAGTCGAAGGAGCTCCGTTTCCACTTCCTCGACCGGCACGACCTGCAGCCGATCGCCTACGACAAGATCCGCCGCGACACCGGCGAGCACGTCGACAACGACGACATCGTTCGCGGCTTCGAGGTCGAGAAGGGCCGCTACGTTCCGCTCGAGGACGAGGATCTCGACCGGCTCGACATCGAGCTGACGAAGACGATCGACATCTGCGACTTCGTCGACCTCGAGCAGATCGACCCGATCTACTTCCGCAAGGCCTACTACCTGGCGCCGCAGGAGGGCGCCGAGAAGCCGTACCGCCTGCTCGTCCGCGCCCTCGACGAGACGGGCAAGGTCGCGATCGCGAAGATCGTGATCCGGAACAAGCAGCATCTGGCCGCCCTGCGGCCCTGGAACGGGACGCTCGTGCTCGAGACGATGTACTACGCCGACGAGGTGCGGCAGCCGGAGCAGGAGAACGGCAAGGCCCAGCTACGCAAGCCCGAGATCGAGATGGCGAAGTCGCTCGTCGAGAACCTGAGCGCCGACTTCGACCCGAAGAAGTACGACGACACCTACCGCAAGGAGCTGCTCGCGCTCCTGCGCGCGAAGGAGGCGGGCAAGCCGCTGCCTGAGCCCGACGAGGAGCCGCAGGGCGAGGTCGTCGACCTGATGGCCGCGCTGCGCGAGTCGGTCGAGAAGACCCAGCGGACGCGCAAGGCGAAGCCGAAGAAGCGGGCGGGCGCTAGAAAGGCTTCGTGAGCCTCCGCGAGTACGAGAAGAAACGCGACCCGAAGAAGACGCCCGAGCCCTTCAGCGGCAAGCGCCGCGCGAAGCAGCCGATCTTCGTCGTCCAGCGGCACGATGCCCGTCGGCTCCACTACGACTTCCGGCTCGAACGCGACGGCGCGCTCGCGAGCTGGGCGGTGCCGAAGGGCGTGCCGCTCGAGCCGGGCGAACGGCACCTGGCGGTACACGTCGAGGACCACCCGCTCGACTACGCGACTTTCGCGGGCGAGATCCCGAAGGGGCAGTACGGCGCCGGCACGGTCGAGATCTGGGACTCGGGCACCTACGACCTCGTCGAGGAGAAGCGCGACGGCGGCCTGACCGTTCGGTTGCACGGCAAGAAGCTCGAAGGGCTCTGGACGCTCGTCCCGGCGAAGCTCGACGGCGACGAGAAGAACTGGCTTCTGATCCGGAAGCGCGACGAGGCGACGCCCGCGGTCACCTCCCGCCGCTCGTACAAGCCGATGTTCGCCTCGCTCGAGCGCGAGGAGAACATGCCCCAGGGCGAGGGCTGGGAGTACGAGATCAAGTGGGACGGCTACCGCATCGTCGCGCGCGTCGCCGGCGGCGAGGCCGAGTTGCGCACGCGGAAGGACCAGGACTACACCGAGCGCTTCGCCAACGTTGCGAAGGAGCTCGTGAAGGCGCTGAAGACGCCCGACTGCGTCGTGGACGGCGAGGTCTGTGCGCTCGACGAGGAAGGGCGGCCGAGCTTCTCGGCGATGCAGCAGTCGAAGGCGGCCTCGCCGATCGTCTATTACGTCTTCGACCTGCTCGAGGTCGACGGCGAGCCGGTGATCGACCTGCCGCTCGCCGAGCGGCGCAAGCGGCTGAAGAAGCTGCTCGACGGGCGCAATCGCACGATCCAGTTCTCGGACTCGTTCGACGACGGCAAGGCGCTGCTGCGCGCCGCGGAGGAGCGGCGGCTCGAAGGGATCATGGGCAAGCGGCTCGATTCCCGCTACCTGCCGGGCAGGCGCTCGCGCGACTGGCTCAAGTTCAAGACACACGGCGAGCAGGAGCTCGTGATCGTCGGCTACACCCGCGGGAAGGGCCGCCGCGAGTGGTCGTTCGGGTCGCTCGTGCTGGCGACGAACGGCCCCGACGGGCTCGAGTGGGCCGGAAACGTCGGCACTGGCTTCGATGACGCGGAGATCGAGCGGATCCTGAAGAAGCTCAAGCCGCTCGAGCGCAAGACGTCGCCGTTCCCGAAGACGCCGAAGATGCCGCGCGTCCGGAAGGACGACGTCGTCTGGGTCGAGCCGAAGCTCGTCGCCGAGGTCTCGTTCGCAGAGTGGACGCACGACGGCCGCCTGCGCGCGCCGGTCTACGTCGGGCTCCGGGAAGACAAGGACGCGAGCGAGGTCCGGCGCGAGCTCCCCGGCGAATCGCCGGCCCCGATCCCCGACACGATCACACGGGGCAAGCATGTCCTGCGGCTCTCGAATCTCGACAAGGAGTTCTGGCCCGACGAGGGGATCACCAAGGGCGACCTGCTCGTGTTCTACCGTGACGTGGCGCCGGTGGTGCTTCCGCACATCCGCGGCCGGCCGTTCACGATGAAGCGGTATCCCGACGGCTGGCAGGGAAAGCACTTCTTCCAGAAGGACAAGCCACAGGGGATGCCCGACTGGATCGAGACCGTCAACCTCGAGGTGACGACGCGTGACAAGCCCCGGCAGCGCCGCCGCATCGACGCGCCACTCGTGAACGACGAGCTCGCGCTGCTCTGGATGGTGAACATGGGGTGCATCGACCTGAACACGTGGTACTCGCGGGTCGACAAGCTCGACCGGCCGGACTTCGTGCTCTTCGACCTCGACCCCTCGCCCGATGTCGGCTTCCGCGAGACGGTTCAGGTGGCGTTGCTCGTGAAGGAAGCGCTCGACGCGCTCGGGCTCGAGTCGTTCCCCAAGACGAGCGGCGCCGACGGCATTCATGTGCTGGTCCCGCTCGAACGACGGCACACATACGACGACACGCGCGAGTTTGCCGAGATCGTCGCTCGCGCCCTAGCGTCGACGCACCGCGGGCTCGTCACCACGGAGTGGACGAAGTCGAAGCGGAAGGGCGTCCTGATCGACGCGAACCAGAACGGCGAGGGCAAGACGATCGCCTCGGTGTACTCGGTGCGGCCGCATGCCGGCGCGCCGGTCTCGACCCCGCTGCGCTGGGACGAGGTCGACGAGTCGCTCGAGCCCGGCGCGTTCACGATGGACGTGGTCCGCCAGCGGATCGCCGAGCACGGCGACCTCTATGAGGGTGTGCTCAAGACAAAGCAGTCCCTGGGCGCTGCTTTACGGCGTCTGCGCTAGCGGGTACCCTGCGTCGGTTCGCTGTTTTCGGCAAAGGAGGTGCGTGATGACGACGATTGCACCCTCCGGTCGCAGAGCCTGAGGCTCCCGGCTAGCCGCAGCACACCTTCGTAGCGAGCTTCCGGCCCCGGGCCCGCCCGGTCCGTAACTCGATCCGGAAGGAGACTCGCTTGAACTTGAACGACCTCGGTTGGGACGATGGCTTCGCCGCCGCGTTCGAGCCGTATGACAACTGCATTCCCGCCCGCGTGGCCGCACAGCACCGCGGCGCGTTCGACGTGCTGACCGAGCACGGCGAGCTGCGCGTGCAGCTCGCGGGGCGCCTTCGTCACGAGGCCGCCTCGGGCGCGGAGCTCCCTGCGGTCGGCGACTGGGTCGCGCTGCGCGACGAGACGATCCAGGGCGTACTGCCGCGCCGCTCGGCCTTTTCGCGCAAGGTCGCCTGGTCCCAGACCGAGGCACAGGTCGTGGCCGCCAATCTCGACACGGTCTTCGTGGTCAGCGGCCTCGACGGCGACCTGAACCCACGCAGGCTCGAGCGGTACCTCACCCTTGCGTGGGAGAGCGGAGCCACGCCCGTGCTCGTGCTTACCAAGGCCGATCTCTGCGCCGACCGCGAGGCTGCGCTGTTCGAGGTCGAGCAGGTGGCGCTCGGCGTCTCGGCGCACGTGGTCAGCAACGTCACCGGCGAAGGGCTCGACAAGCTCGCGCAGTACCTGGCGCCGGCCAAGACGGTGGCGCTGCTCGGCTCGTCAGGCGTCGGCAAGTCGACGCTTGCGAACCGGCTCCTCGGCGAGGAGCTGCAGGCGACGAAGGAGATCGCCGAGGACGGCCGAGGACGACACACGACCTCGAGTCGCCATCTCTTCCAGCTCCCGGGCGGCGCACTGCTGGTCGACACGCCGGGCCTGCGCGAGGTGCAGCTCTGGGATGCGGACGAGGGCATCCAGGACGCCTTCGCCGATGTGGACGAGGTCGCGGCTCGGTGCCGGTTCAACGACTGCTCGCACGAGCAGGAGCCGGGCTGCGCCGTGCAGGCGGCGATCGCGGAGGGGACGTTGCCGCTCGAGCGGCTGGACAGTTATCGGCTGTTGCAGCGGGAGCTTCGGCACCTGGCGGTCAAGCAGGACGCGAGGCTCCGCTCGGAGGAGAAGAAGAAGCGGGTCGCCTTCGCGCGCAGCCTGCGCAAGACGTCCTGGTGATCAGAGGTCGCGGCGGGAGAACCCGAGCGCAGCGACGACCGCGACGATCAGCAGGTACGCGCAGGCCCACAGCCGCACGCCCGCGCCGTGGATGTATGCGCCGCCAAACGGCCCGAGCTGGAGCAGGAAGCCCGTCAGCCCGGTCGTGTTCGCCGTGATCTCGCGCAGGGCGTCCTGGTAGAGGGCCTCGAACGGGACGATGTAGGCAGCCACCTTCGCCGCGTGCTCCAGCGTGTGCGACGAGAGAGCGTGCCCGATCGTCCCGAGCAGCCCGGCCACGAGGCCGGCGCCGAAGACCATGAAGATCGCGATCCCGTTTGCGGTCGCGGTCAGGAAGACCGAGCCGAGCAGCGAGAGTGCCGCGACGATCGCCACACCGGCCGCGAGCTCGATCGCAGGAACGACGATGTGGTCCGGCCACCAGTGACCGGTCAGCCCGGTGATCAGCATCGCGCCGGCATAGACCCCGATCACGTAAGGCGTGCAGACTCCGATCGCGCCGAGCCAGCGCGCGAACAGCAGAGTCGACCGGCCGACCGGACGTACGATCAGCGGCTGCAGCAGTCCCCGCTCGGCGTCGCCGCGTACGGCGCCAAGCGTGAGGAAGATGGCGAGCACGACGCCGAGAAAGAGCGTCGCGAACATCGCGAGCCCGAAGATGAAGGCCCCTGCGAAGGTGCGAGCGTCGATCCCGGCTGGAGGTTGGATGCTCTGGACGTCGCGGAAGGCGTAGTGGTTCGCGAGCCAGTAGAGGAAGAGGAAGCCGGCCGTGAGAAGCAGCACGACCGCGAACACCTTCCGCCGCAGCGCCTCGCGGAGGCCGTAGAAGACGATCGTCCAGATCGCGCTCACGAGGTCTCGCCTTCGACGGCCTCGAGGTAGGTGTCCTCGAGCGTCGAGGTCAGGACGCGCACGCCGTAAACCTTTCGGCCGCCCGCGACGGCCTCGGCGACGAGCCGCGGTACGTCCTCGCGGCCGCCGTCGTGGACGCGGGTGCCCTCGTCGGTCTCGAGCTCGACGCCACGCGCTCGGCTGAGCTCGGCCGGCGAGCCCTCCGCCACGACCGCTCCGCGGAGGAGGATCACGACGCGGTCGCAGACCAGCTCGATCTCGCTCAGCAGGTGCGAGTTGAGCAGCACCGACGTGCCGCGGCCGCGGAGCTCCTCGAGCAGCAGCCGCACCGTGCGACGCCCGACCGGGTCGAGGGCGCTCGTCGGCTCGTCGAGGAGCAGGAGCGGCGGTGCGCCCACCAACGCCTGCGCGATGCCGAGCCGCTGCTGCATGCCCTTCGACATCTCCTCGACGCGGCGGTCTCGTGCCTCGGAGAGGCCGACGAGCTCGAGCAGCTCCGCCCGCTCGCCGCCGCCTCCCGTCGAACCGGACAACCGCTGGTGCAGCGCGAGCACCTCGTCGGCCGAGTACCAGCCGGGAAAGCGGAAGAGCTCCGCGAGGTAGCCGAGGCTCCTGCGAGCGGCGAGGGAGCCGGCACGCGCGCCGCAGATCTCCGCCTGGCCGCGTGTGGGCCGCACGAGCCCGCAGGCGATCTTGACCAGCGTCGACTTGCCGGCGCCGTTCGGCCCGAGCAGGCCGACGAGCTCGCCCTCGGCCACCTCCACGTCGACCCCGGCGAGCGCGATCGTCCGGCCGTAGCGCTTCTCGAGGCCTCGCGCTGAGAGCGCCGCGCTCACGAGGCCGGCGGGAGGAAGAACTTCGTGTAGTGGCCGAGGTCGTCGAACCCGAGCCGGCGGTAGAGCTCCTTCGGCCAGTCGTTGGCGTCTGCCACGAGGAAGACGAACTCGGCGCCGGCCGCCCTCGCCTCTGCGAGGGCGCGGAGGACGACCGCACTCGCGAACCCGCGGCCTCGCTGCTCCCGTACGGTACCCACGTCCTCGACCTGCGCATCCGAGCCGTCCAGGTAGAGATCGGAGTAGCTGGCGACCTCGCCGTCTACGAGGACGGCGAAGAAGCGCGCCTGGACGCGTTGGCCGATGAGCTCCTTCGCGGCGAAGATCTGCTCCAGCACCTCGGGCTTGGCCCACGGCTCGTTCATCAGCACGCGGCGCCTCGCCGCGCGGAGGTCGGGCTCGCTCACCTCGCGGACGGGACTCAGGTCGGTCTCGCGCTCGGGCTCTCGCAGCTGCGCCATCACGAGGTGGCGGTCTATCCGCCAGCCGTGTTCCCGGAACCACGGCGTGAGCCGCTCGCCGAGCTCGGGGTCGGGGACGAAGATCAGCTTCCGCTCGAGGCGCTCCGCCTCGGCCACGAGCTCCTCCGCGTCGCCCGCCCGGTCGACCCAGAGGTAGTTGCCGTCCAGCCGCTGCGGAAGCGCGTCCGTGAAGATGGCCCGGCCGAACCGCGACTCCTCGACGCGCGTGCCGCCCATGTCGCCGCGGGCGAGGAAGTCGTAGGCGCGGGCGAGCTCGCTACGCATCGAGGCGGTGCGGGTGGCCGAGCATCGAAAGCTCGGCGATGTCGCGGCGGAAGAAAAGCGAGGTCGTCCAGTCGGCGACCACGCGCAGCCGTCGCGAGAGCAGCGGCAGCTGGTAGAGGTGGTACGTCCGCGTGACGAACCAGCCGAGGAAGCCGGTCAGGCGCAGGCCGAGCACGTCCGCGATCCCCTTGTACCGGCCGAGCGTGGCCACCTGGCCGAGCATCCGGTAGCGGTAGGGCTCAGGCTCGCCGGCGATGTTCTTCGCCAGGCGCCGTGCCTGCCGCAGCGCGTGCTGCGAGGTCGGCGGGTCGAACTCGCCGGGAGTCGCGAGGTTCGGCACGCGAGCGTTGTCGCCGAGCGCCCAGACGTGAGCGTGTCCCTCGACCCGCAGCGCCTCGTCCACCTTCACGCGCCCGCGCTGGTCGAGCGGCAGGTTGAATCGCGAGAGGGCCGGGTTTGCCTTGACGCCTGCTGTCCAGACGACCGTGTGCGTGAGGATCCGGTCCCCGTTCGAGAGACGCGCAGCGTTTGGTTCCACGGAGTCGAGCGTCGTGCCGACGTGGATCTCCACCCCGCGCTTCGAGAGCTGCTCCGCCGCGTAGTCGCCTAGCCTCGCCGGGATCTCAGGCAGGATCTTCGGCGCGGCGTCGACGAGCAGCCAGCGCTGCGGCGCGAGCTTCAGGGCGGGGTAGTAGCGCAGCGCGTCGCGAACGAGGTCCGAGAGCTCCGCCAGCGCTTCGACGCCTGCGTAGCCGGCGCCGACGAAGACGAAGGTCAGCTCGCGCTCGCGGTGCGTCTCGTTCGGCGCGGCGTCGGCAGCCTCGAGCCGCTGGAGTACGTGGTTGCGCAGGTGGATCGCGTCCGCAAGGTCCTTGAACCCGAGCGCGTGGTCGGCCAGGCCCGGGATCGGCAGCGCACGCGAGATCGAGCCGGTCGCGACCACCAGGTCACGGTAGTGCACGTTGACGAGCCCCTCGAGCGTCTCGACCTGGACGCGGCTGCGGTCGAAGTCGAGCGTCGTGGCCGCGCCGAGGACGAGCTCGGCGTGCGGGCACATCATCCGCAGCGGCACGACGACGTGGCGCGGCTCGAGCGTTCCCGAAGCAGCCTCCGGCAGCATCGGCGTGAAGAGCATCGAGTTCTCCGGGCTGACGATGGTGGCCCCGCGCTTACCGAGACAGCGCGCGACGTAGCTGCCCGCGAACCCTCCGCCGACGACGACCGTGCCGCCACGCGCTTCCCGCTCGCTCATGCCTCTACTATCGCCGCAGAGAGCGTCCCACCGGGCCGTGTCCCTCCAAGTAACAGACTGTTACTTGCTCGGCCCGAGCACTGCGTACGGTTGATGGTTGAGCGAACAAGACCCCGCTGCCCGGGCCGAAGGATCTTGTAACAGACTGTTACTTGTTCAAGCTCGGAGCAGCGGTCGCGTGAGGCACGTCGGGCCGCCGTCGCCCTTCGAGAGCTCCTCGCCGCGGTAGGTCAGGACCTCGACTCCGGCTCGGTTCATCCGCTCTCGTGTGCGGGGGTTCCCCTCGACCGCCAGCGCGACGCGCGGCGCCAGGGCGAGGACGTTGGAGCCCATGCTCTCGAACTCCTCGCCGGGGACCTCGACGAGCTCGATCCCCCGCTCGTCGAATAGCTGCGCGAGGCGTGTCGGGAGCAACGGCGCGTAGACGACGGCGAGGTCCGGCGCGAGCGGGCTCATCAGCGACATCAGGTGCATCACCTCGTCGCGGCCGTGCCAGTGGGGGAGGTCGTAGGCGACGACCTCGACCCCGGGCAGCAACTCGCGCAGACGCGCGATCCCGGCTTCGTTCGTGCGGTAGCCACACCCGACGAGCAGCGTGCGCTC
>JAWVDY010000011.1:0-2727 GCA_033856995.1 Gaiellaceae bacterium
ATCCAACGTCGAAGTTCTGTGGCCGTACGCCCCCGACGATTCGAACCGGGCCGACCTCGACGCAGTCCTTCTCGCTCGGGATCAAGGCGTTGCCGCTGGGTGCGGCGTCGACTGAAATCTCGCCTAGCATCGTGGCCAGTGCCGAACCCACCGCCGCATCGAACAGGGCCCCAAGCTGGGAAGACGAATTTGGCGGTGTCCGGCTCAGAGAGGATGGCTTCTTGTCCTGAATCCTCGTTCCCGGGTATTTGAGCAGCGCCTTCCACGTGTCGCCGAACGGCTTGAGGTCCGCGAGCGCGATGGCTATTGGGGGCATCGTCTGGAGAGGCGCCACGCCGCGGAGCGTAGTCCCCTCCCGGCAGGACGGCTGCGGCGCGATCCGGCTGGGACACCTCGCAGCGTGGGCCCCCGGTTCGTTGGGCCTCGCGGCTTCAACTGCTCCGCTTCGAGCCGGCCTGACGACCGCGGGCCAACCGGCGATCGCGCAGGCACTCCCAGACCCCGCGGAGCTTCGTGACGAGCTCGGCGTCGAGGCCCAGCGCCCCGACCAGGAGCACCCGGTCAACATAGTCCAGGGCATCGATCAGCTGGTCAGCACGCAGATGGCGATCGACGATCTTGCAGTCCGCAGCGCTCAGCCGCTGGGGATCGGGAAACGGTAACCCCTCGGCCTCTCGCGGCTCAAGTTCCAGTACGCCGCCGCCGTAGCTACGCCCCATCACCTCGGAGAATGCGAACGTGACGGAGTTGATCGACGCGGCGGCGAGCTTGACCGGAGGCGTGCCGTTGACCATACGCACCCTATGGATGGTGTCGGTCGAGGTGGCGTCGGTCATGTTCGCGATAACACGTGGGTGATCGTAGATCTGGCGGAGCAGGAAGGCGTCAGGAGTCCATAGCGAGGGGACGACCCACCACCGCTTTCGAATTGAGCACTTGTAGCCCCTGTGGACGTCCTCAGCTTCGCCGGCGGCGACGTAGGCGTCGAGCTGCGCGTGATCTTCCAAGCTCACGTCGCCGGCCACAGCAAGCAGGTCGCAAGGAGCATCGGACGTCCTCAGGGCATGGAGGTCGCGCAAGTCGAACTTGATGCCGCGCAGATGCGCCGACTTGCTGACGAGGGGCATCACGTGCTCGGCAACACCGCGGACGAGACTCCCCGACGGCCGCAGCACGAAGAAGTGATTGCGTCCCGTTACGACTCCGACATCGACCTCGGCGAGGTCGCCCAGCCGCGCGACTTCATCCAGTGCGCGGGCCTGACGCAGCGCGTCAATCTTCTCTCCGTCCAAGAAATACTTCGTCCATTTCTCCGTTTCATGCCGAAGGGCCGGCGCGTGTTCGAGTGCCATGAGTGCCTCAGCCGTCGGCAGCTGGGAGGCATCCTCGACCTGGACGACCTTGATCCGCGCCGGTCCGTCGCCGCGCTCGCCGAGCAGGAGCACTACCTCCTGTAGCACGCCCTCAAAGACGAGCCGCCGGAACGTGACGACCGTGAGCCCTGAGAACTCGTCGACGAGAAATCCCCGTAGCTCGCTCGCATAGTTGACCTGCATCACCTCGGCTGGGACGACAAGCCCGACGCGACCGCCGCGGCGGGTCGCGAGCGCGGACGCGACAATGAACGGGACCCACGCGTTAGTGAGCTTTGTCGGCCGCAGCCCGACTCTGCGCATGACGTCGAGCGCGAGGCCACGGGTAGGTTCTGTCCAGTGGCCGAAGCGGATGAAGGGCGGATTGCCTGCGACCCCATCCCAGGACTCGTCTTGCGCCGGCGAGTACCAGGCGAAGAAATCGGCGACCTGGACTTCGGCGTCCGGAGCCGCGACCTGCGCCCTGGCTGCTTCGGCCTGCTCGAGCTCGATGCCCAGCACGCTCCCGGTAGGCGGAAGGACCGACAGGATCGCTCCGTCGCCGCAGCTCGGTTCGAGCAGCCTCGGCCCGGCCGGGCTAACCCAGTCTGAGAGGAAGCGAGCTACCAGCTCCGGCGTGTAATAGCCGCCTCTAAGTTTCGCGGGGGACGGAGGGGCGGCGACGGGGAAGGCGACCATCGACGCAACGGTACGGCTCGCGTCGGACGAAAGGCGAACAGGCGTTCGACCACGGATTTGCGCCGGCGGCTTCACGACGCGTCGGACGCTACTGCTCGGTTCGGCGGCCGACCTCGGCCGCGACCCACACATGCATGGGACCGGCGGAGCCCCGTGAGGGCACGCGTCAGGCCTCGTCTCGGTCGCCAGACATACCCGCGCGATGGTGGGTAACCGGAACTGCGCCTCCGGCGGGTAACCTTCCCTCATGATGCACGGCTTGGCCCGACCGCTCCACCGCCCGACCAAGGAGCCGTAGACGACATGGCGACCAGGACCACCGAACCCAGGGATCTGATCGAACAGTGGAAGGCCGAGCACCCCGAGCTCTCCAACGGGTCGCCGCCCGCCCCGCGGGAACGCCCCCGTCCGGCCCGCGCCCAGGCCCAGGCCGCGGCGCCGTTGCCGTCCCCGTCCGCACCGGTCGACCGGGCCGCCCAGCGGGCGATGATCGAGCGCTGGAGCCAGGAGCATCCCGAGCTCACCGGTGGCCGGGCCCCGGTCCGCACCCCCGACCCGCCGACCCGCACCTACGAGCGGCCGGCCGCCTCCGACCGGCGAGTCATCGAGCTCGCCAGCACGCCGCTGACCGTCCTCAGCGCGTTCGTCATCGGCTGCATCATCGGCGGAATCGTCA
>JAWVDY010000012.1:0-4056 GCA_033856995.1 Gaiellaceae bacterium
CGGACGACCCGCAGCTGCTCTCGGTGCTGGCTTCGCGGGACGGCGGCGGAGCGCTCGAGGCGTTTCTCGGCCTCGTGCCGGTGACGTTCTCGAAGCTCGGCGAGCGCGTCGACGGCGCATGGCTCGCAATGTGGACCGCGACGCCGGAGGCGCAGGCCCGCCGGGTCGGGCTGGCGCTCCTCCTCGCCGCGCGCGAGCGCTTTCCGGTGCTCGCGTGCCTCGGCTTCAACGAGACGGCGAAGCGCATTTACCAGGCGGTCGACTTCACCGTGCGCCCGCTCGACCGCTGGGTGCGGATCCTGGATCCGGACGCGGTCGCGCGCCTCACAGCAGCCGGTCACGAAGTCGGCACGGATCGTTTACAGACACGTGACACTTCCCTCGATACCCTGACTTCAGGGGTCGCCATCGACCCCCAGGGGGCACGTACGGAGATGGACGCAGAGCTCTGGAACCACGCGTGGCAAGAGCGGTTCGCGCCGGGGCTTGTGGGCACCTGGCGGGACGCGGACTACCTCACCCGCCGCTACGTCGAGCATCCGCGCTTTCGCTATGGCGTCCACGCAGGCAACGCGCTGCTCGTCCACCGCGTCGAGCAGCCGCTCGGCCGTGACGAGCGCGTCGTCCGCATCGTCGAGCTGCTCGGAGACGACGGCGCGCTCGGGTCGCTCGTCGATGCTGCGGAAGCAGCCGGCGCCGCGTTCGCCGATTTCTACTGCGCCGGCGCGGGCGAGTCGGCGGCGATGCTCGAGGCCGCCGGCTTCCGCCGCGAGGCCGACCTCGACGCGGAGGTGCCGAGCCGGCTGCAGCCGGTCGAGGCGGGCCGGACCGAGATCCCGCTCGCGATCGCCGGCGTCGACGCGTCCGCGCCGCTCTACGTGACCCGCTCCGACGGCGACCAGGACCGGCCGAATTGATCCTGCTCGCGGTCAACTACCACTATCTCGCCGAGGAGTCGCCGCGTGCGCCGCGCGCGATCTTCCCCGTCACGACGGGCGCGTTCGCCGCCCAGCTCGAGCTGCTCGCCGGGGCGTTCACGTTCGTCTCGCGGGACGAGCTGCTCGCCGCGCTCGACGGTCGGCCCGCCCTGCCCGAGCGCTCCTGCCTGATCACCTTCGACGACGGCCTTCGCGAGCAGGCAGAGCTTGCGCTGCCGGTGCTCGAGCGGCTCGGTGCGCCGGCGATCTTCTTCGTGCCGGGCCTGCCGCTCGAGGAGGGCCGCGCGCTCTACGTGCACAAGGTGCACGCACTGCGCGAGCGCCTGCACGAATCCGAGTTCGAGTCGCTGCTGCACGAAGCCCTGTCGGCGCGTTCGATCGACCCGCCGTCAGTCGACGACGAGCAGGCGCGCGCCCACTACCGCTACGACGCGCCGGAGGCGGCCCGGGTGAAGTACCTCCTGAACATGGCGCTGCCGGCCGACGCACGCGAGCCGGCGATCGACGAGCTCTTCGCGCGGGTCTTCACCGACGAGCGCGATTTCTGCGAGCGGCTCTACATGGACGCGGCGAAGGCCAGTGCGCTCGAGCGTCAGGGCGCGCTCGGCTCGCACGGCTACTCGCACCGGCCGCTTGCGCTGCTGTCGCCCGAGGACGCCGCGGCCGACCTCGCGCGTGGCGCAGACGTGCTGGAGCGCGTCGCCGGCGCGCGGCCCCGAGCGGTCAGCTATCCGCACGGCACGCGCTCGACCGTCGACGGTCCGGTTGCGCGGGCTGCCGCCGACGCGGGCTTTCGCCTCGGTCTGACGATGGAGCGAGCGCTCAACCGCAGCCTCGAGCAGCCGCTCCTCCTGGCGCGGGTCGATGCCAACGACGCGCCGGGCGGAAAGCGACCGCGCCTCGAGCTCGACGGTGGCGAGGTGCGTGCGC
Source organism: Gaiellaceae bacterium (assembly GCA_033856995.1). Lineage (GTDB taxonomy): Bacteria > Actinomycetota > Thermoleophilia > Gaiellales > Gaiellaceae > AC-32. The sequence goes on from JAWVDY010000012.1 coordinate 1,869, forward strand.
TCGACGGAGTCGCGCCCGCCCGTAGCGCCTACCTCGACGAGACGGTGACCGCATGAGCATTCGCGACCAGGTCGACCGCGTCCGGCGCCGCATGGTTCTCGAGCGCGACCTGCGCTCGCTGAGGCGAGCCCACGGCGATGCGATCGGCTGGCCCGGCCCGAAGGACGGCCCCGTCGCACTGATCGTCAGCCTCAGCGAGTTCCCTCAGCAGCTCAAGTTCGAGGGGCTGCTCGCAAAGCCGCTGCAACTGAAGGGGATGACCCCGGTCGCGCTCGTCAACTCCGACTCCTGGATCCCGCACCGCTACCTCGGCGCGTTCGGCATCGAGCAGTTCGTGGGCCTGCGTACCTACGTCACCGACGAGGCCCGAGCGGAGGCGCAGCGCGAGACCGACGCGATCCTTGCGCGCAACCCGAGCATTGCCGACCTGCGCGACCTGACCTTTCACGGCGCCGCCATCGGCCGCCAGGTGCTCTCGACGATCTCACGAGCGCTCAAGGAGGGCACGCTCGACACGGCCGACCCCGAGGTGCTCGAGCTCCTCGGCGAGCTCCTGCCGAGCACGCTCGAGTCGACGCTCGCCGCCGAGGCGCTCGTCGACGACCTCAGGCCTGAGCTGCTGATCTTCCTGGAGCGCGGCTACGCGGGGGAGGCGCCGCTCTCCGACATCGCGCTCGCGCGCGGGATCAACGTGATCCAGTTCGTCTCGGGTTTCCAGGACGATGCTCTGGTCTTCAAGCGCTACACGCCCGAGACGCGGCGCCTGCATCCGCGCTCCCTCTCCGACGCCTCTTGGGAGGAGGTGAAGCACCTGCCCTGGACCGAGCTGGACGACCGCCGCCTCGACGAGGAGTTCGAGCGCCGCTACGACGATACGTGGGCCCTCTCCCGGCGGATCCAGGGCTGGACGCATGCGGCGAGCCGCGAGGAGATCGTCGGGCGGCTCGGCCTCGATCCCGCGAAGCGGACGGCCGTCGTCTTCTCGCACGTGCTCTGGGATGCGAACATGTTCTTCGGCGAGGACCTCTTCGGCGACCAGGAGGAGTGGTTCGTCGAGACGATCCGCGCCGCCGTCGCGAACCCGCGCGTGAACTGGATCGTCAAGCTGCACCCGGCGAACGTCTGGAAGCTCAAGCGCGAGGGGTTCGCGGGCGAACTGGGCGAGCTGGAGGTGATCCGCCGCGCCGTGGGCGAGCTGCCGCCGCACGTCGCGCTCCTCCCGGCCGATTCCGATATCGGCACCCGCTCGATCTTCGACGCCACCGATGTCGGCGTGACGATTCGCGGCTCGATCGGGTTCGAGCTGCCGTGCTTCGGCATCCCGGTGATCACGGCCGGCACCGGGTTCTACTCGGGGCGCGGGTTCACCCTCGACTCGGCGACGCCGGAGGAGTACCTCGCGCGGCTCGCCCGGATCGAGACGATCGAGCCGCTGTTCCCCGAGGAGCTGGAGCTCGCCCGGCGGCATGCCTACGCGCTCTTCTTCCTGCGCTCCGTGCGCTTCTCGAGCTTCACCGCGACGATCCGTCCGCTCGAGCAGATGGGCCACCCGCTCGACCACGACCTCGTGCTGAACCTGAAGACGCGCGAGGACGTCGAGCGCGCGGAGGATCTCCGCCGCTTTGCCGAGTGGGCGGTCGACTCGCGCGAGCTCGACTACCTCGAGCTCCCGGCGCGCGAGCCGGCGGCGGCCGCGTAGGAGGCGGCGGCTAGCATCCCGCGCGACATGGGCGTCTTCGTCATCGCCGAGGCCGGCATGAATCACGACGGCTCGCTCGGCAACGCGATCCGGCTGGCCGAGGTCGCCGCCGACTGCGGCGCCGACGCCGTCAAGTACCAGATGCACGACGCGCCCGCGGAGACGACGCGCGACGCACCCTCGCCGCCCTACTTCCAGCACGAGACGCGCTACGAGTACTTCACCCGGACAGCGTTCACCGACGAGCAGTGGCGGGTGCTCAAGGAGACCTGCGACGCGTTCGAGATCGAGTTCCTCTGCTCGGTCTTCTCGCTCGAGGCGCTGCAGCGGCTGGAGGCGATCGGGGTCGAGCGCTACAAGATCGGCTCCGGGGAGGTGACGAACCTCGACCTCGTCCGCGCGGCGGCCGCGACCGGCAAGCAGGTGCTGCTGAGCTCCGGGATGAGCACGTGGGCCGAGCTCGACGCGGCGGTCGAGGCGGCGGGCGAG
>JAWVDY010000013.1:0-4483 GCA_033856995.1 Gaiellaceae bacterium
GCACGATCGCCGCTACTCCCTCGGCTCCGACAAGGTTCGCGCTCTGGGCTGGACGCCCGAGGTCGCTTTCGCCGAGGGCCTCGCGGGCACGGTCGACTGGTACCGGGCAAACCCCTGGTGGTGGGAGCCGGTGCGCTCGGGCGAGTACCGCGAGTACTACGAGCGTCACTACGGGCGCGCTCTGCGAACCTAGACTGCACAGCATGGAGGCCACCCGCACAGCGGTGCCGCGCGGCCGGCACGCGCCGCCGCTGCCCGAGCGCCAGACGCTTCAGCGCGAGCGGCTGTTCGAAGCCGCTGCGTCGGTGTTCGCGCGTCAGGGGTACGCCGAGGCGAGCGCCGAATCGATCTCGCGCGAGGCCGGGATGTCCAAGGCGACCTTCTACGAGCACTTCGCGAACAAGGAGGACTGCATCCTCGCGCTCTTCGAGAACGCGGTCGGCTTCGTCCTCGGCGAGTTGGCGAGCGGCGCACAGCACGCCGGCGAAGACCCAGCCGGCCGGGTGCGGGCGGGCATCCGCGCCTTCCTCACCGCGCTCGAGGCCTACCCCAACGAGGCCCAGACGCTGCTCGTCGAGATCATCGGTGCCGGGCCGCGCGCCGCGCGCCGGCGCGACGAGGTGCTCCAGAGCTTCGCCGACGTCGTCGACGCCGAGAACGCCACGGCGGCCGCGCGGCACGCCGACTTCCCCCGCTTCGCCTCGCCTCACGACGCCTTCGCGCTGGTCGGAGCGATCGCCGAGCTCGCGTCCCGTCAAGTCCGCCGCGGGGAGCCGCCGGCGATGCTCGATCTCGAACCGGTCATCGAACGCCTCATGCTCGGCGCGCTCGGGCGGTCCGCCGGCCGGTGAGCGACAAGGCGGCCCGCTGGGCCGCCCTCGAGCGCGAGATCGTCGGGTGTCGGCGGTGCCCGCGACTGGTCGCGTGGCGCGAGGAGGTCGCCCGGGTCAAGCGCGCGTCGTACGCCGGGGAGGACTACTGGGGGCGCCCGCTGCCGGGCTTCGGCGACCCGGCCGCCCGCGTGCTCGTGCTGGGGCTCGCCCCGGCTGCGCACGGCGGCAACCGCACCGGCCGGGTCTTCACCGGCGACCGCTCGGGCGACTGGCTTTTCGCCGCCCTGTGGCGCACCGGTTTCGCGTCGCAGCCAACCTCGCACGCTCTGGACGACGGTCTCGAGCTGCACGGCTGCTTCGTGGCAGCCGCAGTTCGCTGCGCTCCCCCGGCGAACAAGCCGACGCCGGGCGAGCGCGAGGCCTGCCTGCCATACGCGCGGCGCGAGGTCGAGCTGCTCGACGGCTTGAGGGTGGTGGTCGCGCTCGGCGGATTCGCGTGGGACGCCGCGCTGCGCCTGCTCGCGCCCGGGTTGCGGCCGAAGCCGCGCTTCGGGCATGGCGCCGAGGCGACGGTGGGACGCTGCGCGCTCCTGGGCTGCTTCCACCCGAGTCAGCAGAACACGTTCACGGGCAGGCTCACCGAGCCGATGACCGACGACGTGCTGCGCCGCGCGCGTGAGCTGGCGGGGGTATAGGTGTTTCTTTCGGCCAGATCCGCGGTCGGACAGATGCATCGGTCCCAACGGCAGATCCGCGGTCGGACAGATGCATCGGTCCGACGGCGAATTCGCCGCTCGGGAGCACCGCCTCCACTCCGCCGTAACCTGAGTGAAGCTCATGCCCCTCTCCGCCTTCACGCCGCGCGTCCGCGACTGGTTCAACGGTGCGTTCGCTGCGCCCACCGCCGCGCAGGAGCAGGCGTGGCCGGCCATCGCGACGGGCGAGCACGTGCTGATCTCGGCCCCGACGGGTTCGGGCAAGACCCTCGCGGCATTCCTCTGGGGACTCGACCGGCTGGCGGCCGCCCCCCTGCCTGAAGGCGAGCGGCGCACGCGGCTCGTGTACATCTCGCCGCTCAAGGCGCTCTCCTACGACATCGAGCGCAACCACCGCGCGCCGCTCCGCGGCATCGGGGGCGACCTGCGGGTCGCCATTCGCACCGGCGACACGCCGCAGAAGGAGCGCGCCGCCATGCTCCGCGAGCCGCCCGACGTCCTGATCACTACGCCGGAGTCGCTCTACCTCATGCTCACCTCGCGCGCCCGCGAGATCCTCGGCGGGGCCGAATGGTGCATCGTCGACGAGATCCACGCTGTGGCCGCGACGAAGCGCGGCGCCCACCTCGCGCTGACCCTCGAGCGTCTCGAGGCCCTCGCGGGCCGCCCGGTGCAGCGCATCGGACTGAGCGCGACGCAGAACCCGCTGGACGAGGTGGGGCGCTTCATGGTCGGGCCGCAGCGCACCTGCCGGATAGTCGATACCGGCGTGCGCAAGCCGCTCGACCTGCAGATCCACGTGCCGGTCGAGTCGATGGTCGAGCCCGCCGGCGGCGCCGACCTCGACCCCCTCGACGGCGGCGAGGCCACCCGCCGGTCGATCTGGCCCGCGATCTACCCCGAGCTGCTGAAGCTCGTGCGCGAGCACCGCTCGACGATCGTCTTCGTCAACAATCGCCGCGGCGCCGAGCGGCTCGCGCTGAGGTTGAACGAGCTCGCCGACGAGGAGATCGCGCGCGCCCACCACGGCTCCCTCGCGCGCGAGGAGCGTCTCGTCGTCGAGGAGCAGCTCAAGAGCGGGGAGCTGCCGTGCCTCGTGGCAACGAGCTCGCTCGAGCTGGGAATCGACATGGGCGCGGTCGACCTGGTGCTGCAGGTCGAGTCGCCCAAGTCGGTGTCGCGCGGCCTGCAGCGCATCGGGCGTGCCGGGCACTCCGTCGGCGACACGTCGAAGGGGCGGATCTTCCCCAAGTTCCGCGGCGACCTGCTCGAGTGCGCCGTCGTCGCCCGGCGCATGCGGGAGGGCGCCATCGAGCCCACCGTCGTCCCCCGGAATCCCCTCGACGTGCTCGCCCAGCAGATCATCGCGATGAGCGCCGTGGAGGAGCCGCTGAGCGTCGAAGACCTCTACGCCCTCGTCACGCGCACGCACTCGTACGCCGAGCTCTCGCGACCCGTCTTCGAGAACGTGCTCGACATGCTCGACGGCCGGTATCCGTCGAGCGAGTTCGCCGAGCTGCGCCCGCGGATCGTGTGGGATCGCGTCGCCGGCACGATCCGTCCCCGGAAGGGCTCTCGCCAGCTCGCGGTCACCAACGCGGGAACCATCCCCGACCGCGGGCTCTTCTCGGTCACGCTGCCCGACGGGCGGCGCGTGGGCGAGCTCGACGAGGAGATGGTCTACGAGGCGCGCGCCGGCCAGACCTTCCTGCTCGGCGCCTCGACCTGGCGGATCGAGGAGATCGGCCGCGACCGCGTCATCGTCACGCCGGCTCCCGGCGTACCGGGAGCGGTGCCGTTCTGGAAGGGCGACGCCGTTGGCCGGCCCAAGGAGCTCGGCGAGGCAATCGGTGCCTTCTCACGGTGGGCGGTCGACCAGCCCGCCGAGGTGCTCGAGCGCGAGTACGACCTCGATCCGCGCGCCGCGGCGAACCTGCTCGCCTTCCTGCGCGAGCAGCAGGATGCGACGCGGGTCGTGCCGAGCGACCGCACGATCGTCGTCGAGCGGTTCCGCGACGAGATCGGCGACTGGCGGCTGTGCATCCTCTCCCCCTACGGCGGCCGGGTTCACGCGGCCTGGGGCCTCGCGCTGTCCGCCCGCATCCGCGACTCGTTCGGACTCGAGTCCGACGCGATCTGGTCGGACGACGGCATCATCGTCCACCTGCCCGACGCCGACGAGCCGCCCGGCGCGGATCTCGTCATGGTCGAACCCGACGAGCTCGAGGACCGCGTGGTGGGCGAGCTGGGCGGCTCCGCGCTCTTCGGCGCTCGCTTCCGCGAGAACGCGGCGCGCGCGCTGCTGATCCCGCGCGCTTATCCGGGTCGCCGCACGCCCCTGTGGCAGCAGCGCCTCAAAGCGCAGTCGCTGCTCGAGGTCGCAAAGCGCTACGGCGACTTCCCCGTCGTGCTCGAGACCTACCGCGAGTGCCTGCGCGACGTACTCGACGTGCCGGGCCTGCACGACCTGCTCACCAAGCTGCACCGGCGAGAGCTGTCGCTGGTGGAGGTCGAGACCCCGACCGCCTCGCCATTTGCCTCGTCGCTCCTGTTCGACTACGTCGCGACCTACATGTACGAGGGCGACGCGCCGAACGCCGAGCGGCGCGCCGCCGCCCTCTCGCTCGATCGCGACCTGCTGCGCGAGTTGCTCGGACAGGAGGAGCTGCGCGAGCTGATCGACCCCGTCGCGCTCGACCAGGTCGAGTCCGATCTCCAGCGCATCTCCGAGCGCACCCGCGCCGAGACCCGCGACGCGTTGCACGACGTGCTGCGCCGGGTTGGCGATCTGACCGCCCGCGAGGTTGCCGACCGCGTCTTGCCCGGGCTCGACGCCGCGGCGATGCTCGCCGACCTCGAGCACGAGCGCCGGGCGATCCGGCTGCGCATCGCAGGCGAGGAGCGCTGGACAGCCGCCGAGGACGCCGGCCTCTT
>JAWVDY010000014.1:0-3673 GCA_033856995.1 Gaiellaceae bacterium
AGACGAGGTACGTGTTCTTGTCCGGCTCCGTCTTGTGTGCCTCCGTGGCCGGCGCCGTGGGCGTCGGAACCATCTGCGGCTCGCCGGCCGCGTTCAGCGTGTCGTTGTCGTAGCCGTAGTAGGAGACTGTGCCGGGCGAGCCGTTCTCGAGCTTCGTCGACCCTGGGCGACTGCGGTCTGGCGCAGCTCCACCGAGAGCTTGCTCGCCGGCGCGTAGCCGTCGGACTTCGTGTTGGCCGTGGCCACGTCGCTCAGGCTTGGCGACTCGGGCGGGCTTGCGCCCGCCCCCGGCAGGACACCGCCCGCGACTGCGAGCGACGCCAGTGCGGCGAGGGCCGCATAGCGCTTCCTGCGTGACATTCCCTCCTCCTTCTCTCCCTTGTCTGCGCGCCCACGACGTTGCGGCGCGCTCGGGAGCGACGCTAGAAGAGCGTTGAGCGGACGTGGGTTACGCGGTTGGTCGAGTTCGGTGACGAAGCTGTGACGGGCCGCTAGCCGGCGTTGGCCCCTCGCTCGAGCAGCAGCTGCGCGAGCTCGTCGTCACCGTTCTGCCTCGCTGCGTCGAGGGCCGCAAAGCCTCCGTCGCCCCGGCCGTTCACGTCGGCGCCCGAGTCCAACAGCAGCCTCGCGAGCGGCACCGACCGGACGAAGGCCGCGGTGCCGAGCGGCGGGACGCGCACGTTCTCGTTCTTCGAGACCGCGTTCGGGTCGGCGCCGTGCTCGAGCAGCATCCGCGCCGCCTCCTCCTGGCCCCCGAAGATCGCGAGGTGGAGCGCCGTGAAGCCGTCGTCGGAAAGGGCCGTCGCCGCGGACGAGTCCTCGCGCAGGAGTTCCTCCAGGCGCTCGACTCGGCCAAATGCAGCCGCCTCGAAGACGGATAGCTCAGGGTCTGGGCCGAGCAGCTCACGCGCTCTCGCCGCATCTCCTGCGTACAGCGCCTGTAACGCCTTGCTCATCGTTCAGTCCTCCTCGTCGACCGATTACGTAGGTAGGCTACCTATCGATATGGGACCACGCAAGACCGAGGTCGCGGACCGACTCCACTCCGCGGCGATCCACGTGCTTCGACGCGCCGCCGAAGAAGACCGCGCGGCCGGCCTGAGCCGCGCGCGCCTCTCCGCGCTCTCGGTGGTCGTCTTTCGCGGGCCGCTCTCGCTCGGGGAGCTGGCCGCCGCCGAGGGTGTCCGCTCCGCCACGATGACGGGGATCGTCAACGGCCTCGAGCGCGACGGGCTCGTCCGCCGGCGACCACATGGGAGCGACCGCCGCGCGGTCAGCGTCGAGGTGACCGCGGCCGGCTGCCGGCTGCTCGAGCGGGCGCGTAAGCGCCGGATCGAGCTGATCGCGTCCAAGCTGGACGACCTCTCGGCGAACGAGCTCGAGATCCTGCGCCACGCGGCCGAGCTTCTCGACGAGCGCTTCTCGCTCGCTCGAGGTGTAACGGATCGCGATCCACCAGGACGGTAGATGGCATCCGGAGGGTGAGCCTCCGGGTCATCTCCCAAGGAGGGTCCAGCGCAGAGGAGAATCCTGCTGCTCGGCGTCGGCATGCTCGCGATCGTCGCCACGGTGATCGGCGATCGCCTGACCTGGGTCGCGACCGTGCCGTCCGGCGGCTCGACACCGATCAGCCTCACCTACCGGCACCGCGTGCTCTACGTCCTGAACGCGGGCGGCGCCGGCAACATCGCCGGCTTTGCGGCGAGGGGCAAGCAACCTGATCCGCCTCCTAGCCCGATCCGCCTTGGCCGCGGCTGTGCTGGCGGCCGCGGCCAAGCCGGACAACCAGCGCGAGCAGGCCGAGTGCGCCCGGGATCCCGAGCGCGAGCGGGAGGATCCCGCCGGAGTTGAGGGTCTTGCGGTCCTGGATCCGGACGCGCACTGTCGGCCCGGTCACGGGTGGTACCGGCGCACCGCTTGTCGGCAGGACGGCGACGTAGATCCCGATCGTCCCAGAGTTGACGGCGTTGACTCGCCAGGTCAGCGCGGTCGTGCCTCCGGCCGGGATTGGCCGTGGATACCGCGTGCGGCTCGTCGACCAGTCCTCCGGATCGACGTAGGTATGACCGGTGAGGTCGACGACGTTCAGGTGGGCGACGAGACCGGCGGCGGCCGTCCCACCGCGGTTCTCGATCCGCGCGCGCAGGACGAACTTGTGCCCGATCTTGGTCGCCACCGCGGTCCGATCCATCGAGACGGCGATGCCCGCGGCCTGCGCCACCGGAGCGCCGCTCAGCAACAGTAGCGCCGCTGCGAGCAGGGCTCGCCTCATCCCCTGGCACCTCCGTCGAGCCGGACGAACCGGCCGGCGGCGACCAGCGCTGCGGCGCCGAAGACGACCGCGCAGATGAGCGGCGAGAGCAGCCACGAGACGTCCGCGCTCCAGCCGTGGGCGTCGGTCACGATTTTGCCCACGTAGTGCTCTCCGGCCGTGATCGGATTCAGGCGCAGCAGCAGGTCGCCGGCCCAGCCCTGCTGGGCGTTCGAAGGGAGCTGCGTCGGTACGAAGAGCGCAAGCAAGACGAGCAGCGAGAGTGAGAGACTGACCCTGTTCGAGGTGGCGAAGACGCTGATCAGCAGCCCGAGGGAGGCGAGGAAGACCGCCAGCAGCGTTCCGACGACGATTCCGGTCGCCAGCGCTACGCCTACGAGGCCCACGCCCCGCGCGAGGAACCACACGTAGGGGATCGTGACCAGGAACGCCGCGAGCCAGAGCGAGAGCGCGCCGAGGAGCTTGCCGGCTCCGACCTCAAGCCTCGCGACGGGCGTCAGCAGCAGACTCTCCAGCGTCCCTCGCTCGCGCTCGCCGCTGATCGTGTCGGCAGCGGCGAGCAGCGCGAGCAGGGCGCCGACGGCGATCGCGACCTGCAGGACGAGATTGACCGTCTCGCGGTGCTCGAGGAAGTTGAGCGCCCGGTTCGTGGCGACCAGGTACGCGATTACGCTCAGCAGGACGCTGAAGGCGAATGCGAGGACGATCCCGCGACCGTCCACCCAGAGGTCGCGGAGCTCCTGTGCGGTGACGACGCGCACCTCAGATCGCCTCGGTCATGGCCAGGAACGCATCACTGAGGCGGGCGCCTTCGAGCTCCCAGGCAAGCAGTGGAATGCCCGCGTCCACGATGGCGAGCACCGCCGCGTTGCCGGCGTCGCCCTCCTTCAGACGCACGGTGAGCAGGCCGGGTTGGCCGCCGCCGGCCGCCTTGGCGCCGCCGACAGCGGCGAGCACCCGGAGTGTGGCCTCGGCCTGATCGGGCGGCACTCGAAGTCGGCCGCTGCGCGGTGCCGCCGCCTTAGCCGCGACCTCGGCAACCGTTCCCTGCGCGGCGACTCGGCCTCGGTTGAGGATCAGCACGCGCGAGCACGTCTCCTCGACCTCGGCCAGAAGGTGCGTGCTCAGCAGCACCGTCGTGCCTCGCTCGTCAGCGATGCGGCGAACGGTCGCGAGGATCTGGCGCTGCCCGGCCGGGTCGAGGCCGAGGGTCGGCTCGTCGAGGAAGACGACCTGGGGCTCGTTCACCAGGGCGCGCGCAATGCCGAGACGCTGGCGCATGCCGCGGCTGTAGGTCGAGATCAGGGAACGCCGCCGCTCGCCGAGCCCGGCCTCCTCGAGCAGCGAGCTCGCAACCGTGCGCGCCGCTTCCCGGCTGCGGCCGTAGAGCCGAGCGTGGTA
>JAWVDY010000015.1:0-14282 GCA_033856995.1 Gaiellaceae bacterium
TGGTACGGCTTCAACGCCGGCAGCGAGCTCAAGGTCGACGACATCACCGCAACCGCCTTCCTCAACACCGACATCGCTGCTCGTTCGCTGCGGTGACGTGGCTCTTCGTCGAGTGGTGGTACGCGAAGAAACCGCATTTCGTCGGCCTCCTCACGGGAGCCGTCGCCGGCCTGGCGACGATCACCCCGGCGGCCGGCTACGTGCCGATCTACGCGTCGGTAGTGATCGGGATCGCCGCCGGGGTCGTCTGCTACTACGCGATCCAGCTCAAGAACAAATTGCATTTGGGACGACGCGCTAGACGTGTGGGGCGTGCACGGGATGGGCGGGCTGCTCGGCATCGTCCTCCTCGGCGTCTTCGCCGGGACCGCGATCAACCCCGCCGGCGCCCAGGGCCTCGTTCACGGCTCCGCCGTCTTTTTCGGTAAGCAACTCGCGGCCGGCGTGGGCTGCTCGGCCTACGCGTTCGCGTTCACGTACGTGATGCTGAAGGTGATCGACCTGATAACTCCGGTGCGCGTCGGAGCGGAGGCCGAGGAAGGGCTTGACGCGGCGATGCACGGCGAGTCCGCGTACGCGCTCGGGGTCTGATCGCGATTGCTCCCGACCTCCACGAAACGGTGTCTGGCACCGTTTCTCGAACCTGTTCAACGAGATCGGCAATTTCCACGGGCAAGAGGCTAGTCAGCGACATGCCTGCGGGGGCTTACCTCTTGTACGTCCAGGCGGACGGAGTCTGGACGCTGAAGTTCACGCCTTAGCCGGTCGGTGGGATTCACGGTGCCGGACACGCACGCTGAAAGTCGCGGCTTTGTGGCAAGACTGTCACTTGCCCTGCAAACCGAGGCGCCCGCACGACGCGCACGATGTCAGACACGGTGACGCGTTAGCGCTTGGCGGGCAGCGAGCGCGCGAAGGTAACGCCGCGTGTGACCCAGGCCGACAGCTCACCGTCCGCTTCGACGTCAGCTGACTCCAGCCGCAGCCAGCCCGCCATCGAGCGACCCCGCATCTCCATCTCGGTCGCCGGCGTCGTCTCGACGAGCCTGGCCGCTTGCGGCGACGGCCATGTTGCCGTTCACCAGAAAGGCAAGACCGCCGAACATCGTCTTCTCCGTGAGGCCATCCTCGCCGGCGACGAGGTCGCGAATGCGGGCGGCGAGCTCTTCGTCGTACGCCATCGGGCCTAGAGCAAGCCGACCTGGCGCGCCTTCGCGACGGCTTCGACGCGGGAGCGGGCGTCGAGGGTGCGCAGGACGCGCTTGACGTGGTTGCGCACAGTCTCTGTGGCGATGTGCATCTCCTGCGCCATCTGCGAGGTCGAGTGCCCGGCCGCCAGCAGCGTGAGGGTCTCGCGCTCGCGCGGGCTGAGCCTCGGCGCGGCCGTGGACGAGGGCGTCGTGTCTTCGAGCACCTGGACCAGCCCGAAGCTCCCGATCATCGCCCCATCGGCGTTCTTGAGCGGAACGGTGTTCACCCCGCAGCGCACCCGCTTCCCGTCGGCACACATGACTGAGACCTGCAGCTCCGCGTGCGACGCGCCTTTCTGCTTGCGCGTGAACGCCTCGCGGGCGACTCCCAGGTCGCCTGGCGCGAGCACACTGTCGTCGAGCCGGCCGCGCAGATCGCCAACCAGCCGGATCGACGCTGCGTTCTGCCATTGAACCCGGCGGTGGAGGTCGACGATGTAGGCAGGGACGCTCACCGCGTCGATCGCCCCCAGGAAGTCGGCGGATAGCGCCTTGAGCAGATCGTCTGCCGGGAGGGACGCGGGAGGCGGCACCGGTTTTTACGCTACCTCAGCGACCGCCGCTTGCCGCTAGACCCAGATGGGTTAGCCCAACGCGAGCCCGAGCCACGCGGCGAGGTCTTCGAGCTCGGCCTGCACGGCTCTCGCCATCGCGCCCGCGAACTTCACGTCCTCGTGGATCGCATGCACCCGCAGCACCCCGGCCTTGCGGTCGGCGGCTGCGTCGACCTTCCCGACCAGCCGGTCCTCATGGAGGACCGGCAGCGCGAAGTAGCCCCAGCGCCGCTTGGTCGCGGGCTTGTACATCTCGAGGCTGTACTCGAAGTCGAACAGCTCCTCGGCCCGGACGCGGTCGTAGACGAGCCGGTCAAACGGCGACAGCAGCGCGGTTCGCCCCTCGAAGTCCCCGCCGAGCTGGGCGGGATCGACCCGCCACTCGCCCTTGGTGCCGTCGACCACGGCCGGCTCGCCGGCCTCGCCCACGTCGACCGGCTCGATCGGCATGGCTGGACGCTTCTGCCGGGCGATGCCGAGCGAGGCGAGCCGCCGCTCGTTCCTGATCCGGCGCGCCTCGTCGACGGACGGGACCACAACGCCGGCCGGGTACACGCGCTCGGCCAGGTCCCACAGCCGCTCGCGCCCGACGCGGCCGGCGATCGCAACCTCGCCGCGCATCATCAGGAACTCCAGCATCTGGGACACGTTGCGCTTGTTCGTCCACCCGGTCGAGGCCCACGGCACGACGCAGGTGTCCGGGATGTCGCGGGAGACGAGGGGTCCGGAGCCCTCGAGGAGCTTCAGGATGTCGCGCCTGAAGCGGTCATTGCCCCGGAGCCAGGCGCGCGAGCGTTCGTAGCTCGGCCACTCGGCCGCCTCGGCGAGGACGAGTCCCAGGTCGCTCATCGGCCGCACGAGCGCGTCGTGCTCGAAGAGCGTGCGGTCGTCCAGCGCCTGCCTGAGCTGCGCGGGCCGGTACGACGAGCCGAGGCGGCTCCAGGCGACGAGGTCCGCGCTCGGCGCGATGGCCGCGGTCGGGTCGATCTGCAGCAGGGTCAGCCGCTGGACGACCGCGAGCAGCTCGGTCGGCCGGGGTGCGTCGAGCAGCTGAGCGCGCACCGCGATGCGCCGGGCTTCCTCCTTGGTGAGCTGGTGCACGGGCGAGCGGCTCGTTCTGATCAGTCGACGAGCTTGCGCTCCAGCGCGTAGATCGCGATCCGCCACAGGACGAGCGCGAAGAGCACGAGCGCACCGACGCGCAGCAGGTCGATCCAGCTCTGGTTCATGAAGACGGCGTCGCGGACCAGCTGGACGCAGTGGTGCAGCGGGTTGGCCTCGCCGAGGATCTGCGCCCAGCGCGGGAGCGAGCTGAGCGGGAAGAACGTGCCCGCGACGAGGAAGAGCGGCGTCAGGACCGCGCTCACGACGTAGCTGAAGTTCTCGAACGACGAGGCGAAGCCGGCGATCATCATCCCGAAGCAGGCCCAGCCGAAGCCCGCCAGCCACGCGATCAACGGCACGGTCAGCATCCCCCATGACGGGTTGAGCCCGAACGCCATCGCCACGAGCATCGGCACGCAGCCGTACACGCCTGCGCGGGTCGCGATCCACACGGCCTCGGCGGTGACGAGCTCCTCGGTGTCGACGGGCGCCGCGAGGATCGCGTCGTAGGTGCGCTGGAACTTGTACTTGACGAAGGTGCCGAACATGGCCGGAAACGCGGACGAGAACAGCACCGCCGTGGCGACCGTCCCCGTGCCGACGAACTCGACGTAGCGATAGCCGCCGACCTTGCTCACGAGCGAGCCGAAGCCGAAGCCGAACGCGAGCAGGTAGATGGTCGGCTCGACGGTCGACGAGAACGTGCTCGCCCGCCAGAACGAGGAGAAGTTGACGACCTCGCGCACCAGCACGCCGGTCAGCGCCGGGCGCTCGAGCCGGCCGAGGCGCGGTGTCTCGCGTGCAGCCATCAGTCGATCTCCTCGCCGGTGAGGAGCACGAAGACATCCTCGAGGTTCGCGGGCCGCCGCTCGCCCTCGAAGGGGTTGCCGTTCCCATCGACGCCGAGAACGGCGATGCTCGTGCCGGTTCGCCTCGTGCGCAGGCCCGCCTCGCCGGCCTCGGACTCGACCTCGGCAAGCCGTGCGGGCGGTCCGTAGACCTCCAGCACCTCGTGACCCGCGTGCTCGACGACGAGCTCGGCGGGCGGCCCGGAGGCGACGCCCTTGCCGTGCGACATGATCAGCACGGTGTCGGCGAGCCGCTGCGCCTCCTCGATGTAGTGCGTTGACATCAGAATCGTCGTCCCCTCGGAGCGCAGCGCGTCGATCAGCGCCCACAGCTCCTGGCGCACCTGCGGGTCGAGGCCGACGGTCGGCTCGTCGAGGAGGACCAGGCGCGGACGGTGCACGAGCGCGCGGGAGATCAGCAGACGCCGCCGCATGCCGCCCGAGAGCTTGTCGACCTTCGTGCTGCGGCGATCGGCGAGCTTCGCCATCTTCAGCGACCGCTCGATCGCCTCGCGGCGCTCGGCCCGCGGGATGCGGTACAGGTGCGAGAAGACGAGCAGATTCTGCTCGACGGTCAGCGTCACGTCGAGGTTGTCGAGCTGGGGGACGACGCCGCACTGTGCGCGGGCCGCCTTCGAGTCGTACGGGAGCTGGAAGCCCAGCACCTCGAGCTCGCCCGCGTCCGGGATCGCCTGCGCGGTGAGGAGCCGCATCGTCGTCGACTTGCCGGCGCCGTTCGGGCCGAGCAGGCCGACACAGGTGCCGACGGGCACGTCGAGGTCCAGGCCGTCGACTGCCCTGATCGCCCCGTAGCGCTTGACGACGCCGCGCAGGCGGATGGCCAGCTCGCTCATGCCTTCAAGCTAGAGAATCGCGCGGGGGTACGCCTTGGCCGCAGTAACCGCCGTCGCCACGAGGAACCCGGCCACCACGACGAAGTCGAGCCACAGGCGCCCGCCCGACGAGATGCCGAGCAGCAGCTGCCGCATCCCGTGCACCTCGTAGCTGAGCGGGTTCGCGTGCGCGACGACTCGGAGCCAGCGCGGCATGATTGAGAGGGGGTAGAGCGCGCTCGAGGCGAAGAAGAGCGGCATCACGACGAGTTGGCCGATGCCCATGAAGCGCTCGCGCGTGCGCACGAGGGCCGCGAGGATCATCGACAGGCAGGCGAAGGCGCCGGTCCCAAGCAGGAGCAGGGCGATCGCGCCGAGGACGCGTAGCGGGTTCCAGTGGATCGAGATCCCCGCGATCGCGATCACCGCGAGCAGCACGATCGCCTGCACCAGCGCGCGGATCGCCGCGCCGGCCGCCTTGCCGAGCACGATCCCGAGCCGCGGCAGCGGCGTCGCGAGCAGACGCTGGAGCTGGCCGACGTCGCGCTCCCAGATCACGCCGAGGCCGAAGAAGATCGCGACGAAGAGCGCGGCCTGGGCCATCACTCCGGGCGCGAGGTAGGCGCGGTAGTCGCGCGAGCCGCCGGCGAGCGCGCGGTTGTGCTGGAGCGCCGTCCCGAAGACGAAGAGCCAGAGGAGCGGCTGCACCGAGCGCGTGAAGATGTCGAGGTGGTCATGCCGGAGCTTGCGCAGCTCTGCCCAGCCCATCGCGAGCGTGCCGTCGCGTAGCCGCGCCGCCCGCACGGGCAACGAGCGGAGCGCGAGCTCAAGCGAGCCTGCGTGAGCGTCTGCGGCCTGCGCGGACATCCCGGAAGCTCCCTCCTTCCTCAAGCCGGCCGCCGGTGACGGCGGTGAAGACGTCCTCGAGCACCGGCACGCCGTAGCCCGTGCGGAGCTGCTCAGGCGAGCCGATCGCGGCAATCCGGCCGCGGTCCATGATCGCGATCCGGTCGCACTGCCGCTCGGCCTCCTCCATCTGGTGCGTGGTGACGAAGATCGTTGTCCCGGCCTCGGCGCGCAGGAGCTCGAGCCGCTCCCAGACCAGGCGGCGCGCGGTCGGGTCGAGGCCCACCGTCGGCTCGTCGAGGAAGAGCACGGCCGGCTGCTTCAGGAGCGCCGTGCCGATCTCGAGCCGGCGCAGCATCCCGCCAGAGAGCGTGCGGCCGAGCCGATCGAGGAACGAGTGGAGCTGCATCGCGTCGACGGCGTCGGCGATCCGCTCTCGTCGCTCGCGCTTCGGAACTCCGATCGCGCGGCCGTAGAACTCGAGGTTCTCGTAGGCGGTGAGGGCGCCGTCGATCGAGATCGCCTGCGGCACGTAGCCGATCGCCTGCCGCACCGCGAGCCCGTCATGGACGACATCGTGGCCGGCGACCTGCGCGGCTCCTTCGGCCGGGCGGAGCAGGGTCGTGAGGACGCGAATCGTCGTCGTCTTGCCGGCGCCGTTCGGGCCGAGCAGGCCGAACGCCTCGCCGGCGGCCACCTCGAACGAGATCCCGGCGACCGCCTCGACCTCGCCGAAGCGAACGACGAGGCCGTCGACGAGCACGACGCGCTCGGCGCGCTCCTCCGCGCGCGCAAGCGCGGTCAACGCGCGACCAGCTCCCGGCTGCGGGCGCTGAGCGCGAGCGCTGCCTTCTCGGTCAGGCGCAGGAGCTGAACGCGCTCGTCGGGCTCGAGGGCGCCCAGCACGTCGGCGAAGAACTGCTGCCGCTGGGCCGCGACGCCGGTGACGAGCCTCAGGCCCGCGGGAGTCAGGCCGACGAGGATGGCGCGGCGGTCGCCCTCCGCGCCGCGGCGCTCGGCGAGGCCGAGCTCCTCGAGCTTGTCGACGAGCCTCGTGGCGGTGGTGTCGTCGACGCCGACCCGCTCCGCGAGCTCCCCCACGCGCAGGCCGCCCTGCTCGGCCAGCAGGTCGAGCGCGCGCAGCTTGCTCGGCGTCAGCTTCATCCCGAGCTCCGGGTGCAGCGATGCATGGAGACGGCGGCTCGCGAGGATCGCGCCGAGCTCGCGCCAGCACTGCGAGAGCTCGGCGGCGAGCAGCTTCAGGTCGCGCCCAGCCATTACCTGCAATTTACAGAAACTGTGACATACACAAATGCTTCAGGCCGCTCGGGATCCACTAGGACTTCGGCTTCGCACACACCGGGCGCTAGGCTCGCCGCGTGCTCACGCTGAGCGTCTCGGCAGGCGACAGCGCCCTCCTCGCCGCCCTCCTGGCGGCGGCACTGCTCCTGCTCGCGGTCTCGCAGTTCGTCCGGATCCCGTACCCGATCCTGCTCGTCCTGGGCGGCGTCGGGATCGGGTTCGTCCCCGGGGCGCCACAGGTCACGCTCTCGCCGGACCTCGTCCTCGTCGCGGTGCTCCCGCCGCTGCTCTACGGCTCCGCGTTCTTCACCTCGCTCCGCGAGCTGCGCGCCAACGTGCGGCCGATCGGGCTGCTTGCGGTCGGGCTCGTCCTGACGACCATGCTCGCGGTCGCCACGGTCGCGCATATGGCGATCCACGGCCTCGGCTGGGCCGAGGCCTTCGTGCTCGGCGCGCTCGTCTCCCCCACCGACCCGACGGCCGCCACCTCGATCGCGCAGCGACTCGGCCTCCCGCGGCGGCTGATCGCGCTCGTCGAGGGCGAGAGCCTGGTCAACGACGGCACGGCGCTCGTCGCCTACCGATTCGCCGTGGCCGCGGTCGTGACCGGGAGCTTCTCGCTCGCGAACGCGACCGGACGGTTCTTCCTGAACGTGGTCGGCGGGATCGCGGTCGGACTCGTCGTCGGCTATCTGATCAGACAGCTGCGGCGGCGGCTCGACAACCCGCCGGTCGAGATCACGATCGCGCTCCTGAGCGGCTACTTCGGCTACCTGCCCGCCCAGTCGCTCGGCGTCTCGGGCGTGCTCGCCGCCGTCACCGTCGGCATCTACATGGGCTGGCACACGCCCGAGCTGACGACGGCGCAGACGCGCCTGCAGGGCCAGGCGGTCTGGGAGATCGTCTTCCTGCTCCTGAACGGCCTCCTGTTCGCACTCGTCGGATTGCAGCTGCCCTCGATCCTGGATGGGCTCTCGGGGCGCTCGACGACGACGCTGCTCGGCTATGCGGCGCTCGTCAGCGGAGTCGTGATCGCCGCTCGCTTCGCGTGGATCTTCCCGACTGCGTTCCTCGGCCGAATGCTCAGCCGCCGCGTGCGAGAGGAGGACCCGGCGCCGTCGTGGAGCTCGAAGACGGTGCTCGCCTGGTCGGGAATGCGCGGCGCGGTCTCTCTCGCGGCCGCGCTCTCGCTGCCGCTGGCCACCGACGGCGGCTCCCGGTTCCCCGACCGCGACCTGATCGTCTTCCTCACCTTCGGCGTGATCTTCGCGACTCTCGTCGTCCAGGGCCTGACGCTGCCAGCGCTGATCCGCGTCCTGCGCCTCGAGGACGACGAAAGCGCCGAGCAGGAGGAGGCGAAGGCGCGGATCTACGCGGCCGAGGCCGGGCTGCAGCGGCTGGAAGAGCTCCTCGACGAGGACTGGGTGCGCGAGGACACCGCCGACCGGCTCCGCCGTCAGTACGCCTTCCGGCAAGAGCGGTTCCGTTCCCGGTTCGATCCCGACGGCGACGGCTCGATCGAGGACCGTTCGCAGGACTACCAGCGGCTGCGCCGCGAGCTGCTCGACGCCGAGCGGCACGCCGTGACGGACCTGCGGCGCGAGGGCCGGATCGACGACACGGTGATGAGGAAGGTCGTGCGCGACCTCGACCTCGAGGACGCGCGGCTCGAGCTGTGAAGAGGATCGTGACCCCCGAGCAGGCTCGGCGCATCGCCGTGCGCGCGCAGCTCCTCGACGGCTCGGCGACGAGCGTCCTCGACACGGTGCGGGCGCTCGGTTTTCTCCAGATGGACCCGATAGCCACGGTCGCGCCGCCGCAGCAGCTCGTCCTCTTCAGCCGTCTCGGGCCGTTCGACCCGGGCGAGCTCGACCGCCTGCTCTGGGAAGAGCGCACGCTCTTCGAGTACGACGCGTTCATCTACCCGATCGAGGACCTGCCGCTCCAGCGGGCGCGGATGGCGAGGCGGCGGCGCGGAGACAAGACCAAGCGCCACGAGTGGACTCGCGACTTCCTGCGCGAGAATGCGCCCTTCCGCCGTCACGTGCTGCGGGAGCTGGAGCGGAACGGGCCACTCCTCTCCCGCGATCTCCAGCACGACCTGATGCCCGCTGGCCAGGCGCACCGCTGGTGGGGTGACCGGAACGTGCGGCTGATGCTCGAGATCCTGACAACTCGCGGCGAGATCGCCGTCGCCGGCCGCGTCGGCAAGCAGCGCCTCTGGGATCTCGGCGAGCGCGTCTTCCGGCAGACCGAGACGATCCCGTGGCGCGAGGCCGAGCGCGAGCTCCTGCGGCGCCGGCAGCGCTCGCTCGGCGTCTGGAAGGAGCGCGGCGAGTGGGTCGCGCACCCGGACGTGTCGGACGAGCCGGCGCCGGACCGGGCCGTGCTGCTCTCGCCGTTCGACCGGCTCGTGCACGACCGCGCCCGCGCCGAGGCGCTCTTCGGCTTCCACTACCGCCTCGAGATGTACGTGCCGAAGGCCAAACGCGAGTTCGGCTACTACGTGCTGCCGCTCCTCGTCGGGGACGAGCTGCCCGGCCGCGCCGAGCCGCGGTTCGACCGCAAGACCGGGCGGCTCGAGCTGCTCGGCGCCTGGGGCGACACGTCGCGGCTCGAGGAGGCGCTCGCGCCGCTCGCCGAGTTCCTCGGCGCTACGGCGCGAGCGTGACCGGGATGCGAACGGAGTTCGGCGCCTTGCCGGTCCCGGCGGCGTCGTCGTCGTGCACGACGATCGTGCCGGGCTGCGCCTTCGCCACCCTGAACGTGATCGCGGCCGAGTAGCTCCCGCGGCACCCGGTGCCGCAACTCGCGGTCGTGAACGTTCTGCCAACGACCTTGCCGTGCGCGTTGAGGATCTCCACCGAGACGTTCGCCTCGAACACGTTCGCGGTTCCCGAGACCGTCACCGGGCTCGTCACGCGGTCGCCGGCGGCCGGCTGGGCGACGTCGATCGGCGGGAGCAGGTTCCCGTAGTCGGCTCGCCCGACCGGGTGGTCGAGCACGATTCCCTCGCTCGAGAAGACGTTCACCGGCGATCCGTCGAGGCTGAAGCGCACCTTCTGCACGGTCGGGAACTGCGTCAGCGTGTAGACGACCTGCCCGAGCCGCATCTGCATCGAGAGCGAGCCGCCGCCGGACTGGTACTCCGAGGTCAGGTCGACGGTGGCAATCCCGCTGCGAATGCTGATCCCGAGCAGGCGCGTGCCGCTCGGCACCGCCGACACGAGGCCGGCGGCGCGCTCCGGGGCGCTCGGGCCGGCGAGCAGCGCGTTCACCGCTGCGGTCGCCACGAGCCGGGTCGGCTCGTGCGTGCGGTGCACGGCCACGAGCCCGTCGTGGTTCGCGAACCAGACCTCGAGCGAGAGCAGCGTCGGGACCGAGCCCGTCTGCTCCGGCCCGCTCGTGGCGGTCTGTGGCTTGCCGAGCGAAACGGCCTGCTCGGAGCCGCAGCCGGCGGTGGCGAAGCCGAGCGCGCCGCCGAGGACTGCGAGGGCGGTGAGTGCCAGCAGCTTCTTCATCGGCTTCTCCCTTCGACGCCGAGCCCCGAATACCGACTCGTGCCCGGGAATTCACGCAGGAATGCGTCGGGCGTCGAGTTCGTATCGCCCGGGACGAGGTTCGAGGCCCACGAGGAGAAGGCGAGCAGGCGGTCGTCGGCGCTGAAGGCCACACCGCTCACCGTGCTCGCGTCGCCGCCTTGCTCGCCTGCGTCGCCGAGGCTGGCGAGCGTCGTCTTGCCGGCCCGCAGGTCGCGTACGAACACGTCCGTGATCTCGTTGGCGTCGCCCGGCACGAGGTTCGAGGCGAGCGACGTGAAGGCGACGTACCGCCCGTCCGCGCTGACGCTCAGCGCGCCGAGGCTCTCGCCGTTCGCCTGGTGGCCGTTGCTGCCTACGCTGATCCGAGTCGTCCGCGCGGTCTTGCGGTCGTGAACGAAGATGTCGAACGTCCGGTTCGTGTCGCCGGAGACGAGGTTCGAGTCCGCCGAGTGGAAGGCCACGTAGCGGCCGTCCGAGCTGATCGCGGGAGCGTTGCTCCCGTTGTTGGTCTTGTCCCCGCCCGCTTGCTTGCCGGCGCTCGTGACGCTGACGCGCTCGGTGCGACCGGTGTGGCGGTCGTGGACGAAGACATCGCCGAGCTTGTTCGTGTCGCCCGGAACGAGGTTCGTCGCCGACGACTGGAACGCGACGTAGCGGCCGTTCGCGCTGAGGGCCGGCTCGCTGCTCTCGCAGCCGTCCTTGCAACGAGCCTCGGCACCGTGGGTCGTGACGCTCACGCGAGTCGTGTTGCCCCTCGCGAGGTCGCGCACGAACACGTCCGTGGCGCGGTTTTTGTCACCGGCGACGAGGTTCGAGGCGAACGACTCGAAGGCCACGGAGCGCCCGTTCGCGCTGATCGTCGCGGCCCCGCTCGGGCCGTTGGCCTGCCGCCCCCGTCGGCCGATGCTGAGGCGCGACGTCCGGCCGGTCTTCAGGTCGTGGAGGAACACGTCCTGAACGCGGTTGGTGTCGCCGGGGACGAGGTTCGGCGCGTCCGACTGGAAGACGACATAGCGCCCGTTGCCGCTGATGGCGCCGGCCGTCGAGCCACCCCAAGGGTCGCGGGTCGCCCGGGCCTGGTCGCCCTGGCTCGAGACGCTGACCCGGGTGGTCGCGCCGGTCGAGCGGTCGTGGACGAAGACGTCCCAGCGCTTGTTCGTGTCCCCCGGGACGAGGTGGTAGGCCAGCGAGTTGAGGAGGACGTAGCGACCGCTCGCGCTGAGGCCGGCGGCATACGTGTCGCGGTCAGCCTGCACCCCGCTGCTCGAGACGCTGACGCGCCGGGTGGCAGCGGACGAGCCGCCCGACGCGGAGGCGACGACCAGGAACGCGAGCGCGCTCCCGAGGCCGACCAGCACGGCCAGGACGACGAGCTTCTTGACGAGGTGCTCTGCTGCGGGGGACATCGTGGCTCCTTTTGTTGCCTGCCTGTCCTCACCAGCCTGCGCCTCAGGCGCAACGACCCGGTCACGGGCGCGTAACGGTTCTGCAACGGCTAGATCGTGAGCGTGAAGCGGGTGCCGCCGCCGGGGTCGCTCGCGACCTCGAGCACGCCGCCGAGCAGGCGCGCGTTCTCCTGGGCGATCGCGAGCCCGAGGCCCGTGCCGTTGCCGCTGCGGGAGGCGTCCGCCTTGTAGAAGCGCTCGAACACGTGCGGCAGGTGCTCGGCCGCGATCCCCGGCCCGTCGTCCGCGACCTCGATCGCGCCGTCGCCGACCCGCACCGACACCGACGACCCGCCATGCTCCAACGCGTTGTCGACGAGGTTCGCCACGATCCGCTCCAGCCGCCGCGGGTCGCTCGTCACCCGCAGGCCGTCGCCTCCGAGCCACACCCGCTCCTCCCACCCGCGCGCTCGAACGGTGGCCCGGACGAGCGCGGCGACGTCGACCTCCTCGGCGTGCACGCTCTCGGCGCCCGCGTCGAAGCGTGAGATCTCCATCAAGTCCTCGACCAAGCGGCGCAGGCGACCCACGTCCGCGATCAGCAACTCCGCCGGCCGCCGCGACTCGGCGGGCATTCGCTCAACGTGCTCGGCCAGCAGGGAGGCCTCGCCCATCAGCGCCGTCAGCGGGGTACGCAGCTCGTGGGCGACGTCGGCGGTGAAGCGCCGCTCCCGCGCCTGCGCCGCAGAAAGCGCTGCGATCTTCGCCTCGAGGGCCGCCGCCATCTCGTTGAACGACTGCGCCCACGCGCCGAACTCGTCACGGCCCTCGACCGGGAGTCGCGTCTCGAGCAGTCCTTCCGCCAGCGAACGCGCGGCATCGCTCGCGCGGGCGACCGGGCGGAGCGCGCTGCGCGCGAGCACGACCCCTGCGAGCGCAGCCAGGAGCACTAGGATCCCGACGCCGGCGAGCAGGATGTTCCGCAGCACCGCGAGCTCGTGCCGCAGGCCGTCCTCCGAGAAGAAGAAGTAGAGCCGAGTGCCGTTCGCAGCCGGCGTGGCGGTGACGAGGTAGTTCGTCCCGGCCACGCTCGTGCGCTGGTAGCCGAGCTCACCGCGATCGACGATCGTACGCAGGCCGGGGGGCACCGAGCGGAGCGTCACGAGCCCGGAGAGGAACGCGTGGCCGCTGCGCGTGACGACCGTCTCGAAGTCGCCGCGGCTCCTGTACGCCTGGATCAGTCGCTGGGCGCTCTCGCCTCGAAACGCCCTGGCGACCTCGAGGTTGCGCCGTGTCTGCACGACGCTCGAGTCGACCGAGTCCGCGAGCAGGTTGTGGCGCACGACGAAGTACGAGCCGGCCGCGAGGGCGGCACCCGAGAGCCCGACGGCCAGCGCGAGCACGATCGTCAGCCGCCGCCGAAGGGTCACGAGCCCGCGTCGAAGCGGTAGCCGACTCCACGCACCGTCTTGATCAGCGCAGGCTGCTTGGGATCGTCCTCGACCTTCGCCCGCAGCCGCTGCACGGCGGCGTCGACGAGTCGCGAGTCGCCGAGGTAGTCGTAGTTCCAGACCAGCTCGAGCAGGAGCTCACGCGTGAAGACCTGCTTCGGCCGGCGCACGAGCTCCAGCAGGAGCCGGAACTCGGTGGCGGTCAGCGCGAGCTCGGCGCCGCGCTTCCGCACGACGAAGCCCTCCGGATCGATCTCGAGACCGGCGACGCTGATCGTCCCGCCGCTCTCGTCCGCCGACGCGCGGCGCAGCACCGCCTTGACGCGCGCCACAATCTCCGGAAGCTCGAACGGCTTCGTCACATAGTCGTCCGCGCCGAGCTCGAGCCCGGTCACGACGTCGTGCAGCTCGCTGCGCGCCGTGAGCATCACGATCGGAACCCCGCTCTCGCGCCGGATCTCGCGGCAGACATCGAAGCCGTCGAGCGACGGAAGCATCACGTCGAGCACCACGAGGTCGACGCCGCCCTCACGGAAGCGGTCGAGACCCTCGCGCCCGTCACCAAGGGCGGTGACCCGCAGCGCCGCCTGCTCTAGGCCGAGCGTCGCCACCTCGCGGATGGAGGCGTCGTCCTCAACGAGCAGTACATGCTCGTCCACCGAGTCGAAGCCTACGACGCTGCGGCTACGGCGGCCAGGTCGCGCGCACGCGACGGAAGTTGCGCGCCACCTCGCGGTACGCCTCCCGCGGGTCGTCCGTCTCCTCGGGCGCCGCGACGCCGTGCTTCAGTGCGAGCTCCGTCACCGGGTAGTGCAGCGTCTTGTCCGGCCCGCGCGCGCCGACCATGAGGATCGCGCACGGCCCGTCGCCCGCGCCGATGCAGATGTGCCGCGTGCCCGGGGCGAAGTGGACGAAGTCCCAGGCCTTCAGGTGCCGCTCCTCCTCCTCGATCAGCAGCAGGCACTCCCCGGAGAGGACGAGAAAGTCCTCCTGGACGCTCTCCGAGTGGTAGAGGCCGTTCACCTGGCCCGGCCGGAGGACGTGGATCCCGATCCCGTACTGCTGGAACTCGCCCTCGGGCTCGCCGTAGGTCGACCATTCGCCGCCGCGGTCGTCGTGCGTCCAGGCGGAGTCGGCCATGTTGAGCACGAACCAGCCCGGCGAGGC
>JAWVDY010000016.1:0-8234 GCA_033856995.1 Gaiellaceae bacterium
CACCGACGAGGTTCCTGCAGCTGACGCTGGTCTCGGTCGGCGCGCTCTGGCTGATCGTGCTCACCGGCGCGGCCGTGCGCGTGACGGATTCGGGGCTCGGCTGCCGCCACTGGCCCGGCTGCGAGGCCGGGCACCCGCTGCCGGCCAAGGACTACCACGCGTTCATCGAGTTCGGGAACCGGGCGATCGGCGGCGTCGTGATCGTCCTCGTCCTGCTGACGACGCTGGCGGCCCGCTTCGTGCCGGGGCTCTCTCGCCGCGGCCGGCGGCTCGCACTCTCAATCTTCGCCGGCACGCTCGCTCAGGCGCCCCTCGGCTATCTCGCGGTTCACACCGCCCTGCGCTGGCCGGTCGTCGCGGCGCATCTGCTGCTTTCGATGGCAGTGATCGCCGGTGCCGTCGTGCTCGCGCTCGAAGCCTTCACCCTGCGCTCCGGCCGGGCCGAGCTCGCGGTCCGCAAGGAGCTACGCCGGGCGGGGCTCGCCGTCGCGGCTTCGGGCGCCGTGCTGCTCGTGACGGGCACGCTCGCGACCGCCGGCGGCCCACACTCCGGTGGGGGCGCCCAGCACGTCCACCGGCTGTGGCGGCTCCAGCCGCTCATCTACGTCCACGCGGCGGCGGTCGCCGTCTTCGCGATCGGGATCGTCTTCCTGCTCGGCTACCTGGCCTCGCAACGCGGGCGCTGGCCGCGCCTGTTCAGCCTGGGGCTCGGGCTCTTCGGCCTGTTGCTCGCGCAGATGGCGCTCGGGGAGGTGCAGTACCGGACGCATCTGCCCTGGCCGCTCGTCTTGGTCCACGTTGGCCTCGCCGCGGCGGTCTGGGCGCTGCTCGTCGCCTTCGTCACCGTTCTGTGGCGTCCGCCCGCGGCTCTGGCACAAGGCGGCACGTAGACTGATCGCGTGGGCGACGAGCTTCGCATCGACCGGCGGCCGGAGCTCTCGCGGCCGGTGCTCGTGGGCGCATTCCGCGGCTGGAACGACGGTGCGCAGGCGGCCACGCTAGCGGCCGGCTACCTCGCCAAGACCTGGGCCGCCGAGCGGTTCGCCGACATCGACCCCGAGAGCTTCTTCGACTTCCAGGCAACGCGCCCGCACGTCTCGCTGGAGGAAGGGCTGAGCCGCCGGATCGACTGGCCCGAGACCGCCTTCTACCACGCGCGCCCGGACGGGCTCGACCGCGATGTCGTGCTTCTGCTCGGGATCGAGCCGAACCTGCGCTGGCGGACGTTCTCGGAGCTCGTCGTCGGGCTCGCCAAGGACCTCGGCGTGGAGCTGATGATCACGCTCGGTGCGCTCCTCGCCGATGTGCCGCACACGCGGTCGGCGCCGGTGACCGGGAGCGCGACCGACAGCGAGCTCGTCGAGCAGCTCGGCCTGTCCGCCTCGCGCTACGAAGGGCCGACCGGGATCGTCGGCGTCCTCCACGACGCGTGCCGCCAGAGCGGCATCCAGTCGGCGAGCCTCTGGGCAGCCGTGCCGCACTACGTCTCGCTGACGCCGAGCCCGCGCGGCGCGCTCGCGCTGTGCGAGCGGCTGGGTGCGCTGATGGGCGTCGAGATCGACGCGGACGAGCTCGAGGAGGCCGCGCAGTCCTACGAGGAGCAGGTCAGCGAGGCGGTCGCCTCCGACGAGGAGACCGCGGCCTACGTGGACGAGCTCGAGCGCCGAGCCGATCAGCTCGAGGAGACGACCGACCTTCCCTCGGGCGACGCGCTAGCCGCCGAGCTGACGCGCTACCTGCGCCAGCGCGACGAAGAGGACGGCGAGGACAGCGCCGCACGCGAGCAGTGACACGCGTTACCCGAAGGTAAAGGCGTAGGCCGAGATCCCGGGCGTGAAGCGCAGCTCGAGCGCGCCCTCGCTCAGACCCGGATACTGCAGCAACGTGTAGAGCCGGCTCAGCCCGTTGACGCGCATCGTCTTCACGTGCCTGCCGCCGACGAGCACCTGCATCGTGCCGCGCCCGCTCAGCACGAGGTAGACGCTCTGCGCCAGGAAGTGCAGCCGCAGCCGCGCGCCACGGCCGGCGACGATGCGCTCCCGCTCGACCTTCCAGCGACCCGCGTAGGCGAGGTCGTTCAGCGGGACCGTGCGCGGGAACCGGTAGCGGGCCTCCTGGTCGGCCGCGAGCCGCGAGCCGACGTAGCGGTCGAGCCGCGCCCAGCCCAGGTACGACTCCGGCGTTGTCAGGTGCTGAGGCGTCCGGTCCTTCACCGAGGCGAGTTGCGCGCTGCCGGATTCACCGAGCAGCGTCCTGATCGTCCGCTCGGTGCCGTCGTAGTCGCCCTCGCCCTTCTTGATCTCGCGGACGTGCCCGCGCCGGTCGATCAGGTACTCGGCCGGCCAGGCATCGTTCTGGTACGCGCCCCACGTGTGGTAGCCGTTGTCGATCGCGACGGGGTAGCGGACGCCGAGGTCCTGCGAGGCCTTGCGCACGTTCGAAACCACGTGCTCGAATGCGAACTCCGGCGTGTGGACGCCGACGATCACGAGGCCCGCCTTGCGGTAGCGCGCGTCCCAGGCCTCGAGGTGCGGCAGCGTCCGCAGGCAGTTGATGCACGAGTACGTCCAGAAGTCGACGAGCACGACCTTGCCGCGCAGCTTCGCCATCGTGAGGGGGCGTGTGTGCAGCCAGTCGGAGATCCCGGCGAAGTCGGGCGCCGCGCCGTAGTCCTGGAGCGAGTCGGCGGCGGTCTTCGGCGTGGCGAAGCGGGCCTTGCCGTGCCGCTGCAGCTTCGCCAGCTCGTCCTTCGCGACCGAGCTCCGCTCGATTCCCTGCAGCGCGTGCGTGTAGTCCGGGAACCAGGTCTGGAGCTTGCGGTCGAGGTTGAAGACGATCGCGAGCGCGGCCAGCGCCATCACGACGCCGAGGGCGGTTCGCAGGCGGACGGCGCTCGCTCGCAGCCGCCGCGTCGCGTTCTGGCCTAGCGAGGCGACGAACAGCATGGGAAGAGCGGCCCCGAGCGCATAGGCGAGCGTGATCGCGACCGTCTTCCACCCGAACTGCACGCGCGCTGCGTTCGCCGAGATCGTCCCGATCACCGGGCCGCCGCAGGGGACGAAGACGACTCCGAGGCTCAGGCCGAGCAGGAACCCGCCGCCGAGGTCGCTGCCGGGGCTGCGTCGGCTCAGGAACGCGAGCGGCCGCTCGAGCAGGACGCCGAGCTGCGGGATGATCAGCGTCGCAGCCAACAGGAACAGCAGCCCGATCGAGAGGTCGCGCAGGAAGTCCTGCGGCAGGTGCAGGTGCTTCAGCAGCCAGGTCGCCACCAGCGTGAAGGTCGCGAAGCTCGCGACGAGGCCGGCGATGATCGCGTACGGCCTGCGCCGGCTGCCGCCTGCGCCTCCGCCCGCGAACAGGATCGGCAAGACCGGGAACACACACGGCGAGACCGCGGTGATGATCCCCGCCCCGAAGGCGATGGGAAGTAGCAGGATGAACCGCGCGTCCATGCGCTAGTGACCAGTCTCGGTCAGGCGTTCAGCGTTACGCCTCGGCGGCCGGAGCGGTTTCCTGCTTCGGCGCGGGCGCACCGCCGTTGCCGCTCTTCGGCTGGCCCTGCGCCTGGCCCTTCTTCTTGCGCTTGCGACGCCGGCGGCGCGAGCGGCCGCTCGCGGCCTTCGGCGCCGGCAGGTTGTCTGCCAGCGCGTTCGCGACCTCCTGGATCGAGCCCAGGCGCTCGCGCGCCGCGTCGATCAGCTGATTTGCGCGCGGCGTGTAGCCCTCTGCCGATGCGAGCAGCGCGGCACCGACCTCGCGCGACTGGCCGAGCGACACGTTTACGAGCTTGGCCGCGTTCTCCTCGTGCCGGTGGCCCCGCGAGTTCGCGAGCGCGCCGAGCAGCCGCTTGGCCTCCGGGAACTCGGCGCTCGCGCGCCGGTCCTGCACCTTGCGCGTCGCGCGGGCGAGGCGCCACGTCCAGCGGGCCAGGATCTGCTCCGGCGCGTCGGCCTTCCCGTCGCCGAGCGCGCGCAGGAGCGTCCGCACGCCCTGCACGCGGTCCTTCTCCCAGGTCGGCGCCTGCGTGACAAGGGTGACCAGGTCGTCGAAGCTGGCGCGGTCGACCACCATCGAGACGCGGTCGGCCAAGGCGGTCAGGCGCAGGCGGCGGTTCGGGTTCTCGGCGGCGCACGCGTTGAGGAACTGTTCGAGCGCGCCGCGGTTCGCCTTGCCCTCGGTGAACTTCTTCACGAACTCGACGCGCTCGTCGAAGCGCACGGCTCGGCCCGCGATCGTGGCCCAGTAGAGCTGCTCGTCGTCGTCGAGGAAGCGCGGGTCGACGCGCTGCCACTCACGGTCGATCACGGCGAGGCGCCGCTTCACGTCCGGGGTGACGGGCACGAGCCACGGAGCCGGTGAAAGCTTTCGCCGTGCGCGGCGCTGGACTCGGCGCCGCGGCGCGGGAGTCACGCGCGCTCCCTCGCGGTAGAAGTCCGCGTCGAGGAGGCTGTGCAGCGAGACGACGCGCTCGTTGTGCGTCGCGCCCTTCGGGACGAAGTCGACGACCACGCCCGCCTCCTTGCGCGGGTGCATGCGCATGATCCGGCCGATGCGCTGCTGATAGACGCGGCGCGAGGCGGTCGGCGCGAGGTGCATGCAGACCGTCGCGCGCGGCGAGTTCCACCCCTCGGCGAGCAGCATCGCGTTGATGAGCACGTTGATCTCGCCGCGCTCGTATGCAGCGAGGGTCTCGGCGAGCTGCACCGGCGGTGTCTTGCCGCTCACGGCCTCGGCCTTGAGCCCGGCGGCGCGGAATTCCTTGGCGAGGTTGTAGGCGTGCTCGACGCCGGCCGCGTAGACGATTCCCGGGGTGTTGTCGAAGCGGTCCCGGTAGAGGCTCGCCGCGGCCTGGTTCAGCGCAGTGTGGTCGAGCACCGCCGCCAGCGCGCGCTCCTCGAAGTCGCCGCCGACGATCGGCACCGACGAGATCGCCGCGGCCGGAGGCACTCTCAGGCAGCGCAGCGGCGCGATCAGCCCGCGGCGCGCCGCGTCGCCGAGCGGCAGCTCGTCGATCGAGGCGGGGAAGACGTCGGAGACCTGCTTCGCGATCAGCTGCTCGGTCGCGGTCATGCCGATGTAGAGCGGATCCGAGTAGTTGCGGATTGCCTGGCTCGTCTTCTCCCCGAGCGCCGTGTGGGCTTCGTCGGCGATCACGAGCTGGTACGTGGCCGGATCGAGATCGCCCCAGTGTCGCGCGAACCAGGCGTAGGTCTGGACGGTGACCGGGTTGGGCAGCTTGGCGCTGGCGCCCCTGAGGACAGCGTCTTCGAAGCGCTCGCCGTAGCCCTCCGCCGTGAGCTCGCGATGGAACTGCGTGACGAGCAGGCGGCGGTGCGTGAGGATCAGGACGCCGAGCGTCCGGGAAGCCTCGACGAACCCGGCCGCCGCGATCGTCTTGCCCGAGGCCGTGGGATGGCGGAAGCGGTAGCGCCTGCTTGCGCCGGGGTCCTTGCCCAGGGGCTCCTCCGGCAGCTCGAGCTCCTCGCCGCCGTCCTCGAGGTGGACGCCGAGATCGTCCTCATCCTCTTCCGGTTCCGCCTCTTCCGTACCGTTGCCGTTCAGCTCCTGCTCGACCTGGGTGGCGGCGATCAGCTCCGTCAGCATCCCCGCGAGCGCGTCGATCTGGTGGCGTCGCAGCTCGGTTCCGGAAGCGAGGCGCGGCGGCCTCTGGCTGAGGACACGCTCGAGGCCGAGCATCAGCGCGTAGCGGACCTTCCAGTCGTATGAGGGCTCGCGCGCGCCCCCGTCCATCTCGGCGAGCGCGTCGTCCAGCGCTCGTCGGCGGGCCGTGTCGGGCGCGAGCGCGGCCGCCGGATCTTCATCCGGATGGAGGAAGGGCTCCCCGGCCCATGCTTCGGCCCGGAGGGCGGAGGCGGCTAGGCCGTCCGGAGCCTCCGGCGCCAGCGTCGGTTGCTCGGTCGCTTCTTGCATGTCTGCAGCACGTCGCCGTGCCGCGAATCTCAGTGAGAAAGCGCGCTCGCGCGGATTACTTCGGCGAGCGTCGCCCGCGAAGCATACCCGATCTTCCGTGGAACGGCCTAGCCGCCGAGGCCGCCGAAGATCGCGAACGGGTTCTGCGGCGCGACCTCCCAGACGAGCTCACCGCCGGGCTCCACCTCGCCGTGGAGCCGTTCTGCGAGGCCGCGGGCCTGCTCCTCGGAGCCTGCGCCGACGATCAGGTAGCGCCAGCGCCGCACGACGTCGAAGCCCTCCTGCTCGAGCCGGTCGGCGAGCTCGTCGGCCTTCGCATGCGAGGAGAGCTCGACCCGAACCTCCCACGGCGCGTGGCCGCGCTCGATCTCTTCCTGCTCCCACGTCTCCTGCGGCGCCTCGCCGGACCAGCGCTCCTCCTCGTGCAGCCAGCGCTCGGCCTCGATTTGCGCCTCGACGCCCTCGTCGCGCAGCTCTGCCTCGACGATCTGCCGCGCCCGCTCGGCCTGCGCCTGCGAGTCTGCGTAGACGAAGATCCTGTCTCCGTCGCGCGAGACGGCGAGGCGGTGGCCTTCGAGCTCCTGCGCGAGGCGTTTCGCCTCGTCGGAGCCGAGGTCGAGCCCGAGCCGGCCGAGCAGCGTCTCGGCGTGCGCGCTCTCGCTGGGCTCGATGCTGATTCGCCAGTCGTCTCTCATGTCGTGGGCGTCCCCAGGCCAAGCTCGGCGAGTGGACGCGCGAACATCCTCTCTGAAATCCCGGTCTGGTCGAGGTACTTGGTGATCCCGCCGAGCCAAAAGGGCCAGCCGGCGCCGAGCAGGAGCGCGGTGTCGACGTCCTTCGCCTCCGCCACGACGCCCTCCTCGAGCAGGTGCCGGATCTCGTCGGCGAGCGCCTCGAGAGCCGCGTCGAGGATCTCGTCCCGGGTCAGCGGGCTCTGTTCGCGGACAGCGATCTCGTCGCGCCCCTCGGCATAGTTGGTCAGCGTCTCGGAGAGCGGGAAGCGGTCCGGGTAGGCCTCGTGCAGCGTCTCGAGGACGTGGTTCGCCACGCGCGGGCCGACCATCTGCAGCAGCACCGACGGCGCCATCGGCAGCCCGAGGCCAAGGATCGCCTCGTCGGCTTCGTCCGGGTCGGTGCCGTTCGCGAGCGCCTCCAGGACGACGCTCATCAGCCGCGTGAGCACCCGGTTCACGACGAACGCGGGCGCGTCCGCGACGAGCACGGGGCGCTTGCGGAGCCGCTCGGCGAAGTCCCAGGCGGTGGAGAGCGTGACGTCGTCGGTCTGAGGGGTGCGGACGAGCTCGACCAGCGGTAGCACGGCGACCGGATTGAAGAAATGGATTCCCACGTCCGCGCCCATCTCCGTCACGGAGAGGCTCGAGGTGTTCGTCGCGAGGATGCAGCCCGGCTGCGTGTGCTCGCGGAGCTCGCCGAAGACCTGCTGCTTGACCGCGAGCTCCTCGAAGACCGCCTCGAGCACCAGGTCGCAGTCGTCAAAGTGGTCGTAGCCGGTGGAGGTGGACACGAGTGACGAGAGGAAGCGGGCCTTGCCCTCTTCGTACCGTCCTTTCGCGACCTGCTCGGCGACCTGCTCGTCCACGGTCTCGCGCGCGGCGGCGAGTGCCTCTGCGCTCAGGTCGCGGATCGCCACCGGCACCTCGAGACGGCGCACGAAGAGCGAGGCGAGCTGGGCGGCCATCAGGCCGGCGCCGACGAGCCCGACCTTGCGGATCGGCCGCGGCTCTGCTGTCGGCCGGCCGGGCGGCCGCTTGGCGCGGCGGTCGACCAGGTCGAAGGCGTAGAGCGACGCCTGTGCTTGCCGCCCGGGAAGGAGCTCGCCGACGGCTTCCTCCTCTGCGGCGTACCCCTCCTCGAGCGACCAGCCGGAGAGCGCACCCTCGATCAGGTCGAGCGCCTTGTACGGCGCAGGGGCGGCCCCGTGCAGCTGGCTATCGAGCCTTCCGCGCGCCTTCCGTATCACTTCTGTCGCACTGTGACTGTCACTGTGACTGTCACTGTTCGGCTGGAGCCCGAGGGCGAACGCGATCGAGTCGTCCAGGAACTCGCCCGGCTCGAGCAGCCGGTCGGCGAAGCCGAGCTCGAAAGCCTCGGGCCCCGTCAGCATCCGGTTCTGCCGCATCGGGTTGGCGACCACGAACCTGACCGCCGTCTCGGCGCCGACGAGCCGTGGCACGAGCTGCGTTCCGCCCCAGGCCGGGACGATGCCGAGAAAGCACTCGGGGCACGCGAAGTGCCGAACCGCCGCCGAGATCGTCCGCGCGTCGCAGTGCAGGGCGATCTCG
>JAWVDY010000017.1:0-7767 GCA_033856995.1 Gaiellaceae bacterium
AACCCGCTTCGCCAGGCGGGTTTCGGTGTCTCTGAGGGGGCTCGGTCTATGCCGCTCGAAACCGCGGCGCTGCCGTTGAGGGATCTCAACGCCTGCGTTGAGGGATTTCAACGCTTCGGCTAGTGACGCGACGCTCTCGATGACCGAGGCTTCGACTCCCCAGTAACCGGAGGGCGGCCGCCAGTGGCTCTCCAAGTTCTGACGCCGGCCGCCCTCCCCCTCCCTCGAACCTACGTCAGTCCTGCTCGCCCGTCACTTTCGACGGCTTCATCTAGCCCACGACCGCAGTAAGCCGCGCCCGCCGAGTCGGTCGCGGCGGCGAATACGTGGTTCGCCGGCTCGGTCGCTACGTAGTGCTCAGCGAAGCCAGGGAGCGAGCAGCTGCTCGATGTCACGGCAGCCGCGCGGAGCTTCCAGACGGGCCTCGACTCGCTTGCCTTCGACCACCACGAGCGCCGGCACGTCCTCGATCTTGAACCGCTCGACGAGCTCCGGGTGCTCCTCCACGTCGACGTTGTAGAGCTGGAAGGAATCGTGGTTGCGCCTCCGCTGCAGAACCTGCGAGAGGTAGCCCTCGACCCGCCGTGACCGGCCGGAGTTGCGCGAGTAAAAGAAGACGAGGCGCGGCCGGTCGCCGGCCGATGGCTCCGCGCGGACGCTTTCGGCCGACGCGCTCACGCGACGGGATCCAGCAGCAGCTCCTGAAAAGCCGCGTGCAACGTCGGGTAAACGGCCACGATCTGGTCGATCCCGGCCACTTCGAGCACTCGCCCGACGGAGTTGCCGTTCGAGACGAGCACGAGCTCTCCGCCGTGCCGGCGGCGACGCTTCATCTCGGCCACGAGGATCCCGCACCCGGTCGAGTCCATGAAGCTCACGCCGCTCAGGTCGACGACCACTGTCGGCGTCGCGAGCAGCTCTGCCGACGCGAGCGCCTCACGCAGGTCGTTCTCCACGTACAGGTCGAGCTCGCCGCTGACCGAGACGAGTGCGACGCGGCCGGCGATCTCGGCGACGGTCGCTCTGAACGGGGGAATCACCATGCAGGGATTCTTAAGGCCCCACCCTGAGGCCGTCGCAGGGATTCGATGTGCGTTCGCCTACACGGCGACGAGCTTGTAGCCCGCGCCGCGGACTGTCACGAGCCGCTCCGGGCGCGCCGGCTCGCGCTCGATCTTGCGGCGGATGTTCGAGACGTGCAGGTCGGCGGCGCGCTCGTCGCCGATGAACTCGCTCTCCCAGAGGTGCTGCATGATCGCTCGCCTCGAATAGACGCGCCCGGGCTCGCGCGCCAGGAACGCGAGCAGCTTCAGCTCCGAAGGCGTCAGCTGGACAGGCTCGCCGTCGACTGCTGCCTCGTAGCGCTCGAGGTCGAGCTGGAGGCCCCCGACCTCGCGCGACGGGTGCGCCTCGACCGCGTCGAGCCGGCGGCGCCGGAGGACGGCGCGAATCCTCGCCAGCAGCTCGGTCATCGAGAACGGCTTGCCGAGGTAGTCGTCCGCACCCGCCTCGAGGCCGAGCACGCGTTCGGCCTCCGAGTCCCGCGCTGTCAGCATCAGGATCGGGACGGCGCTCTCGCTCCGCAGCTGCCGGCAGACCTCGATCCCCGACACCCCGGGCAGCCCGACGTCGAGCACGAGCACGTCGAACGGGCGCTCCCGCGCGACCGCCAGCGCGTGCTCGCCGTGGTCGACCGACTCGACCTCGTGGCCGTCGCCCCGCAGGGCATACGCGAGCGCGTCGGCCAGCGCCGGCTCGTCCTCGACCACGAGCACCCGCGTGGTCACCTGCGAACCACCCGCACCGCAGGCAGGCGGAGCCGTACTCGCGTTCCCTCACCGGGGGTGGAGTCGATCTCGAGGGTGCCGCCCAGCGCGCGCGTGATCTCGCGAGTGATCGCGAGCCCGAGCCCGAAGCCGCCTTTCGCGCTCCCGTTGGCGCGGAAGAAGCGCTCGAACACGTGCTCCTGCTCGTGCCCGGCGATTCCGGGGCCGGTGTCGCGGATCTCGATCTCGCAGGACCGCCCCTTGTCGCGGCAGGCGAGCTCGACAACCCCCGTGATCGTGTGACGGACGGCGTTCTCGGCGACGTTCAGCACGGCCTGGCGCAACAGGTCCTGGTCGGCGAGCGCCGAGAGGCCCTGCTCGCAGGCGATGCTGACCTCCACCCCGTCGCGTGGCTCGAGCTCGCGGCCGATGTCCTCGAGCAGCGGTTTCACCTCCACCAGCCGGAGCGCGATCACACGGTCGCCAATCTGGATGCGCGCGAGCTGGAGCAGCGCTGCCGCCAGACGGCCGACACGGTCGCTCTCCCGCTCGATGTGACCCAGGAACAGGTCGCGGTCGGCGGGCTGCTCCTTCGCGCCGGACTGCAGGACCTCGACGGCGCTCGCGATCGCGGCGATCGGCGTCCGCAGCTCGTGCGCCGCGTTCGCCACGAATTCCCGCTCGGCGCGGCTGTGACGCTCTCGGGCGGTCACGTCCTGCAAGAGCAGCAGCGCGGTGCGGGCCTCGCCGGCCGGGATGCCGTCGACCTCGAGCAAGCGGCCGCTTCCGGCCTCGATCACCCGCTTCGACGCCGGCGCATCCGTGAACAGGCGCGCCGCGAACTTCCTAAGCGAGAAGGCCGGCCACGGTTCGGGCAGCAGTTCCCCCACCTTGCACGGACCCACGTACGCGAGAGCGGTCGTGTTCAGGTACTCGATGCCGAGGTGCGAGCTCAGGCTGACGATCCCGATCGGAAGCCGTCCGAGCAGGCGCCCGAGGGCGAGGTCGTCCAGAACGGGCGCGAGCGGCTGCTGAGCGGCATCGAGATGCGCGAGCAGCCGGTCGGCCCCTTGGTCGGCGAAGCTCGAGCTCATGCGGAGCCTGCGTCGAGGATCGTCACGTGCACGACCACGGTGTTCACCCCTTCGATCGAGTTGCCCGGTCGATCGTGGGGCATTTCCGGCCTCCAAGGACCGGAATTGCTCCCGCGTCGTCATGCGGTCGGCATCGGTGCCACCCTGGGGCGCCCCAACGCCGTGTGCCAATAGTAGCCACCTATCGCCCGGGATCCAAAAGGCGCGGGCGGGTCGCAGCTACGATGGGCAGGCGCACAAACGCCCGCCGGGTTGCTCACTCCGCTTCTCATGCCTCTTGGGCGCTCTCGCTGAGGAGCGGAAGAGAGAGGTTCACCCATGGACGACCGGGCAAGTCCGGCGCGCGACCGCGGGAAGGTCTCTGCTGCGATCTCGAACGCGATCGCCGGCATCCACCGCGAGCACTACGGACGCGGCGCGAGCAGAGCGCGCACCGTGATGGGCGACGACTACATCATCTGCTTCCTCGAGGACATCTACACGCCCGTCGAGCGGACCCTCATCGACGCCGGCCGGTTCGAGGCAGTCCGGGAGATGCGGAGCGCCTTCCAGGACACGATGCGCGACAATTTCGTCGCGTCCGTCGAGGAGGCGGCCGGCCGCAAGGTGATCGGGTTCCTCTCGCAGAGCCACGTCGACCCGGACCTCGCCGTCGAGACGTTCATCCTCGAGCCGGTCGAAGATGGAAGCAGGGCCTAGCTCGGTACGACGGCGGCTTTAGAGTTCGCGGCGTGACCGTCCTCAGCTCGCACGTCGAGACTTCCGACGCATTCGAGGAGCGTCGGGCGCGGATGGAGGCGCTCGTCGCCGAGCTGCGCGAGCGCACGGCGCTCGTGGCCCGCGGCGGCGGCGAGAAGGCGCTCGAGAAGCACCGCTCGCGCGGGAAGCTGACCGCGCGGGAGCGGATCGACCGGCTGCTGGATCCCGACAGCGCGTTCCTCGAGCTCTCCGCGCTGGCTGCGTGGAAGCTGTACGACGGCCAGGCACCCGGCGCAGGGATCGTCACCGGCATCGGCGTGATCGGCGGCCGCGAGTGCGTGCTCGTCGCCAACGACGCGACCGTGAAGGGCGGCACCTACTTCCCGCTCACGGTCAAGAAGCACCTGCGCGCCCAGGAGATCGCCGAGCAGAACCGCCTGCCGTGCATCTATCTCGTCGACTCGGGCGGCGCGTTCCTGCCGCTCCAGGCCGAGGTCTTCCCCGACCGGGACCACTTCGGGCGGATCTTCTACAACCAAGCGCGCCTCTCGGCCGCGGGGATCCCGCAGATCGCGTCCGTGATGGGCTCGTGCACCGCCGGCGGCGCGTATGTGCCCGCGATGAGCGACGAGACGATAATCGTGAAGGGCACGGGCACGATCTTCATCGGCGGGCCGCCGCTCGTGAAGGCGGCGACCGGCCAGGAGGTGAGCGCGGAGGAGCTCGGCGGTGCGGATGTCCACGCGCGGCTCTCGGGCGTCGCCGATCACTACGCGACTTCCGACGAGCACGCGCTCGCGCTGGTGCGCGAGATCGTCCGCAACCTGAGCCCGGCGCCGAAGGAGCCGCCGTGGGACGTCGCGCCACCCGAGGAGCCCGCCGCCGACCCCGCCGAGCTCTACGGCCTGATCCCCGGCGACTTCCGCCAGCAGGTCGATCCGCGCGAGCTGATCGCGCGGATCGTCGACGGCTCGCGTTTCCATGAGTTCAAGGCGCTATACGGCGAGACGCTCGTCTGCGGCTTCGCGCGGATCGAGGGCTACCCCGTCGGGATTCTGGCGAACAACGGCGTCCTCTTCGGTGAGTCGGCCGCGAAGGGCGCGCACTTCGTCGAGCTCGCGTGCAAGCGGCGCGTGCCGCTCGTCTTCCTGCAGAACATCACGGGCTTCATGGTCGGCAAGGAGTACGAAGCCGGCGGGATCGCGCGCGACGGCGCGAAACTCGTGACCGCGGTGGCCTGCGCGGAGGTGCCGAAGTTCACGGTCGTCGTCGGCGGCTCGTTCGGCGCCGGCAACTACGGCATGTGCGGCCGCGCGTACTCGCCGCGGCAGCTCTGGATGTGGCCGAACGCGCGCATCTCGGTCATGGGCGGCGAGCAGGCGGCGACGGTGCTGACGATGGTCGGCGACGCCGATCCCGACGAGATCCGCGCGAAGTACGAGGCCGAGGGCAACCCGTACTACTCGACCGCGCGGCTCTGGGACGACGGGATCATCGACCCGAGCGACACGCGCCGGCTGTTGGCGATGGGGATCTCGGCTGCGTTGAACGCACCCATCCCGCAGACGACGTTCGGTGTCTTCAGGATGTAGGGATGGGTTATTCCAAGATCAACATCAAGGAGATCGAGGGCGGCGGCCTGGGCGGCGGCTTTCATTTCGTGCGCCGCAAGCTCGGGGTCGAGGCCTTCGGGATCAACTGGATCGAGCTGCCTCCGGGCGCCGAGGGCTTCGAGCACGACGAGGCCGACAGCGGCCAGGAGGAGGTCAACGTCTGCGTGCGCGGCTCGGGCATGTACCGCATCGACGGCGAGGACGTCCCGGTCGACGTCGGCGCGTTCCTGCGCTTCGACCCCGAGACGACGCGGGTCCCGGTCGCCGGCCCCGAGGGAATGACGCTGCTCGCGGTCGGCGCGCGCCGCGGGAGCTACGAGCCAAGGGGGCCGTTTTGAACCACACGCTGGAGCTGACCGACGACGAGCTGCGGCTGCTGCAAGCCGCGCTGCACTCGCACCTGGACGACTTCGGCCACGAGGAGGCCGACGTGTTGCGTCGGATCAAGGACCTGCTCGGGAAGCTGCCGACGCCCGGCGTGCCGGACGAGTGACGGTCCGCCTGCTGCTCTGGAATCTCGCCGACTCGAAGACGACGCTCGACGAGCTGCGCGCGAAGCTGCCCGATGTTCCCGAGGGCGACCACTGGATCTCGGACCCGATCGGCGAGCGCTTCGGCCTGATCTCGTTCTCCGAGGACGACGACCCAGCCGCCGAGGCACGTGCGCTGATCGGCAAGGACCCGGAGATCGCGGAGGTGTTCGAACTCGAGCGCTAGCGGGCGTCCGGACCGGCGAAAGTAACAGTCTGTTACAAGAGCCGGCTCGACGTGACGGCGCTCTCCGCCAGCGTTCCTTCCATCCAAGTAACGGTCTGTTACTTGGATCGACACGGGCCTAGAGGACGAGGATCTCCGGAAAGCCCCCGCCGGTTTCGAAGCGGTCCAGGCGGTACGGGCCGAGGTCGAGGCTCGGGCTCTCGCCGAGGATCTCCTCCGCCACCGCCCGGCCCACTGCGGGTGACTGCATGAAACCGTGGCCGCTGAAGCCGCAGGCCGCGT
Source organism: Gaiellaceae bacterium (assembly GCA_033856995.1). Lineage (GTDB taxonomy): Bacteria > Actinomycetota > Thermoleophilia > Gaiellales > Gaiellaceae > AC-32. Next base: position 6,172 of record JAWVDY010000017.1, read on the forward strand.
AGACGCCTTCGCCGACCTCGCCCAGGATCGGGTGCGCGTCCGGGGTCATGTCGTAGAGGCCGGCCCAGCCCTCGGCGATCGTGGCATCGGCCGCCCCGGGGAAGCGATGGTGGAGGCGTGCCAGACGATCGTCGAAGAGCGACTCGTCCACGACCTCGTCGAATCCCCAGCGCGGTTCAGGATCGGCCATCGCCAGGACGAGCCGGTCGCCGCGGCGGCGGAAGTGGAAGCCGCTTTCGGCCTCGAGCACCATCGGCAGCCGCTCCGGCAGCTCGAGCTCGGTCGTGGCCAGGAGCTGGCGGCAGAGCGGGCGCACCGGCAGCTCGACGCCTCTCGCCGCGCCGAGCTCGGCCGACCAGGGGCCGCACGCGATCACGAGCACCTCCGCGTCGAGCAACGCCGCGTCGCACCCCTCGCGGACCTCCACGCCGAGCCTGCTTGCGCGGCTGACGAGCTCGCGCGTCACGGCGGGCGGGTCGGCGGTGCCGTCGGTGGTGCAGACGACGGCACCGAGCACGTCGTCGGTGCGCAGGCCGCGCACATTCGAAGGATCGACGCGCTCGACCGGCACGCCCAGCTCCTCCTGCAGCGCGCGCCGCTCCTCGAGCGCGGCGAGGCCCTCCTCCGAGGTGGCGACGAAGAGGTAGCCGACCTGGTCGAAGAGCGGCGGCCCGAGCTCCTCGAAGAAGCGGATGCTCGCCTGGGCGAGCCGCACCTCGGCCGCGGTCGAGAACTGCTGGCGGACGCCGCCCATCGCCTTCGCGGTCGCGCCGCCCGCGACGCGGCCCCTGTCGGCGAGCACGACGTCACGCGCGCCCAGCGAGGCGAGGTGGTAGGCGACCGACGCGCCGATGGCGCCCGCCCCCGCTATGACGATTCGAGCCACGCGTCCAGCTCCCGCTTCTCCTCTGCACCGAGAGTTCGGAGCGGCGCACGCACGTCTTCACGGACCGGGACGCCCCGCCGGCCGAGCACGTACTTCGCGGCGGCCTGGAACGGGAACCGGTCGAGCTCGCGCCGGAGCGCGCCGATGTCGGCGTCTCCGCCTCGGACGAGCGTGACCACGCGCTCCGGAAAGACCGAGGCGAGGCCGGATACCGCGCCGGCCGCACCGCGCGCGATTCCCGCGGTCACGAGCTCCTCCGCCCCGACGAAGACGTCGAGCCCTTCGAGCAGATACGGCTCGACGGCCTCGAACGGCTTGTCCGAGACCTTGAGCCCGGCGAAGTTGGGAGCCCGCTCCCGGAGCTGCGCGAGCACCGGCAACGGCACTGCGTACCCGCTGCGGGCTTTGAACTCGTAGACGTAGAACGGCACCTGCCCGGCTGCGCGCGCCGCAGCGGCGAGGTGGCCGAGCAGCGCCTCGTCGTCGAGCGCGAAGTACGGCGGGGAGATGACTGCGATGCCGGCCGCGCCGGCCCCGGCCGCGTGCTCGACGAGCGCGCGAGTCTCGGCGGTCGTCTGGGCGCCACAGTGGACGATCACCGGCAGCGGACCCTCGAGGAACAGCTCGGCCGCCCGCCGCCTCTCGGCGGCCGAGAGCAGGATCCCCTCCCCCGTCGTCCCGAGCCCGAGGATCCCGTCGAGCCCGGCGGC
>JAWVDY010000018.1:0-2676 GCA_033856995.1 Gaiellaceae bacterium
CGCCTGTCGGGCGCGGCGCTGCTTGCGCCCGCCGAGCAGCCGCCGGGCGCCGACGCGCTCGACGAGGCCGTCGCGCACCTGCGCACGACCTACGACTCGCTCAACGGCGGTTGGGGCAGCGCACCGAAGTTCCCGCACGCGTCGACGATCGAGTTCCTGCTGCGCCGCGGCGAGCTGCCGATGGCGCTGCAGTCGCTGCGCTCGATGGCGTCGGGCGGCATCAACGACCAGATCGGCGGCGGCTTCGCGCGCTACGCGACCGACGCGGCCTGGACGGTCCCGCACTTCGAGAAGATGCTCTACGACAACGCGCTGCTGGCGCGCGCCTACCTGCACGGCTGGCAGGTCTGCGGCGACGCCGTCCTACGGCGCACGTGCGAGGAGACGCTGGACTGGGTCCTGCGCGAGATGACCGGGCCCGAGGGCGCGTTCTTCTCCGCCCTGGACGCCGACTCCGAGGGCGTCGAGGGCAAGTTCTACGTGTGGTCGATGGAGGAGCTGCGCGACGCGCTGGGCGAGGACCTCGACGTCGCCGTGCGCTGGCTGGGCGCGAGCGAGGGCGGCAACTTCGAGGGGCTCAACATCCTCGAGTCGCGCGGCTTCGAGCCGCCGGCCGAGGTGCGCGAGCGGATCCGCGCGACCCTGCTGGCGGCGCGCGCGCCGCGCGTGCGGCCGGGCCTCGACGACAAGCGCCTGACGGCCGGGAACGCGCTCATGATCAGCGCGCTGGCCGAGGCCGGCGCGGTTTTCGGGCGCGAGGACTACCTCGCGGCCGCGCGCCGCGCCGCGGACTTCGTGCTCGAGGCGATGCGCGATGGCGACGGGCGCCTGCTGCGTACCTACAACGCCGGTCAGGCGAAGCTCAACGCCTACCTCGAGGACCACGCGTTCCTGCTCGAGGCGCTGCTGACGCTGTACGAGGCGACGTTCGAGCCGCGCTGGTTCGACGCCGGGCGCGCGACCGCCGACACGATGATCGAGCGCTTCGCCGACCGCGACAACGGCGGCTTCTTTCAGACCTCCAGCGATCACGAGCAGCTCGTCGCGCGGCGCAAGGACCTCGACGACAACCCGATCCCCGCGGGCTCGTCGAGCGCCGCCTACGGGCTGCTGAGGCTCGCCGCGCTGACGGGGGAGGCCTCCTATCGGGAGCGCGCCGAGTCGGTGCTGCTGCTCGTCGGCGCGTTCGCGCCGAGCCACCCCCAGGGCTTCGGTCACCTGCTGCAGGCGCTCGACTTCGCGCTCGCGACGGTGCGCGAGGTCGCGCTCGTCGGCGACGATCTGAGCGCGCTGGAGCAGGTGGTGCGGTCGCGTTTCCGGCCGCACGTCGTGCTGGCCGGCGGCGACGGCTCGTCGGCACACGACATCGCTCTACTTGAAGGTCGAACGCCGGTAGGCGGGCGGTCCGCCGCATATGTGTGCGAGCGCTTCACCTGCCGGGCCCCGGTCACCGAGCCGGCCGAGCTCGAGGCGATGCTCGTCGCGTCCCCGTGATGCGCTAGAAACCCCGAGCCATGGGCTCTGTCTTCGCCGCCGTCGCCGGTCGCCGTGCCAAGTGGATCGTCGCGCTGATCTGGCTGGCGATCGTCGGCGGCGCGATCGGCACGAACCTCGTCGGCAAGTTCTCCGACGCCGAGAAGAACGAGTCGACCTCGTTTCTGCCCGGCGACGCGGAGTCGACGAAGGCGCTCGAGGTCACGAAGAAGCTCGAGGGCGGCGAGCTCGCGCCGATGGTCGTCGTCTATCACCGCGACGGCGGCCTGACCGCGGGCGACCGCGACGTCATCGCCCGCGACCGCAAGGTGCTCAACCGCAAGCGGCTTCGGGCCACGTCGCCGTTCGGCCGGCCGACGTTCTCGCCGAAGGGCGACGCCGCGCTGATGGTCGCGCAGATCAAGAGCGACGGCGAGTCGGACACGATCATCGATCCGGTCGAGGCCGTGCGCAAGCGGATGGCCAACCACGGCCACGGCCTGGAGGCGAAGGTCACCGGCGGCGCGGGCTACTCGGCCGACGCGATCAAGGTCTTCGAGGGCATCAACGGCACGCTCGTCGGCGCGGCGTTCCTGCTCGTCCTGCTGCTGTTGATCGTCATCTACCGCAGTCCGATCTTCTGGCTCGTGCCGCTGCTGTCGGTCGCCTTCGCGGAGATCGCCACGCGCGCGATCGGCTACGAGCTGACGACGCTCGGCGTGACCGTCAACGGGCAGTCGTCGTCGATCCTGTCGATCCTCGTGCTCGGCGCGGGCACCGACTACGCGTTGCTGCTCGTCGCGAGATATCGAGACGAGCTGCGCCGGCACGCCGATCGACACGAGGCGATGGCGCTCGCCCTGCGCACCGCGGGGCCGGCGATCTTCGCCTCGGGCCTGACGGTCATCGCCGCGCTGCTGTGCCTGGCGCTGGCGAAGGTCAACGGCACGGCGGGCCTCGGGCCGATCGGCGCGCTCGGGATCGCGGTCGCGATGATCGCGATGCTGACGCTGCTGCCCGCGCTGCTGCTGATCTTCGGCCGCTTCCTGTTCTTCCCCTTCATCCCGCGCTATGACCCCGCCGCCCTGACGGAGCCGACGGGGTTCTGGCGCCGGCTCGGCGAAGGCATCGCGAAGCGCCCGCGCAAGGTCTGGGTCGGCGTCGTGGCGCTGCTGCTCGTCCTGTCGCTCGGCGTCCTGAACT
>JAWVDY010000019.1:0-5220 GCA_033856995.1 Gaiellaceae bacterium
GACGACTACCAGGCCTGGCTCTGGAGCACGGTGCTCCTGATCGGGCTGCTCGGCGCTGCTCTCGCGCTGTTCGTCGCCTACCCGACCCTGCGCAGCACCTACGAGCTCCCCCAGGCGCGCCTCGTGATGGACACAGCCGTGATGCTCGCGGCGGGGATCGTCGCGCTGCTCACGGGAATCCGCTTCTCCGTCGACGGGCGTCGCCTCGACCTGCTGTTGTGCGGCGGGTTCACCGCGGCCGCCGCCTCGATGCTCGTGTTCACGATCGGGCCCGTGCTCGGCGGTCACCCACTGGGCCGCACGGAGGCTTGGGCCGGAATCGGCGGCAGGCTCTTCGCGTGGCTGCTGATCGCGGCCGCCCCGTTCTCGCGCCGCCGGAGCAGCGCCCAGGGGCGGGCGCTCGGCGAGATGATGCTCGGCGTCGCCGTCGTGCTCACGCTCTCGTGGTTGATCGCGGTCAAGGCCGGCGCGTCATTGCCCTCGCTCGCCAGCGACCGGAGCGATACCCAGCCGGTGCTGCTGATGGTCTCCCTAGCCGCGCGCGCTCTACTGTCCCTCGTCGCGATGGTCGGCTTCGGGCTCCGCTTCCGCGCGCGCGGCAACGACCTCGACCGCTGGCTCTGCCTCGGCGCGACCCTGGCGCTCTTCGCCGAGCTCCATTACCTGTTTACACCGCTGCTCTCCGGCCAGTCGGTCTCGCAGGGCGACTTCCTGCGCCTGCTCTCGTACGCCGTCCTGCTCGTGGGCGTGTGGCGCGCGATCCGCCACGCCGAGTTCGGACGGGCAGTGGCGGAGGAGCGCGCGCGCGTCGCGCGCGAGATCCACGACGGCCTGGCCCAATATCTGTTCGCGGTCTCCACGCATGCGTCGATGCTCGAGAACGGTGCCGACCCCGAGAAGACGCTCGCGCAGCTCAAGGAGGCCGCGGCTGCGGCCCAGCAGGAGGCACGGTTCGCGGTGCTCGCGCTGTCCTCGGCCGGCGGCTCCGCACCTTTCGACTCGGCTCTTCGCCGCTACGTCGACTTTCTCACTGCGGACGGCCAGCTCGAGGTCGATCTCGAGATCCAGGACGGCATCCGCCTCGCGCCCGACGAGCAGATCGAGGTCTTCCGAATCGTCCAGGAAGGACTCGCGAACGCGCGCAAGCACGCACGAGCCGGGCGTGCCGAGGTGCGGATCGAAGAGCGTGCCGGCGAACGGTTCGTCACGGTCGTCGACGACGGCGCGGGGTTCGAGGAGGACGGCATCGCGCCGGGCCAGGGCCTGAAGAACATGCGGGCGCGTGCGGCCTCGATCGGCGGCGGCTTCCGGCTCGTCTCGACGCCCGGCCGCGGAACCGCGCTCGAAGTCGTGCTTCGCGCCTGAATGGTTCGTGCGACGCCCACCGATCGCCCTTTGACTTTCCGGGCTTGAGACGGTCACCAGTCCGCGTCGGAGTAGAACCGCGGCCAGACGTCGCGGGTGCGCACGCGCAGCTCGTCGACCTCGGCCGCCGTCAGCTGCTCGCGCCAGCGCCCGAGACTCGCGGCGCTGTCGAGCTCGACCGCGTGCGGCGTCGAGAGCTCGGCGGGGTTCTCCGGCGCGCTCGCCCGCTCGATCGCGTCCCTCGCTTCCGGGGTCAGCTCGAGCCCGAGCCGTTGGTAGAGCCCTTCGAAGGTCGCGACCGGGTCGACCGACGCGTCCTCGTGCCGCAGGAAGACCCAATCCGGATGGCGCTCGCGGTAGCCGTCGGCGACGTTGTAGAGCAATCGCCAGAGGAGCGCCGCCTGCGTGAGGATGTCGCCCGGCTCGCGCGCTTGCTCGCGGATCTCCGCTTCGTACGGTGTGAGCACCTCCGGCATGCGCCCGTCGTCGGCGAGGAAGGTCGCGAAGCTGTGCTTCCAGCCGAGCCGCTTGAGGCTCGCGGCGAAGGCCGCCGGGTGGCGGATCAGGACGACGACGTCCATCCCGAACGCGGCCTCGAGCCACTCGGCCGAGAGCAGCGCGATTGGATCCTTCATCAGCGGCCGTGCAGCGGCGAGCCTCGCACGCTCGACGCGCGCGAAATCACGTGCGGTGCGCGCGAGATCGAGCGGCCCGCGAAGCGAGCGGAGCTGAGCGCCGAGGGCATAGCGAAGCTGCAGGGTCCGCTCGAGCCCGGGCCGGTAGCGGCTCTCGTTCTCGCTCGTCACGATCGTGAAGTACCGGTCGAACCCGGCCGGGCTGAGCCCAGCAGCGGTGCGCGGGTTGAACGGCTCGTGCACGTACGCGACGCCGGGAGCGAGGGCGAGCATTCGCCCCACCCACGTCGTACCAGAGCGATGCGCTCCAGTGACGAGGATCGGTGGCCCGCTGCTCATTCGAAGAGCACCCTGGAGGGCTCCGCCACGCGCCGACGATACCGCTGGCTCGGCTCCCTGGCAGGAGCGGAGCGTGCGCCGCAGGGCGGTCTCACGCCCAGGTGAGGCCGCCTTGCGCGAACACGGTGGATCCGCGCTTCCACGCGTGTGAGGCCACGCCCATCGCGCGGAGGCTACGCCGCTCGGCTTCGCAGCACCAGCCGCCCGGCGAGGCCGACGGCCAGCACCGCCGCCCCGGCGACGACCGCAGACACCGGCAGCGTGACGACGAGCACGGCGCAGGCGACGAGCCCGATCACGTTCAGCGCCCGCGGCCACCTGCGCCGCTCCGCCGGCTGCGTGTAGGCGGAGGCGTTTGCGATCGCGTAGTAGATCAGCACGCCGAACGACGAGAAGCCGATCGCGCCGCGGAGATCGGTCGTGAGCACGAGCACCGACACGACCGCCGCGACTGCGAGCTCGGCGTGGCCGGGAACGCGGTGGCGCGGATCGACGGCTGCCAGCCAGCCGGGCAGGTCGCCGTTGCGCGCCATCGCCAGCGACGTCCGGCCGATCCCGGCGATCAGCGCGAGTAGTGCACCCAGGCTGGCGATCGCCGCGCCGACCCGGACGAGCGGGACGCTCCACGCGGCGCCGGCAAGCTTGGCCGCGGTAGCGATTGGCGCGGCGCTGGCGGCGAGCGCGTCGGGGCCGGCGGCGAGGAGAGCGGTCAGCGCGACCGCGAAGTAGAGAGCGACCGTGATCCCCAGCGCGAGCGGGATCGCCTTGGGGATCGTGTGCTCCGGATCGCGCACCTCCTCGCCGAGCGTCGCGATCCGCGCGTAGCCGGCGAACGCGAAAAACAGCAGTCCCGCCGACTGGAGGACGCCGTAGAGGCCGCCACTCCGGAGCGTGGCCAGGTTCGCGGTGCCGGTTCCGCCGCTCGCGAAGATCGCAGCGAGGACGATCACCAGCGCGAGCACCGACCCGGCGACGAGGACGCGCGCCAGGCCGGCGGTTCGCGTGATCCCGTAGTAGTTGGCCGCGGTCAGTGCGAGCACGGCCGCGAGCGCGCTCACCCGCTGCGCCCACTCCGACCCGGGCACCGCGTAGGAAGCGAAGGTCAGCGCCATCGCCGCGCACGAGGCGGTCTTGCCGACGACGAAGCCCCAGCCGGCGAGGAAGCCCCACCACTCGCCCAGCCGCTCCCGCCCGTAGACGTACGTGCCGCCCGAGGTGGGGTACTGAGCCGCCAGCTGCGCCGAGGCGACGGCGTTGCAGTAGGCGACGCCGGCCGCGAGCCCGAGCCCGATCAGGAGCCCTGTCCCTGCTGCCGCCGCAGCCGGCGCAAAGGCCGAGAAGACGCCGGCGCCGATCATCGAGCCGAGCCCGATGATGACGGCGTCGCCCGTGCCCAGCCTGCGGGCGAGCGCTCCGTGCACCGTCACATGGCCGCGGCCACGCGCGCCGCGGCTGCAACGAGCTCCTCGTCCGGCACATTCGGGAGCACGTCTTCCCAGACCGGCAGCGCCATGCCCGACGCTTCGACCATCCCGAGCGGCCGCGGGATCAGCCAGACATGGAAGTGCGCGCCGCCGTCGCCCCAGCGGTAGAGGTGCACTCGCGCGATCCCGCCGAGCGAGAGGATCGCGCGCTCGATCCGCGCAACCACGCGCCCGAAATCGGCCTGGAGCGGCTCGGGCAGGTCGCTGAACGAGTCGACGTGGACGCGGCTGGCGAGCCACACGGCTCCGGGCAGGCTCCCTCCGACCGGCGGATGCAGGGTCCAGTTCGCGTCTGACCAGACCGCGTCGGTGGCCTCGCCGCCGCAGATCCCGCACGGTGGGCCGCCGGGCTCGCCGCGGCGCGGCGGCTCCGGGATGACGCGCTCGCCCGGCTCACGCGGGACGAGCGGCTCGCTGTAGGGCAGGCTCATGTTCACGATGGCTCCTTTCGTCGCTTCGCGGTCGCGGGGACGGCGAGGCCGTTCAGTACGACGCCGACCACACGCTCCGTTGCCCGGTCCGCCGCCCAGCCGTGGCGTCCGCGCAGGTGGACGTAGGTCCAGGCGACCGCGTTGAAGGCGACGTCCGCGGCCTCGGCCACGTCGTCACCGGGCGCGAGCGAGCCGTCGGCGGCACCCTCGCGCAGGAACTGGATGAACGGGTGCAGGTAGTCGGCCGGCCGGCCGGGCGCCGTGTCCTGGTGAAAGGCCTCATCGGTCGCCAGCATCAGCGGCAGATGCCGGTCGAGCAGCTCGCAGAGGGCGACGAGCCCGCGCTCGAGCCGGTCGCGGCCCGAGCCCCCGGTGGTCAGGATCGGGAACATCGAGTCGCGGAAGTCCGCGTCGAGCTCGCCGACGAGCGAGCCGACGAGGACCTGCAGCGTGAGGCCCTGCCGCCAGAGCGTCGAGCGCGCACGGCCTGCCGCCTCGGCTACGCGCTCCAGGGTCAGGCCATCCCAGCCGTGCTCTCGCAGGACGGCGATCGTCGCCTGGCGGAGACCGCCGTCCACCGAAGGTCGTTTCTGCACCGTTGACGATTCGTTCATGCAACATGGATGTTGCACCACCGCAGCGCCGAGCGCAAGTCAACGGTGTCACGCAATAGGAAAGCCCCGCCGGAGCGGGGCTTTCCCGTAGCAGGCCTGTAAGCCGGATTCTGTCGAGGATGACCATCCGTCTTTGCGGCTTACCCGGCTCCTCGGCGGGCCGCCTCAGCGGAGCCTGTTCGCCTTGCACCGGACGGGGTTTGGCTAGCCGCCGTGTCGCCACGGCGCTGGTGGGCTCTTACCCCACCGTTTCACCCTTACCTTCAGCGTCTCCGGAGAATCGCTGCCGGCGGTCTCCTTTCTGTGCCACTTTCCGTCGGCTTTCGCCGCCTGGGTCGCCCCAGCGTCCTGC
>JAWVDY010000020.1:0-11342 GCA_033856995.1 Gaiellaceae bacterium
ACCGAGAGCATCGTGTCGGGGACCGGCAGCACGCCCGGCGCGCGCCGCGGCGTCTCGTTGGCGAGGATGAAGCCGGCGAGGTCGGCGCCTGCCTCCGCCGCGGCGGCGACGTCCTCCTCGCGGGTCAGGCCGCACACTTTCACGAGCGGCCTCGAGATCAGCTCGGCAAGCTTCGCCGCCGGGTCCGGTGCGCGCATCAGCGTCGAGCCGACGAGCACGGCGTCTGCGCCCGCGAGCTCCGCCTCGGCCGCGTGGGCGCGTGCGGCGATCGCGCTCTCGGCGACGATCACGCGGCCCCGCGGCGCGTGCTCGACGAGCTCGAGCTGCGCTCTGCGGTCGATGGCGAAGGTCGAGAGGTCGCGCGCGTTGATCCCGATCGGATTCGCCTCGAGCTCAACAGCACGCCCGAGCTCCTCCGCGTCGTGCGCCTCGACGAGCGCGTCGAGCCCGAGCTCTTCGGTCGCGCCGAGCAGCTCACGCATCTTCCCGTCGTCCAGATCCCGCAGCAGCAGCAGCACCGCGTCGGCTCCGAGCTCGCGCAGCTGCTCCAGCTCGTGGCGCTCGGAGAAAAACCCCTTCGCGAGCAACGGCACGCGGCTCGCCTCACGCGCAGCGGCAAGATCCGCGGTCGACCCGCCGAAGCGTTCGTCGACGAGGATCGAGACCGCTGCCGCCCCCGCGCGCTCGAAGCTCGCCGCCAGCGCCGCTGGGTCCGCGTGGGGCCGCAGGTCGCCGGCCGAGGGCGAGCGCCGCTTCACTTCGGCAATCGCCGCGAGGCCGTCGCCGGCGAGGGCATCGCGCAGCCGGCCCATCAGGCGCTTACCTCAGCCGACTGCGAGAACTCGACGAGCGCCTCGAGCCGTGAGCCCGCAGCGCCGGAGTCGACCGCCTTGCGCGCGAGCTCCAGCCCGTCGCGCAGGTCGGCCGCGTGTCCGGCCGCCGCGATCGCGCCCGCGGCGTTGAGGAGGATCGCGGAGCGCTTGCCCCCGTCCTCTCCTTCGAAGACCGCGCGGATCGCAGCCGCGTTCTCCGCCGGCGAGCCTCCGCGCAGATCCCCCGGGTCGCAGCGCGGCACGCCGAGCTCCAGCGGGTCGATCTCGCGCTCGTGCACGTCACCGTCCACCACCTCGCAGACGAGATTCGGCCCGGCCGGCGAGAGCTCGTCGATCCCACCCGCGCCGTGGACGACGAACGCGCGCCGCGCGCCGAGCTGCGCCAGCACGTCGGCGATCGTGCGCACGAGCGACGGCGCGTAGACGCCGACGACCTGCGCCCGCGCGCCCGCCGGGTTGGTCAGCGGCCCGAGCACGTTGAAGACCGTCCGTGCCGCGAGCTCGCGACGGACCGGGGCCGCGTGCCGCATCGCCGGGTGGTGGGTCGGCGCGAACAGGAACCCGAAGCCGAGCTCGTCGATCGAGCGCTCGATCCGCGCCGGGGGCAGCTCCAGCCGGAAGCCGAGCGCCTCCAGCACGTCGGCCGAGCCCGAGGAGGACGAGACGGCGCGATTGCCGTGCTTGGCAACCCCCGCCCCCGCGGCGGCCGCGACGAGTGCCGCCGCCGTCGAGATGTTGATCGTGCGTGCGCCGTCGCCGCCCGTGCCCGCCGTGTCGACGAGGTCGTCGCGCTGCGGTCGAACCGAGAGCACGTGCTCGCGCATCGCCTCGGCGCACCCGGCAATCTCGTCGGCGGTCTCGCCCTTCAGCCGCAGCGCAACGAGGAGCGCGCCGATCTGGGCGGGGGTCGCCTCGCCTTCCATCACCTCGTTCATCACGGCCCGCGCCTCCTCGCGCGAGAGATCGTGGCCGTCGAGCAGCCGCGCGAGCGCTTCTTGCGCGTTCACGCCGCGCCCTCCAGGAAGTTGCGCGCGAGCTCCGGTCCGAGCGGGGTCAGCACCGATTCTGGATGGAACTGCACGCCGTCCACCGGCAGCTCGCGGTGGCGAACGGCCATCACCTCCCGCTCGGCGCACGTGGCCGAGACCTCGAGGGATTCGGGGACGCTCGTCGCGGCGAGCGAGTGGTAGCGGCCGGCCTCGAAGCCCGCGGGCAGGCTCTTGAAGATGCCCCGCCCGTCGTGGTCGATCGCGCTCGACTTGCCGTGCACGAGTCGCCGCGCGGGGCCGACCTCGCCGCCGAAGGCCTCGACGATCGTCTGGTGGCCGAGGCAGACGCCGAGCGTCGGCACGCGCGGCGCGAGCCGCTGCACGATTGCCACCGATGCGCCCGCGTCGCTCGGGCGGCCGGGGCCCGGGGAGACGACGAGGTGCGACGGCGCGAGGTGTTCGGCCTCGTCGGCGTCGATCGCGTCGTTGCGCAGCACGACGACCTCCGCGCCCAGCTCGCCGAACAGGTGCGCGAGGTTGTAGGTGAAGGAGTCGTAGTTGTCGATCAGGAGGATCATGCCCGCGCCTCCGCCAGCTCGATTGCAGTCTCGAGCGCGGCCAGCTTGCGCAGGCACTCGTCGTGCTCGGCTGCCGGGTCGGAGTCGGCCACGATCCCCGCGCCGGCCTGGAGCAGCGCGACGCCGTCGTGCAACACGACGGTGCGGATCGCGATGCAGGCATCGAGTGCCTCGCCCGGGAGCGCGTAGAGCACGGCACCGGCATACAGGCCGCGGCGGTGGCGCTCGAGCTCCGAGATCAGCTGCATCGCGCGCACCTTCGGCGCGCCCGAGACCGTGCCCGCCGGGAAGCAGGCGCGCAGCAGGTCGAAGTGCGAGACCTCCGGTTGCAGCTCGCCGACAACCTCGGAGACGAGGTGCGTCACGTGCGAGAAGCGCTCCGGCTCGAGAAAGCGGGCCACGCGCACGGTCCCGGGCCGGCAGACGCGCGAGAGGTCGTTCCGCCCGAGGTCGACGAGCATCACGTGCTCGGCGCGATCCTTGTCGGACCCGAGCAATCGCTCCGCGTCGCCCTCGCCCGGCCGGGTCGTCCCGGCGATCGGGTTCAGCGAGGCGCTGCGCCCCTCGGCCTTCACGAGTGTCTCCGGCGAGGAGCCGACGAGTGCGAGACCATCGAGCTCGAGTAAGAACAGGTACGGCGAGGGATTGACCCGGCGCAGCGAGCGGTAGAGCTCGAGCGCGCTCGCCGAGGTCGGCCGCTCGGCGCGCTGCGAGAGCACGATCTGGAACGCGTCGCCGGCGCGGATGTGCTCCTTTGCCTTCACGACCGCGCGCTCGTACTCGTGACGCGAGGGCAGGCGCCGCATCGAGCCCGAGCGCGAGCGCGACGAGGGCTCCGTCGACGGCTGCCGCCCCTCCAGCAGCGCGGCCACGGCGGCCGGATCGCCGGCGAGCACCTCGGCCATTCCGAGCGCGTGGTCGAAGCGGACGAGCGTCTCGGCGACGACGAACCGGCTCTCGGGCAGGCCGCGCCCCTCGTCGGGCAGCGGCACCGTCGGCTCGAGCTGCGCGACGTGGTCGTAGCCGAGGTAGCCGACCACCGGCAGGCCGCACGCCTCCGCCTCGTCGAAGTCGACGATCCGCGAGCCGCTTCCGACGAACGAATGCCGCCCGAGCCGGCCCTTCTCGACCGACTCGAGCAGGAAGCTCGCGCGCCCGCACTCGCGCAGCCGAAGGTAGGCCCCGAGCGGGGTCAGCAGGTCGGTCGAGATGACGGTGAGTGCGTTCATGGCAAACAAAAAGACCCTCCATCCGGAAGGTCTGCGAGCGGTACGAGGTGCGTCTAGATCAGGTCAGCCGACGCTCCCGCACCGCTCGTGGCGCCAGGCCCAGCCCCAGATGCGCGATGCGAGAGTCATCTCCCGCAGGGTAGGCGCAGCCGGGGCCGGGCGTCAAGCGTCAGTCGCGGACTAGGCGTTGGCCGTCTCGGCCGGTTCGGTCTCCAGCAGCTCGACGAAGAGCGCCCGGTAGTGAACCATCGCCGTGCGCAGATCCTCGGTCGAGGCCTTCCCGCGCTCGTTCGCGACGGAGATCCCGTGGGCCGCCCGGTAGTTCGAGATCACGTCCGGGTGGTCGACCGACAGGTCCGCGGCGCGCTGGTCGAAGTCGTCGACCGGGTAGCCGCGGTCCCGCATCACCTGCTGGATCAGGCGGTCGGCGACGCCGACGGCCGCCTCGGGATCGTCGACGAACTTCGCCTGCGTGTTGTGCCACTCGCTGGCGTAGCGGTCGCGAGCCTGATCCTCGAGCGGCCGGATCTCCAGCTCGTCCCGGCGCTTCTCGCGCTCGGCGAGCTCGGACTCGGCCTCGCGCCGGCTCGGCGCGTCCGCGACGGTGCGGTCGTACTCGCTGCCGAAGCGGTCCTGCAGACCCTTGCGGCGGCGCGTGTTGTAGGCGCTCCAGGCGACTGCCGCCACCACGATCACGGCGGCAACCACGATTGCGATCCATCCCCACGTTGGCACGTCTGCTCCTTCGTCGGACTTTTCATCGCTTCCCCGACGCGGGAACGTCAAACGGCCAAATAGGCTCCGGTCGTGGCCGCTCCAGAGCTTTTGCGCCGATTGCTGACCGCACCGGGCCCATCCGGGTACGAAACCGCGGCCGCGGCGGTCTGGCGCGAGGCCGCTTCGGGCTTCGCGGACGTGACGAGCGATGCGATGGGCTCGACGGTCGCGCGCGTCGCGGGAACCGGCGACGGACCGCTCCTCGCCGTGCTCGGCCACATCGACGAGATCGGCTTGATGGTCACGCATGTCGACGACGAGGGCTTCGTCTACTTCCTCACGGTCGGCGGCCAGCGCGCCGATGTGCTGCTGGCCCAACGCGTCGAGGTCGGCACGCGAGGAGGCACGGTGCCGGGCGTCATCGGGCGCAAGGGTGGCAAGCGCCTCAAGCCGGGCGAGAAGCCCGAGCAGGTCGAGCTGACCGACCTTCACATCGACGTCGGCGCCGCCAATCGCGAGGAAGCCCTCGGGCTGCTCCAGATCGGGGACGTCGCGGTGCTCGCCGGCGAGCCGGTCGAGCTCGCGGGGGGCCGCCTGGCCTCGCGCGCGCTCGACAACCGCCTCGGTGCTTACGTCGCGCTCGAGGCGGCGAGATTGGTCGCGGAGGCCGGCGGCGCCACGGGCGACGTCGCGGCCGTTGCGGCCGTCCAGGAGGAGGTCGGCGACTACGGCGGTGCCCGCACGACGGTCTTCGCGCTTCAGCCGCAGGTCGCGCTCGCCGTCGACGTCACCGGCGCGACCGACATCCCCGAGGGCGACCCGAAGACCGACGGCGAGGCAAAGCTCGGCGGCGGCCCGATCATCAACCGCGGCTCTACGATCAACCCGAAAGTGTTCGACTTGCTCGTCGCCACGGCCGAGGCGGTGGGGATTCGCTACACGGTCAACGTCTCCGCGGGCGACACGCACACCGACATGGACGCCGCTTACGCGAGCCGGGCGGGCGTCGCGACCGGGCTGATCTCGCTCGCGACGCGGTACATCCACTCGCCGACCGAGATCGTCTCGCTGGAGGACGTCGAGGCGGCGGTGCGGCTCGTGGCGGCTTTCGCGCAACGGCTCGAGCCCGGCCTCGACTTCACTCGCTAGGGTTTTTCGCGATGTCTCGCTCCGTGATCGTCTCGGCGGTTCGCACGCCTTTCGGCAGACTCGGCGGCGCGCTCGCCGAGCACGAGGCGACCGAGCTCGGCGCGATCGCGATCCGCGGCGCGCTCGACCGCTCCGGCGTCGAGAACGAGGAGGTCGAGTACGCGGTCATGGGCCAGGTGCTCCAGGGCGGCGCGGGCCAGGCCCCGTCCCGGCAGGCGACCGTCGGCGCCGGCCTGCCCGTCGAGCTGCCCTCGGACACGATCAACAAGGTCTGCGCCTCCTCGATCCGCGCGGTCGAGATCGCCGACCAGATGATCCGCGCGGGTGACGTGCAAGTCGTGGTCGCCGGCGGGATGGAGTCGATGTCGAACGCGCCGTACGTGCTGAAGCAGGCGCGCTTCGGCTATCGGCTCGGCGACGGCATGCTGATCGACCTGATGACCCACGATGGGCTCACGTCGAGCTTCGACAACAAGCACATGGTCGAGCAGGCCTCGTTCGTCGCGCGCGAGCTTGGCATCTCGCGCGAAGACCAGGACCACTGGGCACTGCGCTCGCACGAGCGCGCGGTGAAGGCGATCGACGAGGGCAAGTTCGAGTCAGAGATCGTCCCGGTCGGCGACTTCGCCGTCGACGAAGGTCCGCGCCGGGACACGTCGATCGAGAAGCTCGCGCGCCTGAAGCCGGTCTTCGACCCCGAGGGGACAACCACCGCCGGCAACGCGCCCGGAGTGAACGACGGCGCCGCCGCCCTCGTCGTCACGAGCGAGGAGTTCGCGAAGCGGCGTGGGCTCGGCGTGCTGGCGACGATCGTCGCGCAGGGCTACGTCGCCGACGAGTTCGCCTACCTCGCACGCACACCCGCCAAGGCGGGCGCGATCGCCCTGGAGAAGGCGGGCAAGACGATCGACGATGTCGAGCGCGTCGAGCTGAACGAGGCCTTCTCGTCGGTCGCGCTCAACTCGACAAAGCTCCTGGGCGCCGACCCGGAGAAGGTGAACGTGAACGGCGGCGCCGTCGCGCTCGGCCATCCGATCGGAGCTTCCGGCGGGCGGATCCTCGCGACGATGATCCACGAGCTGCGCCGCAACGGGGGCGGCCTCGGCCTGGCCGCGATCTGCTCGGGCGGCGGACAGGGCGACGCCCTGCTGCTCGAGGTCTGATGCAGCAGCAGGTCACGCCCTACCTGCTCTACGAGGACGGCGAGGCCGCGATCGAGTTCCTTGCGCGCGCTTTCGGCTTCCGCGAGGTCGAGCGCACGATCGGCGGGGCTGGCGGAATGCACGTCGAGCTCGACCTCGATGGCCGCCGGGTCTACGTCGGCCAGCCGCCGACGGGTTTCCAGAACCCGGCCACGGTTGGACGGACCTCTTCGGTCTTCGTCCTGCTCGACGGCATCGACGCGCACCACGAACGGGCACGGGCCGAGGGCGCGGAGATCGTCGAAGAGCCCACGGACGTCACCGCCGCCGGCCACCGGCGGTACGGCTGCCGCGACCCGCAGGGCCACGAGTGGTTCTTCGCGCAGGCGCTCGAGGCCTAGCGCACCGGCTCGACGGGTCCGACCTCGAGGCCGACCGGCCGCCCGGGCGCGTCGCAACGCAGCGTGATCCGTGCCGGCGCCGGGAGGTGTTCGCCGACCCCGGGCAGGTAGGTGTGGAAGAAGACGGGCTTCACCGGGACGACGCACCAGTTCCGTAGCTGGACGAAAAATTTCGGCCGAGCCGCGCGCGGGCAGCCTTACCGTCGGCCAGCCAGCCGGCCGAGCAGCGCCGAGCTGCTTCCAGAGGGGCGGGGCTTTCGACTCGCGGACGTTCAGCAGCACGCCGCGTGCGTCTCGGAGCTCGACGGTCGGTCGTCCGCGCAGCCTGCAGGCCTTGTCACCCACGTTCCTCACCAGGATGCTGCCGAGCAGGCTTCCCGTCGCGCCTTGCAGGCGGACCGTCGTTCGCAGCGCCGAGGCCCGGCACGCGTTGGCGCTCGGTTGCAGCGAGGGTCGGGTGTCGAGCAGGCCGGGCGCGCCCTCGGGCACGACCAGGCGGTCGAGCTCCTCCTGCGCCGCGTTCCGCGCGGCGGCCGTCGGCCGTCCGCCGAAGAAGACGAACAGGTCGAGGTTCCAGCCGTTGACGCGCGCAGAGAGCCGTTCCGCGGAGACGTTGCGCGGCTGGCCCTCCAGCGAGACACCCGAGTCGGCGTCGTCGAGGGAGAGCGGCAGCGAGCGTCGAGGGAACTGCGCGTCGACACCTGAGTTCTCCCCAGTCGGAGAGAAGGTCGCCTGGAGCAGCGTCTGGCCGCCGCGGAGCGTGGCGGCGGTTTGCCATGGGAACGTGCCGCTGAGCGCGTCGGGACCGAGCTTCACGTTCGCGGCCGTGGCCGACGGCGCCTGGGGAGGCCGCGTGACCCCGGTTTGGAAGGTGTCCCAGCCCTGCGCCGGCAGGAAGCCCGGGCCTCCTGCACCCTTCGTGGAGCCGCCGGGGGCGATCGCGAGCCCCGCGGCGAAGGCGCCGGCGAGCGCCGCTGCGAAGACAATCGCTCCGACCGCGATCCGCCGAGTCTGCCTCCGGGAGGGTTGAGGTGCTGCCGCGACGACCGCTGAGCGGGCGCGCTCGGTGGCCTCGGGGCTGGGCTCGGGGAGTGCCTCGCGCGCCTCGCGGATCGTGCGTTCCAGGTCAGACATGTTCGGCCTCCAGGTCGAGACGAAGCTCGGCGAGCGCGCGGCTAAGCCGCGAGGCGACCGTGCCGAGCGGCAGGTCGAGGAGCCGGGCGATCTCCGGTGTGGGGTAGTCGAGCCAGTAGTGGAGCGCGACGATCAGCCGCCGCTCGGGCGCAAGCTTGGCGACCGCCTGGACGACGGCGTGCCCGGGGTCGTCGGCGTCTGCCGCCGGCTCCGGCTCCTCCGGCGCGAGCCGTCGCTCGCGGCGGAGCTCGTCGAGGGCGGCGTTGACGGCGATCCGAGTCAACCAGGGAGCGAATGGCCGCGTCAGATCGAAGCGCCGAGGGAGGCGAGGGCTCGAAGAAACGCATCCTGCGCCACGTCGTCGGCGAGCGCGCGCCTGCCCGTGACCGAGTAGGCGGCGCGCCAGCACCGGCGCCAGTGGCGGTGGAAGAGCTCCTCGACCGCGTCCGGCGCGCCGCGCTGCGCGCCGCGGATCAGCGTCGCTTCGTCACTTCGCATCTGCAGCTACTACGTTGAAAGGCCGCCCGGCTATCCCTCCCACTAAGCTCGCGCGGTGAAGTTCGACCACGTCCTCGTCGTCGGGGCAGGCCAGATGGGCGGGGGGATCGCCCAGGTAGTCGCGGCCTCGGGCCGTCACGTCTCGCTCCACGACGCGGCTCCCGGAGCCGTCGAACGCGGCCTCGAGACGATGCGCAGGAGCCTGACCAAGCTCGCCGAAAAAGGTGGGCCCGACCCGGACGAGGTGCTCGGCCGCGTTCAGGAGGTTGACGACCTCGTCCCGGCCGACCTCCTGATCGAGGCCGTCGTCGAGGACGCGACCGTCAAGGAGGACGTCTTCCGGCGCGCGGACGAGACGCTGCCGGGCGAAGCGGTGCTCGCGTCGAACACCTCGTCGATCCCGATCAGCTCGCTGGCAGCGGCCACGAGCCGGCCGGACCGCGTGATCGGCATGCACTTCTTCAACCCGGTGCCCCTGCTGAAGCTCGTCGAGGTCGTGCGCGGCCGCGAGACCTCCGACGAGACGGCTGAAGCGATCACCGAGCTGGCTCGCGATCTGGGCAAGACGCCGGCGGTCGCGAACGACGTCCCGGGCTTCGTCTCGAACCGGATCCTGATGCCGTTCATCAACGAGGCCGTATGGGCGCTGCACGACGGCGTCGCCGAGGCGGAGTCGATCGACACGATCGCCAAACTCGGGTTCGCGCATCCGCTCGGACCGCTCGCGCTCGCCGACCTGATCGGCCTCGATACCTGCGTTGCAATCATGGAAGTGCTGCGCGACGGGCTTGGAGACAAGCGCTATGCGCCCTGCCCGCTGCTCGAAGAGCTCGTGAGTACAGGGAAACTGGGCCGCAAGTCTGGGGCCGGTTTTTTCATCTATTCGCAGTAGCGACCGATAGGACTACCCGGAACACCGCGACTGCGAAGGAGGACACCGCCCTGCGCCTCTTGCTGGTTGACGACGACGACGGCTTCCGGGCGCTGCTGCGCACGACGTTCGAGGCTGTCGACGTGGAGGTCGACGAGGCTGCCGACGCCGCCGCCGCACAGGAGCGAATTGCGGCCGCGCGGCCGGATGCGATCGTGCTCGACGTCAGCATGCCGGGCCTCGACGGCGTCGGCCTCTGCGCTCGGCTGAAGGGCTCGCGCGCGACGCGCGACATCCCCGTCGTGCTGCTCACGGGGTCCGATATGGCCACCGAGGCGACCGCGCAGGAGGTCGGAGCCGACGCACTGCTGCTGAAGCCGTTCAGCCCCCTCGAGCTGCTCGCGGTGGTCGAGCGCGTCTCCGCCGGGCTGCACGCCATGCCCTTCCGCGCGAGCCGCAAGAAGCAGCCGGGCGAGCAGCTGCTGCTCTACGCGCGCGACCTGCGCCACCTGCTCGAGCTCGAGCGTGGCCAGCGGCGCCTCCTCGAATCGGCCTACCACGAGACCGTCACCGCGCTCGCGGGCGCGCTCGAGTCGAAGGACAGCGGGACCGGCCAGCACTCCCAGCGTGTGCACCATTACGCGCTCGAGCTCGCCCAGGGCACCGCTCCCGAGGTCGCCGAGGACGAGAGCGTCGCCTACGGCTTCATGCTCCATGACGTCGGCAAGATCGGGATCCCCGACCACATCCTCCAGAAGCCTGGCGCGCTGACCCCTGCGGAGCGGCGACTGATGGAGACGCACACCGTCCTCGGCGAGCAGCTCCTGCGCGGCGTCTCGTTCTTGCAGGGCAGCGGCCTTCGCGTCGTCCGCTCGCATCACGAGCGCTGGGACGGCGACGGCTATCCGGACGGGTTGGT
This sequence comes from Gaiellaceae bacterium, assembly GCA_033856995.1. Taxonomy (GTDB): domain Bacteria; phylum Actinomycetota; class Thermoleophilia; order Gaiellales; family Gaiellaceae; genus AC-32. The sequence goes on from JAWVDY010000020.1 coordinate 10,461, forward strand.
GGCCAAGGACATCCCGGTCGCGGCGCGGATCTTCGCCGTAGCCGATGCGCTCGACGCGATGACGAGCGACCGGCCCTACCGCGCCGCCATGACCTGGGCCGCCGCCGGACGTGAGCTCGTCTCGCAGTCCGGCAAGCAGTTCGACCCGACCGTGATCGACGCCTTCCGCTCGCGAGAGCGGTCGCTGCGCCGGATCCGCCGCACCCTCGAGGGTCGCGAGAAGCTGGCGTCCGTCTAGGCCGACGCAGTGATCACGGGGGTGGTGCTCGTGCCGGTCTGATGCCAGAGCACGATCTTGCCCTTCACCACCCGGAAGATCGCCGTCGCCTTCTGACCCGGCCCGTCGCAGCGACTGTGCGTGCGGTCGCCGAGGACGAAGGTCGCGGTCGCCGTCTTCCCCTTGCTCTCGATCGAGACGATGCGGCCCGAGCAGGGCAGCTGCGAGTTCCAGGCAAGCGCCTGGCCATGCGTTTTCAGCCGCAGGACGGTGTTGCCCTGCACGACCTGTGCGCCGGGTGCGAAGAGGTTGGCTGCGGTCTCGTTGTCGTCGCTGTTCAACGCCTGGCTCCACGCACGCACGACGCTCTCTGCCGACGGTGAGCTGCCACCGCAGCCGGCCAGGATCGCGACGAGCACAACGCCGAGCAGCACTCCGCTCCTCATGCGAGCGCCTCGCGGACGAGCCTCTGGAAGTGGACGAGCAGCCGCTCGCTCTCGGGCATCAAGCGGCCCGCGTCGAGGAGCCCGGAGCGCATGCCGGACTGGACCGATTCGACGAGCGCCCGGTCTTCGAGCCCGACCTGGTCGTCGAAGGCGAGCAGCTCGTCGACCTCGGCGTCCGACACTTCTTCGGGGAAGAAGTAGTCGAGGAAGCCGGTCGTG
>JAWVDY010000021.1:0-4708 GCA_033856995.1 Gaiellaceae bacterium
TACCGCGTTCGCCGTCACCGCGGCTGCGCTCGCCGGCACCGGGCTGGCGGCCGGGTTGCTCCTGCCGGAACGCGCCCGTGCCCGGGTCGACGCCTGTCCGCGGACAGGCGCTCCGCCGGTCACCCTCGTGGGCGACGCGGTCGTCACCGTCGCGGCCTTCGCGCTGATCGCGATCCTCGGGTTCGCGCTGATCGGCGGCTTCCGCTCCTCTCCCTGGCTGGACGACACCTGGTACTTCTGGCTGCCGAAAGGGCGGGCCCTTGACGTGCTCGGCCTGGCCCCAAGGCTGTGGCATCCAGACCCGCGGCTCCACATGGTCTTCGGGAATGACTACGAGAGCCTCTGGTTCATCCGGCCCGACAACCCGCTCGGCTGGTCGGTGCTGCTCAACCTCGACATGCGCTTCGTCGGCTCGATCGACCTGCGGGCCGTCGACGGGCAGCTGGCGTTCCTGCTCGTCGCGTTCTTCGGCTCGGCCGCGCGGCTGCTCTGGGGGCACGTGCGGCCCTCGATCCTCTTCCCCGCACTCCTCATCCTCGCCTCGGCCCCCGAGCTCCTGCGGCAAGCGCAACGCGGCGACGCCGACGTCCCGCTCGCGATTTACCTCGACCAGGCGATCCACGCCGAGGCCGCCTGGCTCGTGTTACTCTGCGGCTTCGCGCTCGCGCTCTTCTTCGTCTTCGCGTCCACGTCGATCGCGCTCAAGTCGGAGGGCATTCTCGAGGTCGCGCTCGACCTTGCGATCGTCAGCGTGCTCGGGGCGCGCGCGCGAAGGACGCTTATGCCGCTGTGGGCGACCGCCCTTGCCGCCGCGGCGACCAGCGCACCCTGGTTCGCCTGGCGCGCAGCGCACGGCGTCTCGAACGTGTTCAGCCTCCGCGACGCGCTCTCGCCCTCCTACCTCGGCCGGCACACAGAGCTGCTGCACAGCGCCCTGCAGGTCCTCGGGCACCATCTGACCTCGGTGCGCGAGTGGTCGCTGATCGTCCCGCTCGCAATGCTCCTCGCCCTCGCTGGCTTCCTGCGGGAGCGGCAACCGGCCTGGCTCGCACCTGTCGCCTTCCTGGGGCTCGCCTACCTGCTCTTCGCGTGGGTCACCTGGGCCGACCCGGAGGGGGAGTTCCGGCTCGTTGCCTCCGCCTACCGTTACGTCACCCCGCCGGTCGTCCTGGCAGGGATCTTCCTGCCAATGGCGGGTGAGCGCCTCGCCCAAGCACGCGACAGCGCGAGGGCGGCGAAGGCCAAGTAGAGGCCGCGCACCGGCATTGCGTAGCGCGCTTCGACGTGATGGATGCCGTTCAGGATGGTGAAGACGAGCAGGAAGACGGCCACCGCCCGAGCGGCACCGCCCGCGCGCAGGGCCGCCAGCGCACCCCCGGCGGCGAGGAGGAGCGAGAGCCAGTCGAGCGCCCGCAAGAAGGGACGGAGCCAACCGGGCTGCACCCAGTCCTCGTGCGCCTCCCAGAGGAAGTACGAACGATAGGCGACCTCCCACAGCACGCTCCAGGGGCGGTGGCCAAGTCGGTGCAAGTAGAGGTTCGTCGCCAGGCGCCGCTGTTCCACATCCGCCCGGACGAGATAGCGAGGATGCGCGTCGGGGTCGGCGCGAAGGGCCTTCGGCGAGGGCGCAAAACGGTGCACCGAGAAGAAGTCCCGCCGGTAAGCAGGTGACCGCTCCACCTGCACCGCGGTCCGGTGCAGGCCCTCGCCGTGTGCGGCGAGGAGGAGGTTCCACCCCTCGCCGAAGCTGGAGAGCACCGGACGACCGGTCGCCGTCGCGGTCCAGCCGAGCCACGGTCCGAGCAGGAGCGCCGAGCCCGCCACGACGGCCGCCAGCATCCGCGCTCTCGACCCGCACGCCAGCAGCGCCGCCAAGAGGAGCAGCGGCAAAACCAGCGCGAAAAGCGGGCGGGTAAGCGTGAGGGCGGCGGCGGAGAGTCCCGTCGCAAACCACCAGCGGGCCGACCGCTCGTGCCACCCGCGTGCAAAGGCATACGCGGTCACCGCGACGAGGAAGCCAGCCAGCACCTCGCTCAGGATGCGCGTCACATAGTGCTTGGGGAACGGATCAAGCGCCGTCAGCGCTCCCACCAATAGGGCAAGCCGTTCCGACCAGAGCCGCCGCGCGAGCAACGTCAGCACGAACGTCGTCACCCCAGCAAGGAGGGCCTGCGCGCCGATGATCGCATCCGTCGGCACACCGATGCCGCCACCACCCGTCGCCGCGAGCAGGAGCGGGTAGCCCGGAGCCCGGTAGGTCTGCCGTTCCGGAGCACCACGGGCGGAGGCCGAGATCTTCAAGCCCGTCACATCCACGCGGCCGAGTGGAGTCGTGTAGCCACCGTGGAGGATCGCCTTCGCGGCGACGACATAGGAGTCGGTGTCACCGAGCCGGTGCCCCGCGAACGGCACATAGACGAGGCCGTGCAGGCCAGCGAACACGCCGAGCAGGCAGGCCAGGGCGCGAAAGCGGCGCTCAGGCCGGGGCACGCGCCGCCACGACGTATTGGGCTCCCAGCGGAACCTTCGCCAGAGCCCCTTCCAGCCGCTCGACTAGCGTGCCACGCCACGGCGAGAAGAGCAGGTACTCCGCATCCGTGACGTGTAAACCAGCGCTCCGCAGCGCGGCCGCGGCCTGGCGCAGCCGCACGAGCTGCGCACCCTCGTCAAACGAACAGCCTCGCACAACCTGTCGTGTCAGTGGGTTCCAGGGGTTGTGCTCGAAGACGACGACCAACCCGCTCGGCCGCGTCACCCGCCCCAGCTCCGCCAGCAACGGTCCCCGCTGCCGAGGCTCCATGTGGTGGAGAACGCAGACGGTGAAGGCGACGTCGAAACGTCCGTCTGCGTACGGGAGCTTGTCCGGACGAGAGACCCGAAACTCGGCCCCAGGCACCTCTTGGCGGGCGCGCCAGATCATCGGTTCTGAGACGTCGACCCCGTGCAGTGACGAGACCCGACCCTCGAGATGGCGCTCCATGAGGCCGAGACCGCAGCCCACGTCGAGCACGGACGCCGGCTCGCCTCCGAGCCTGCGTCGGGCGAGCTCGAGCAGCTTGCGCGCCTTCGCCTCGATGTAGACCTCGTGGGGTTGCCTGGCAAAGCCGATCGCCCGCTCGACCGTCATCTCGTAGTCCGCGCTGTGGCGATCGAACTCGGCCGGCATCGGCCGTCAACGAGGAACTGTCGGCGGCCCCGAGACCCGCGCGGCGACCGGGATCGCGAGTAACTCGCTTTCGAAGCCCTGCGCTTCGCGCACGACGTAGAGCGGGCGGGCTTTGACCTCCTCGTAGATCCTGCCCACGTAGGTGCCCACCATTCCGGTCACGATCAGCTGCACGCCGCCGAGGAACGTCATCACGACGATCACGGAGGCCCACCCTGGCACGACACCGACGCCCGCGAGCCGAAGGCCGATTTCGGCGAGCCCGAACACGAAAGACCCGAGCGACACAAGGAACCCGAGCACGACGGCGATCCTGAGCGGTGCGCGCGAGAAGCCGATCAGCCCATCGACGCCCAGTGTGATCAACTTGCTCAGCGGGTACTTCGTCCGCCCCGCATAGCGAGCATCTCGTGTGTACGGGACGCCGATCTGACGGAAGCCCGTCCAGGCGAAGAGGCCGCGAACGTAGCGACTCGACTCCCGCATCTGCCGGAACTGGTCGAGGGCACGCCGGTCGACGAGGCGGAAGTCGCCTGCGTCCGGAGGCAACTCGACGTCCGCAAGGCGGTGGAGCAGCCGGTAAACAAGGCGTATCACGGTTCTGCGGAGGAACGGCTCACGGCGGCGATCCGCGCGGATGGCGTAGACGATCTCGTAGCCCTCGCGCCAGCGTTCGATCAGGTCGAGCGCGAGCTCGGGCGGATCCTGCAAATCGCCGTCGAGAACGATCGTGGCTTCGCCCGAGGCGCGGTCGAGTCCGGCGGTGACCGCCAGCTGGTGCCCAAAATTGCGCGTGAAAGTGATCACCTTGAAGCGAGGGTCGCGCCGGTGCAGTGCTTGAAGAAGCCCTGGCGTACCGTCGACGCTGCCGTCATCCACGACGATGACCTCGGCAGCCCCGTCGAGCCGCTCGAGCACGCCCTCGAGCCGGCGTGTCAGCTCGGCGAGTGTCTCCTCCTCGTTGTATACGGGAACGACGAACGAGTAGCGCGGCGTCACGCACCGATGGTAGAGGACCACTATCGACGCGTATAGATCGCGGCGGTTTGGACCCGGGCAACGAGCCGGTACCGAGCTGCGCGTAGCGCCCGCTCCCAGTGAACAAACGGCGGGGATGTAACCCAGTTTCTATCGACGACGACACGCACGCGACGCTCGCGAATGCGCCATTCCAGCTCAGACTCGGCGGCAACGTGGTAGGAACGGGCGGCGGAAGTGCTGATCTTCGCGGCTGCCACCGGCGCGAATTGGTTCGTGTAGTCGGGCAGGGCCCACGCGCGGGTTCCGATCACGTAGCCAGGCCAGGAGCTGAGAATGCGTTCGCCGGGATGGCTCGTGGCGTCGATCCGCGACGACACGTTGCGGATCGACGTGAGGCTCGGACGAAGGACCGGCTCATAGGAGACGAGGTGGCGGACGGCCCAGACTCCGGGCACGATGTACGCGGTGACGAATATGACGAGAATCGGAAGTCGCGGCCGCAGCTCGAGCGCGCCGACGATTAGGAAGGGGACGAGCAGCGAGAAGTACTGCGCGTACGAC
>JAWVDY010000022.1:0-15938 GCA_033856995.1 Gaiellaceae bacterium
CCGAGATCGACCGGCGCCACCGTGCCGGCCGCGGGCAGGACGAGGACAACGTCGTCAAGCTGGAGCCGGTCGCACCGCGGGTCGAGATCGTCCCCGACCCGGAGCCCGATCCCGATCTCGAGCGGCTGGAGTCCGAGAACCGCAGGCTGCAGGACGAGATCGAGCGGCTGCGCGGCGAGTTCACCAAGCTGAAGCTCGTGGAGGCGCCGCAGCAGGCGGCCTCGCACGTGCTGTTCGTGCCGACCTCCACGCGCTATCTGCTCGTCGAGCGCGAAGGAGCGGCGCCGCGTCCCGGCGACGAGCTCGATGTGCCCGAGGCAGAAGGCCGCTTCGTGGTCGCCAAGGTCGGCCTCGCGCCGTTTCCGGGCGAGCCGCGTCCCTGCGCGTTCCTGCTCTCTCTCGTCTAGAAGGTCGGCCCGTTCGCGGGCTGGATCACGATGATGTTCTGGGCGATCCCGAGGTAGTTGAAGAGCTTCGTCCCGGTCAGGTCGTCCACGGTCTTCTTCTCGGTCGGAGCGATCCGGCCCGGGAGCGGAGCGGGCGACTGCGGCAGTGTCTTGCGGAGTGGATGCTTGAGCGACCCGGAGACGTCGTCGCGCCGGAGGAAGAGCGTCGAGCTGAGCTTCGACTGCCCGTTCGCGGGCGGGAAGAAGATCAGCACGTTGTCGATCGGGTGTGCGTACTCGAGCGTGAAGAGGGCGAGCTCGAGGGCCTCACGGCGCAGGACCGTTCCGTGCACGATCCCCGGGCTTCCCTGGTTCATCGCGCAGGTCTTCCCGGCCCCGCAGAGGATGTAGACGGCGGTGTTGTCCTTGGCGTACTGCTTGTCGAGCGCCTTGGGGTCGTCCTTCTTGACGACGACGACGCCCTGGATGTTCGGACCGCTCTGCTTGCTGCTGACCTTCACCGCGACGAGCGGGTCGCCGCTCGGGAGGCGGTACGCGTCGCTGACGTGCTGCGCGATCTCGAGCACGCGTGTGGAGAGCGAGGTCGCTCCCGGCTTCCAGCTCGACCACGGCGGCCCGGGCTGAGGGCTGGGGCGCTGCAGGAGCACGATGAACCCGCCGACTCCGGTGCCGATCAGGGCTCCGAGTACGAGGTAGGCGACCGCGAAGCGGCTCTTCGTGGCTAGACCGCGGGCCATGCCTGGGTCTGCGTCAGGTCGATCTTCGGGATCGTCAGCTTCGCGCGCTCCAGGATCTCCACGAGCTCGTCCCCGAAGAGCTCCTTCCTCGCGATCAGCTCGTCGGCGATCTGCTCGACGGCCTTCTTGTTGTGCGAGATCAGGGCGTAGGCGGTGACGTAGGCCTGGCCGAGCAGCTGCGCCGCATACGCGCGCTTGGTGCGGTCGCCGAGCACGCCGGCGAGCGGATCGTGGCCGAGCGCGCCTCCGGCGCCGGTGCGGTTCATGATCTGGAGCCCGATGTCCTCGAAGCGCTGCATGATCTCGTCGCGCGTGTCGTCGGACTTCGACCGCCTCAGCGAGCCGTTCGAGCGGCCGTTGAGCGCCGGCGCCTCGGGAGCCATGCCGCACGCCCCGACCATCCAGGCCGCCCGCGCGGTCGCGCTCTGGACGTCGCCGCCGACGCCGGTCGAGTTCTCGCCGTAGAAGACGCGCTCCGCGGCCATCGCACCGAGCGCCCACACGAGCTGAGCCATCTCCTCGGAGCGCCAGGAGCTGAAGCGTTCCTCCTTCTCGCGTGCCTGGTGGTGGCCGAGCGCGGCGCCTCGCTGCCGGATCGAGAGGCGCGTCGACTCGGCGCCCTTCATGTAGACATGCGCGGCGGCGGCGTGCCCGGCCTCGTGGATCGCGACCGCCCGCGTCTCCTCGGGCACGTACTCGGTGCCGATCGCAGTGCCGGACTCGACCGTCGTCATGGCTTCGACGATGTCGTCCCAGCTGAACGCGGGACGCCCGTCGTGGTGCGCGATCGTCAGCGCCATCGAGCAGACCTGCTCGATCATCGCCGGCGAGTAGCCGTTGGTGACGCGTGCCAGCTCGTCGCGGCGCTTCTCGGTGTCGAGGTCCTCGTCGTGCGAGACCTTCCGCAGGTAGAGCTCGAAGATGTCCAGGCGGTCGTTCTTCGTCGGCGTGCGGAACCAGACGTGACGGCCCATGCGGCCCGGCCTCGTCAGCGCCGGATCGAGCATCTCCATGGGGACGTTGGTCGCGCCGATGAAGTAGATCTGGTTGTTCGCCGGCCGAGCGTGCGGAAGGCGGAACTTCGCGCGCCCGAGTCGGCGCGGAACGATGTAGAGCGCATCGAGGAGCGTGTTCAGGCGGTTCGTCAGCGCGCGGCGGACGAAGGGCGGGTTGTCGATCCCGTCCATCACGATCAGCAGCTGGTTGAGCGCGAGCTGGCCGCCGCCCTGGCCGCCCCCGAACATGCCCGGGAAGACCTGGTTCACGATCCGCCCGAGGAACGGGGTCGCCGGGGAGGCGACCTCCGGCTCGCGTGCGGCGAAGACGCGCTCGCGCCACGCGCGTGATTCGAGGACGAGGTCCTCGCTCGGGTTGAGCGCGCCATGCGGCCCGTAGAAGCAGAGGTCGTGGAAGCTCTGCGGACGCGGGCTCATCCCTCCCACAGCGCCGCCGCCGAGCGACTGGCGCCGCATCCCGACGGCGTCGATCTCGTCGATGAAGACGATGCACTGGCCGCCCCACTTGCGCGCGAGCTTCTTCGCCTTGCGCGCCATGAAGCGGACGATCACGACGTCCATCCCCATGAACGTCTGGGCGAAGCCGGAGCCGGGGATGGTGACGATCGGCGAGTTGAAACCGGTCGCGATCGCCTTCGCGAGCATCGTCTTGCCCGTACCCGGCGCGCCGAGGAAGAGCAGCCCGCGCTCGCGGCGGCCACCGGCCTTTTCAAACGCCTCGCCCGACTGCCAGAGGTTGACGACGCGGCGCACCTCCTCCTTGGCGGAGGCCTGGCCGCGGACGTCGTCGAGCTTCACGCCCCAATCCGCGTCGCCGGGCTCGAAGCCGCGGATCTGAGAGACGCCCATGAAGAGCATCGGGCCCATCAGGATCCCGAAGTTGAAGAGGAAGAAGACGAAGAACGCGACCAGCGTTGCGAGGGTCGAGGCCTTCGGATGCGCCTTCGCCGAGAGCCAGTGCCAGGTGTCGCCCGCGGTGCCCGTGAGGCTCGCCCCGTCGAAGCCGTACTTGAGCACCCGGATCAGGTAGACGGCGACGATGATCAGCCCGAGGAAGTAGACGAGCTTCGCCCACCAGCGCCAGAACCAGACGCGCCGGCGCGCGACGACGTCTTCCTCGCGCAGCTTCACGCTGTCGACGCCGAAGAGGCTCGGCCACTCGATGAAGCGGTGGAAGATCAGGTCGAGCAGGCCGCGGAAGGCAGCGACGGACAGGATCGTCAGCACGAGCGCCCACCCGAACGCGAGCTCCTCCATCTTGTAGAGCCAGACGAAGAGCGCCGGGCTCGAGATCAGGGCGACGGCGGTTGCCGCGCGGCGGAGGGTCCGCCACTGGTTGCTCAGGTCGCGCGACTCCTCCGTGGAGAGCGTTCCTACGACAGGCGCCGCACTCATTTGCGCAGTGTAGATGTCACTAAGCTCACGTACTTCGACGTGAAAGCTTCGGATTCGTTTGCGCCGGATGAGATCGAACGGGCGCGCAGGTACCACCGTCCGCTCTATCTCGCGCTCGCCGTCGACTGGGCTTTGCAGGCGGGCGTGCTCGGCGTTCTCGCCTTCGGTCCGCCTGCAGACTGGGCTTGGCGTGTGACAGGCGGGCCGTGGTGGACACGAACGCTCGAGCTCGCGGCGCTCGTGCTGGGACTCTCGACGCTCGTGCGGCTGCCGCTCTCGGCGTGGCGCGGCTGGGTGCGCGAGCGGCGCTGGGGGTTCTCGACGCAGTCGCTCGGCGCGTGGCTAGCGGACCTGGCCAAGGGACTGTCCCTGGGCGCGGTCCTGAGCGGCCTCGGCTTGGCCGGCCTCGTCTGGTCGGCGCGTGTCTGGCCGTCGTGGTGGCCGGCGGTGGCCGCTCCTGCGGCGGCGGCGCTCACGCTCGTGTTGAGCCTGTTGGCGCCGCTGCTCTTCGAGCGGCTCTTCAACCGGTTCGAGCCGCTCCCGGACGAAGAGCTGGCCCGCGACCTGCGGGACCTGTCGGAGCGCGCCGGGGTGCCGGTGCGGACGATGCTGGTCAGCGACGCGAGTCGCCGCACGACGAAGCACAACGCGTACGTGTCTGGGCTCGGCCCGACGCGCCGGCTCGTCCTCTTCGACACGCTGCTGAGGGACGCGCCGCGCGCAGAGCTCCGGGGAGTGGTCGCGCACGAGCTCGCCCACCGGCGGTTCCGGCACGTGGCGCTCGGGACGCTGCTCGCGATGGTCGGCGCGGTGGCGGCCGTGCTCGTGCTCTGGGGAGTGCTGCGCTGGAGCCCGGGCCTCGCTGCCGGCGCCGGCGATCCGCGCTCGGTGCCGCTGGTCCTGCTCGTGCTGTGGCTGCTCGAGCTCGGCGCGCTGCCGTTCCAGACGTGGCTCTCGCGCCGGTGGGAGCGCGTGGCCGACCGCTTCGCCCTCGAGCTGACGGGCGACCTCGAGGCGCTCGAGCGCATGCATCGCCGCCTCGCGCTCGCGAATCTCGCCGACCTCGACCCGCCTCGAGCCCTCTACGTGCTGCTCTTCTCGCACCCGACGCCCCCGGAGCGCATCGCGGCCGCGAGAATGTCAGCGTGAGCCACTCGCACGCCCACACCTCCGCGCGGAAGCCGCTCGCGATCGCGCTCGGGTTGATCCTCGCGCTGATGATCGGAGAGCTCGCCTTCGGCGTTCTCGCCGGATCGCTCGCGCTGCTGGCGGACGCGGGCCACATGCTTACCGACGCGGCTGCACTGGCGCTCGCGCTCGTCGCGGCGTCGTTCGCCGCCCGACCCGCCCGCGGGCGCTGGACGTTCGGCTTCCGCCGACTCGAGATCCTCGCGGCTCACGTGAACGGGATCACGCTCCTCGTCGTCGGCGTCGTGATCGTCTATACGGCGGTCCGCCGGCTCGTCGACCCCCCGGATGTGCGCGGCGGTGTCGTGCTCGCGGTTGCGCTCGCCGGGATCGCGGTCAACCTCGTCGCGTCGCTGCTGCTCGCCGGCCCGAGCCGTCAGAGCCTGAACATGCGCGGCGCCTTTCTCCACATCGTGACCGACCTGGCCGCCTTCGCCGGCACCGCGGTCGCAGGCGGCGTGATCCTCGCGACCGGCTGGAACGGAGCGGACCCGGTCGCGAGCCTGGTGGTCGCCGCGCTGATCTTCTGGTCGAGCCTCTCGCTGCTGCGGGAGTCGACGCGGATCCTGCTCGAGGTCGCGCCCGAGGAGCCGCGCGAGGTCGAGCGCGCGATGCTAGAGGTGCCGCACGTCGCCGACGTCCACGACCTGCACGTCTGGACGGTCGGCAGCGATTTCCCGTCCGTCTCCGCACACGTGCTGGTCGAGCAGGGCGCCGACTGCCACGCGATCCGCCTCGAGCTGGCGACGCTCCTGCGCGAGCGCTTCGGCCTCGGCCACTCCACGCTGCAGGTCGAGCACGCGCTGCCGGCCGCGCTCGGGGACGAGCGGCTGCCGCTCATCTCGCCGCCTCGGCGCTGAAGGCTAGGCCGTCGGGCCGTCGCGGCCGAGCAACGCGGCGACGGCCGCCGTACGGCTGTGGACGCCCAGCTTCTCGTACGCGTTCTCGAGATGCTTCGCACGGTGCCGGGCGAGATCCAGAGCGTCCGCGCCACCTCCGCGTTCGACTTCCCGTGCGCGACCAGCTCGAGGATCTCGCGCTCGCGAGGCGTGAGCGGGCCGGCGCGCTCGACGATGCGCCGGCGTGCGTCCGCGTTGCGGCGAAGCTGCGTGAGATGCGGGAGCAGCAGGTTCAGTACCGCGCGGTCGCGCTCGCCGAAGTCCCGGTCGCCGCGGTCGAGCTCAAGACGCGGGCCTGCGCCGGTCTCGGGCTCGAGCCAGAGCCGCATCATGAACTCGGCGCGGATCGGCCGCGCGACCTCCTGGTAGAGCTCGAGCCGGTGGAATGCCCGTCGCGAGAGGACGTCCGACGTCTTGCGCGCCCCGCGAACTGGCGCGAGCCCGTCCTGGTGCCAGTAGCGGGCCTCGGCCTCGCGCATCCCGGGCTGCCAGGCCCCGAGCGGCTCGCCCGCGAACGCCGCGGCCGGCTCGCCGGGCGCCGGCCGCTCGTGGTACGCAACGACATCGCACGGCACGAGCTTGCGCAGCGGTTCGAGAACCAGCCCGGGAAACGGGACGGGCCGGTCGACTTCGCCGGCCGCGAAGAGCACCTCGAGCGCGGCGCGGTAGTCGGACCCCGATACTCGACCCACGGTGGAGAGGATACGGCGATCGTCGTATGGCCCGATCGCCGCGCGCTGCGGATGATGCGGCCGCCATGACGCTTCGACGCCTTGCTTTCCTGGCAACCGTCGCGGCCGGGACCGTCGCGGTGGCCTCTGCGGCCTCGACACGGGGCAACGGCCAGGGCGACGCCATGCCGCCCCGCGCGGCCGACCTTCCCTCGTTTCAGCTCGTTTTCGACGGGCGGCATGCGCCCGCGACGTTCCCGACGCCGAGCGGGCTCCAGCACGAGGGGCCGTTCACGAGCTCCACCTCGCTCTGCCCCTCCGGCTCCGCAACCGACGTCGGCCTCGGGTCGTCCCCGGAGACGGCGGTCCGCCGTTTCACCTGCGCCGGCGGCACGGGCGGGTTCACCGCGAACGTCGGCCCGCTTCCCGCCGAGCACGGCGGGCGCGGCTCGTGGCAGATCGTCGACGGCAGCGGCGCCATCGCGACGCTGCGCGGCCGGGGCACGTGGACGAGCGTAATCACCGCCGGAAATCCGGCCGATCCGGCGACGATCAAATTCCGCAGCACCTGGCAGGGCGTCGCCGACCTGGACGACTCGCCGCCGGCGATCGCGATCACGGCCGCGAGAGCCCGCAAGCTGCGCCGGCCGCGCGGCGCATTCCGGCTCCGTGTTGGCTTCACGCTGCACGATCAGGAGAGCCCGATCTCCTACTCGCTCGTGGTGCTCGACCCGAGGAGCCTGCGTGAGTGGACGAGAGGGGGCGCGACCACCTCGGGCGTGGTTTCGCTGGTCGTGCGCGCCCGCCCGGCAAAGCGCAGCCGCGTTCTGCGCCTCAGGATCTCGGCGACCGACCTCGTCGGCAACGAGGCCTCCGCGGGCAAAGCCGTTCGAATCCGGTAGAGCGCTGACATAAGCTCCGCTCGTGGCCGCGCTCGAGGGCAAGACCGCGATCGTCACCGGCGCCTCGAGCGGGATCGGCGCCGCGATCGCTCGCGCGCTGGCGGCCGAAGGTGCCTGCGTCGCCGGCGGTGCGCGAAGGGTCGACCGGCTCGAGACCGAGGTGAAGCTCGAGCTCGACGTCACCGACGCCGACAGTTGCTCCCGGTTCGTCGACGGCGCGGTGGGTGAGCTCGGCGGGCTCGACATCCTGATCAACAACGCCGGCCTCGGCCTCGGCCGCGACCCGTTCGACGCGAGCCGCGAAGAGGACGAGGAAACCGTGCTCGAGACGAACGTGCACGGCCTGCTGCGAATGACGCGTCTCTGCCTGCCGCACATCCGTGACGGGGGCCACATCGTCAACATGGGCTCCGTCGCCGGCCGCCAGGCCTACGAGAACGCCGCGGTCTACGTGACCTCGAAGTTCGCCGTCCGTGGCTTCACCTACGCCCTGCGCGAGGACCTTCTCGGCCGGCCGATCCACCTGACGACCGTCGACCCCGGCCTCGTCGAGTCGAACTTCTCGCGCGTGCGCTTCCGCGGAGACGAGGAGAAGGCGAGCGCCGTCTACGCGAACGTGGAGCCGCTGCGGCCAGAGGACGTCGCCGAGTGCGTCGTGTTCGCCGTCACCCGTCCGCCGCACGTGAATATCGACGAGCTCGTCGTCAAGGCGCTGGCCCAGTCGAGCGCCGTCCGCATCGTTCGGGACACGTAGTGGCCCTCACGATCCTCGAGGGCTCGACTTTCTGCATCTGCGACGAGCGCGGCGACATCGCCGACGCGACGCAGGGCCTGTTCGCCGACGACACGCGCTTCCTCTCGCGTCTCCGGCTGACCGTCAACGGGGAGCGTCCACTGCTGCTCTCCTCCGGCAAGGTCGAGTACTTCTCGGCCGCGTTCTTCCTGCGGAATCCGATCGCGGGCGACCTGCCGCAGGACTCGCTCTCGATCGTCCGCCACCGCTTCGTCGGGGACGGGATGCAGGACCACGTGATCGTCCAGAACCAGGGCATGAATCCCGTCTCGTTCGAGCTCGCGCTCGAGCTGGAGACCGACTTCGCGGACATCCTCTCGGTCAAGGAGCACGATTTTGCGCTCGGCGACCCGGCCCGCGCGGAGCCGTTGCCGCCACCGGTCGCCGGCCGGTACGAGGCCGAGCACAACCAGTTCGTGCTGGACGAGGACGGGGAGGAGGCCGGCGCTGCGCAAACGCAGGTGATCCTCTCGCAGCGCGGCGAGATCGAGGAGCGCAAGGTCGTCTACCGGCTGGAGCTCCAGCCACGTGAAAGCTGGGAGCTGCGGCTCGACATCCTCGCCTCGATCGACGGCGACTCGGTGCTTCCGCGCACCGCCGAGCGGCGCTTCGGCGAGGAGTTGACGCGCGTGCGCGAGTCGCTCGCGGCGTGGCAGCTACGCGTGCCGCAGATCCGCGCCGACTGGGACCAGATCGACCGCGCGTTCTTCCAGTCCGTCTCGGACCTCGCCTCGCTGCGCATGCGGGGCGCGGGGCGCATGGGGCGGATGCCCGCGGCCGGGATGCCGTGGTTCATGACCGTCTTCGGCCGCGACACGCTGATCACGTGCCTGCAGACTCTGATCTTCGGGCCGGAGCTGGCGCGAACCGCGCTCGAGGTGCTGACGGAGCTGCAGGCGCACGAGGAGAACCCGGACGTCGACGCGGAGCCGGGCAAGATCGTCCACGAGCTGCGCTCCGGGAAGGCCGCGCAGAAGTGGTTCCGCACCTACTACGGCACCGTCGACGCGACGCCGCTCTACCTCGTGCTGCTCTCGGAGGTCTGGCGCTGGACGGACGACTCCGCCTTCGTGCGCGAGCTGAAGGAGCCCGCGCTCGCCGCGCTGCGCTGGATCGACGAGTTCGGCGACCGCGACGGCGACGGCTTTGTCGAGTACCAGCGTAAGACACCGCGTGGCCTCGAGAACCAGTCGTGGAAGGACTCGCACGACTCCCAGCGCTTCCACGACGGCACGCTTGCGAAGACGCCGATCGCTCCGGTCGAGGTGCAGGGCTACGTCTACGACGCGAAGCTGCGCACGGCCGAGCTCGCCCGTGAGGTGTGGCGCGACCGACCGCTCGCAGAGAAGCTCGAGCGGGAGGCCGCCGAGTTGCACAGCTCGTTCGACGAGCGATTCTGGACCGACGCGCGCGGCGGCTACTACGTGCTCGCACTCGACGGCGAGAAGCGCCAGGTCGACTCGATGTGCTCGAACATCGGGCACCTGCTCTGGAGCGGGATCGTCCCGAACGAGCGCGTCGACGCGATCGTCGACCAGCTGATGGGCGAGGAGCTCTGGTCGGGCTGGGGCGTGCGGACGATGTCGTCTGGCGACGCCGGCTACAACCCGCTCTCGTACCACAACGGCACGGTCTGGCCTCACGACAATTCGCTCATTGCAGCGGGGCTGGCGCGGGCCGGGCGCTGGCCGGAGGCGCAGCGGATCGTGCGGCGGATGCTCGGCGCCGCGTCCTACTTCGGCTACCAGCTCCCGGAGGTGTTTGCCGGCTTGCCACGGGCGGCGACGCCGTTCCCGATTGCGTACCCGACCGCGGCGCGCCCGCAGGCCTGGGCGGCCGGCACGCCGGTGCTGCTCCTCCAGGTGCTGCTCGGGCTGGAGGCCGACCGCCGGCGGCACCAGCTCGTGACGAGAGCGCCGGAGGAGCTCCCTTCGTGGGCGGGTCGCTCGCTGCGGCTGAGCGGCATCCGCGCGTTCGACCGGGCCTGGGACGTGCGCGTCGAGCACGGCCGCGTCTCCGTGGACGAGGCATGAAGGTCGCAGTTGTCAGCCCCCCGTGGTTCCCGGTTCCGCCGATGGGCTACGGCGGCATTGAGTGGATCGTCTGGCTGCTCGCCGAGGGGCTGACGGACCAGGGGCACGACGTGACGCTGTTCGCGTCCGGCGACTCGCGCACGAGCGCGAAGCTCGCGGCCGTCTACGACAGGGCGCCGAGCGACCAGATCGGCCGCTCGTTGCCGGACCTGCGGCACGTCCTCTCCGCGCTCGAGCGTGCCGGCGAGTTCGACGTGATCAACGACCACACCGGCCCGCTGGGCGCGGCGCTGGGGGAGCTCGTCGAGACGCCGGTCGTCCACACGGTTCACGGGCCGCTCGGCGGCGAGCCCGGCGCGGTCTACGAGTCGATCTCGCACGTTGCGCCCTCGGTCGGCCTGATCTCGCTCTCGTTGAACCAGCGCAAGCCGAAGCCCAATCTGAACTGGGTCGCGAACGTGCCGAACGCGCTCGACCTCGGCCACTACCCGTGCAACCCGCACCGGGGCGAGTACCTGCTCTTCCTCGGGCGCATGAACCACGAGAAGGGTGCGCACCGCGCGGTTGCGGTCGCGATGGAGCTCGGTCTCCCGCTCAAGCTCGCCGGCAAGGTGCGCGAGGATCGGGAGCGCGAGTACTTCGAGGAGTTCGTCGAGCCGCACCTCGGCAACGGCATCGAGTATCTCGGCGAGGTCAACCACGGCAAGAAAGTCGAGCTGCTCCAGAACGCGCGCGCGACGCTCTTCCCGATCGAGTGGGACGAGCCGTTCGGGCTCGTGATGATCGAGTCGATGGCCTGCGGCACGCCGGTGATCGCGACGCGGCACGGCGCCGTCCCCGAGGTGATCGGTGACGGTCGCGCCGGCGTGATCGTCGACAACTGGCGCGAGATCCCGGCCGCGCTGGAGCGCGCGGACGCGATCGACCCGGTCGACTGCCGCCGCTACGCCGAGGAGCACTTCGCGCCCGAGCGCATGGTGGCCGACTACCTGCGCGCCTACGAGTCTGTCGTCAAGTAGTCCGCCCGCAGCTGCATCAGCCGGCGCCCTCGGGCGCGACTTTGCCCTCGACGCGAGTGAGATTGCGCACGTCCCGGACCAGTAGGACCGCGAGCGTGACGGTCAGGCTCAGCAGTGCAGCCCACACGAGGGTCTGCCGCGTCCCGAGGAGCTGGGAGATCGGTCCGGCGACCGCGAAGCCCAACGGGACGAGCGCCCAGGAGCCAAGCGCGTCGTACGAGTAGACCCGAGAGAGGCGGTCGGCCGGGATCTCCTGCTGCATGGTCGTGTCCCAGAGGACACCGAAGGTCTCGCTCCCGATCCCCGCGACGAACGCCACGAGCAGCATCGCCGCGAAGGGCAGCGGGATCGCGAGCGCAAACAAGAACGGCACGGTCAGGAGAAAGCCCAGCGTCGCCACGAGCAGCATCCTGCGGGGGCGTAGGCGCAACATCACGAGCCCTCCGGCGATCAGGCCCACGGCGTCCACGGCGAGGATCAGGCCCCAGCCCGCAGGCCCGTGCAGGTGTCGCTTCGCGATCGCGGGGCCGAGCACGCCCTCGGACCCGACCTCGATCGCGTTCACGAAGCTGAACTGGAGCACGATCGTCCAAAGCCACGCGCGGGAGGAGAATTCGCGCCAGCCAATTGCGAGGTCGGCGAAGAAGTTCGAGCTCTCCATGTGCAGGCTCGAAGGCAGGCGCATCGCGCCGATGAGGCCTGCGGCGAGCAGGAAGGTTCCCGCGTCTACCGCGACCCCGACTGCAGGGCTCGTGACGCCGACGACGATTCCGGCGACCGCACCGCCCGCGATGAAGGCTCCGTTACGTCCGAGTCTCAACACGGCATTGGCCTCCTGAAGCAACCGCTGCGGCACGATCTGCGGAACGACTCCGCTGAAGGCCGGGAAGAAGAAGGCGCTGCTCGCTCCGTTGGCGGCTGCGAGGAGCGCGAGCATCCAGATCTTCGCGTGGCCAGAGAAGAGCAGCGCCGCGACCGCCGCCTGGCTCGCCCCCGCGAGCACGTTGGACGCGACCATCACGCGATGGCGCGGCAGGCGGTCGGCCCAGATCCCGCCGACGAGGAGGAAGACGATGGTCGGCACCGAGCGAGCCGCAAGCACGTAGCCGAGGTCGGCCTTCGAGCCGGTCAGGTCGAGCACCGCGAAGGCAAGTGCGAGCGTGCCGAACGCCCCGCCGACCACGGATGCCGTCAGCCCGAGGAAGAGGAGGCGGAACTCGCGCTCCGCGAGGACGCCGAGCCTACGCGTCGTGCTTCTCCCAGTAGCGCTTGAGCCCGGCGTACGACTGCCAGAACGGCATCGCCTGCTCGTAGTCGTCGCGGCCAGGACCGAGCTCGCCGGCGGCTGCGGCCTCGAACTCTTCCTCGGTCGCGCCGTCCCGGACGCGCTCCGACCATGCGATCAGGCGCTCGCGGAGCTCGGCCAGGTGTGGCTGCGGATCGTCCACGACTCCGAAATGGGTGAGCGCGAGGCGCTCGGGCTCCCGGGCGAGGATGTCGTCGATCGTCTGCAACCAGGCCTCGACCGCCAGCTCCGGCGGCGGGGTCGGCGGTAGCACGAAACGGTTCGGCTGAATCCGAACTCCGGCCGCGTCGCCTGCGTACAGCGTCCCGTCACCCCTCTGGTAGCAGACGTGGTGACCGGCGTGGCCGGGGGAGGGGAAGCAGTCGAGCCCGAGCACGCGCTGGCCGACGGCGTGCACGTTTGCCTCCGGGACGGGCACGAGCTCCCCCCAGAGCCGGTCGAAGTCGCCGCCGTAGAGGCGCCGCGCGCTGCGCTCCAGACGCGAGGGATCGACGAGGTGGGGCGCGCCCACTTCGGAGACGTGCACCTGTAGCCCCGGGTGCTCACGGACGAGCGTGCCCGCCGCGCCCGCATGGTCGAGGTGGATGTGCGAGAGCAGCAGGTGGCTCACGTCCTGAAGCTCGAGCCCGCGCTCGCGCAGGCGCGCGTTCAGCTCGGGGACGCAAGTCGCGGGGCCGCAGTCCTGCAGCGCAGGCCCGTCCTCGGTCTCGAGCAGGTAGCAGCCGATCACGCGCTCGCGCCCGAGGTGGCGCAGGTCGAGCGGCTCCGGCCCGGCTATGAGCCCCACCCGTGCCAGCGCTCGGGCTCGAGCCATGCGCTGACGCGCTTCTTGTCGCGCGTGCGGAAGGGGTTGCCGGTGTAGCGCACGGCGAGGCGGTCGATGTCCTCGAGGTCGGCGTCGTCCTCGATCGAGACGATCCGCCCGAGCACGCTCACGTGGCGGTACCAGCCGTCGCCACCGCTTCCGAGCACCGTCAACGACGCGCGCGGGTCGCGCCGCATGTAGCCGAGCCGCAGCCGGCTGTCCTCCATGTTCAGCAGCACGCGGCCCTCCTCCCAGTCGTACCAGGTGGGAACCGTGTGCGGCGAGCCGTCGGGCCTGAGCGTCCCGACGACCGCCGGGTTCGGGGCGGCGAGGAACTCGGCCACCTCGTCCGGCACCGGAACGCGGGGCACTATGCCCCGGCGGCCGCGGCCGAGCGGACGAGCGCCACTTCGAGATCGGCGAGCAGGTCGTCCGCGGACTCGATCCCGACCGAGAGCCGGACGAGGTTCCGCGGCGCCGCGAACGGCGCCTCCGCGGTGGACGCGTGCGTCATGCGCGCGGGATGCTCGATCAGGCTCTCGACGCCGCCGAGGCTCTCCGCCAGCTGGAAGATCTTCGTACGCGAGCAGAGGGCGACCGCCTCCTCCTCCGACTCCGCGAGGAACGAGACCATCCCGCCGAAGTCGCGCATCTGGTGTGCCGCGATGCGGTGGCCCGGATGCGAGGGCAGGCCGGGGTAGAGGACGCGCTCGACAAGCGGGTGGCGCTCGAGGAACGCGGCGATTGTGTGCGCGTTCTCGCAGTGCTTGCGCATCCGGACGGCGAGGGTCTTCAGGCCGCGGAGCACGAGCCACGAGTCGAAGGGGCCCGGCACCGCGCCGAGCGATTTCTGCAGGAAGGTCAGGCGCTCCGCGATCGTCGGGTCGTTCGTGGCCAGGAAGCCGCCGATCAGGTCGGAGTGGCCACCGAGGTACTTCGTCGTCGAGTGGAGGACGATGTCCGCGCCGAGCGAGAGCGGCTGTTGGAGGTAGGGCGAGGCGAAGGTGTTGTCGACGACGACGAGCGCGCCGGCCGCGTGTGCGGCCTCGGCCGCCGCGCGGATGTCGACGATGTTCAGCAGCGGGTTCGTCGGCGTCTCGAGCCAGACGATGCGCGTGCGCTCGTCGAGCCGGTCGGCGAGGCCTTCGTTCAGCTCGTCGGCGGGGAGCCAGTCGAACTCGTAGCCCTTCGGCTCGTAGACCTGGTTGAACATCCGGTAGACGCCGCCGTAGACGTCGGCCACGGCGACGACGCGGTCGCCGGGCTCGAGCAGGTGCATCAGCGTCGTCGTCGCGGCGAGGCCTGAGGAGAACGCGGTTCCGTGCTCCGCGCCCTCGAGTGAGGCGAGGCAGATCTGGAGGGCCGTGCGCGTCGGGTTTCCGGAGCGCGAGTAGTCGTAGCCCTTGTTCTCGCCGACCGCGTCCTGGACATACGTGGACGTCTGGTAGATCGGCACCGTGACGGAGCCGGTCGCCGGGTCCGGCTCCTGCCCGTCGTGGATGGCGCGGGTCTCGAAGTCCACGCCGTCGATTGTAGTTATGCCGGGTGACCTAGCTGAACGGCTTCGCGACCATGTCGAAGACGATCAGGAACATCAGGGCGACGTCGACCCGGACGACGAGCAAGATCCGCTGCAGCCGCCCCTGCACCTCGGGCGACTTCGGGCCGTGAGCCGCCGCGGCCTTGTTCAGCCGCTTTGCCTCCGGTCCGAGGAAGAGGATCCCGGTGGCCGCCGATAGCGCCCAGGCGATCAGGCCGAAGACGATCCAGAACTGGTTGTAGGCGATGTCGCCGTTCGCGGTCATCGCGATCCCGAAGCCGAGCACGACGAACGACATCAGCGGGAACAGGCGTCCGGCAACGGTCTCGGCCCAGTAGCCGACCTGGAGCAGCTGGTCGTCGTTGCTCGCGAGCTCCGCGATCACGGCGCAGATCGCCAGGAACAGGCCACCGCCGACCCATACGACGGCCGCGCCGACGTGGAGCATCTTGAAGACGAAGTACCACTGCGTGTTCGCCGCGAACAGGATCGAGACGGCGACGAGCGCGATCACGATGGCGCTCGTGACGATGATCGACGTGCGACGGCGCGCGTCGGCTGGTGCCACGACGGCCTGGTCCATGTGCCCCTCTCTCGGTCGTGTGTCGGACGGCCGAAAGATAACGCGGTCAGGCGACGGCTACCACCCGCTCCTCGCCGACGCGGTACTCGTCGCCGAGCTTCGCGCGAAGGGTCTGCTCGAGCTCGCCCGAGGTCTCGAGCTCCTCGACGATGTCGGCGCCTCCGACGAGCTCGCCGCCCACGAAGACCTGCGGGATCGTCGGCCAGCCCGAGAGCGCGGAGAGCTCTTCGCGGATTCGCGGGTCGGGGAGGACGTCCACGGCCGTCACGGGCGCGCCGGCCCGTCGCAGCGCCTCGAGCGCGCGGTGCGAGTTCCCGCACATCACGAACTGCGGCGTGCCCTTCATGAACAGCGCCACGTGCTCGCCTTCGATGATGCCCTTGATCTGTTCGCGCAACTCGTCGCTCACTCTGCTCCTCTCGTCTTGATCCTCAACTCATGAATGGTGCCATCGGCGAGTGGGGCTGCGAGCGCGTCGTAGACCAGGCGGTGCTGCTCGACGAGGGAAAGACCGTCGAAACGCGGCGCCGCGACCGTGACGTGGAAGTGGTCGCCGCCGCCCGTGCGGTCGACGACGGACAACTCGCCCGCGTCCGGGAACGCCTGCCGGAGCAGCAGCTCGAGCCTCTGCGCGTCGATCATCT
>JAWVDY010000023.1:0-4001 GCA_033856995.1 Gaiellaceae bacterium
CGTCCGGAAGCGTCGTCCAGTCGCGGCGGTCCTGCGTGAAGTCGATGGCGTGGGCCTGCCAGGGCTGACGCTCCCACAGCTCATATAGCTGCTGCGGATCCTGGAGCTTGAAGCTCGAGAGCTTGGACTCGTCGCTGATCGTGGCGACGTCGCCCTGGCTGGTGAGATCGAGCAGGCTGGCCATCGGCGCATCTCCTTGGGTGAGTGGCGGGCGCTCCGGCGAAGGAGACCAAATTACTGACGTCGCGTCAAGCAGGCGTGCGGGGGTGCTCGGCCGGCTCGCCCGAGCCCGGAGAGGGAGCTTCGCGAACAGCCTTGAACTCGCCCGTCTCCAGCTCGCGCGTGATCGTCTGCTCGATCTCGTGCTCGGTCGTGGTCGGGTCGAGGCGCCGGATCTGCCAGGCCCGTAGGCGACGGAGCTTGAGGATCTCCAGCACGTACACGAGGTAGACGCTGGCGGCCAGCGCGAGCAGGCCCAGCCCGGCCATCACCAGGGACCAACCCGTGTTGAAGTGGCCGTGATGGTCGGAGTAGGGGACGAAGCGCAGAGCCACGGCCAGCCCGGCCAGGCTGACGGTCCAGGCGTAGAGGTAGAGCACGGTGCGCCGCTGGCTGAAGCCGATCCGGGCCATCCGGTGGTGAAAGTGGTTGGCGTCGGCGCTCCAGACCTTGCGGCGGTACTTCAGCCGCTTGGCCACCACGAAGCCGGTGTCCAGAAACGGGACGGCCAGGATGGCGAGCGGCACGACCAGGGCGATGATCGCGTTCGTCTTTAGCGTGCCCTGCACCACCACGCACCCGAGCAACAGCCCGAGTAGGTTCGAGCCGCTGTCGCCCATGAAGACCGAGGCGGGGTGGAAGTTGTGAACCAGGAACCCGAGCGCGGCCCCCGCGGTCAGCGCGGCGAGGATCCCGGCGCTGCCGCCGCGCTGCAGGTCGAAGGCGATGATCGCGAACGCGATCCCGCTGATCGCGCACACGCCGGCGGCGAGGCCGTCTACGCCGTCGCTCAGGTTCACGACGTTCATCACCGCGACCAGACCGACGAGCGTGACCAGCCCGCCGACGCCCGCGAACGACACGGCGCCGAGGAACGGCACGGTGACGTGGTGCACCTCAACTCCGGCCAGCACCGGGATGAGCCCGGCCAGGATCTGGCCCAGCAGCTTCCACTGCGCGGCGATGTCCCACACGTCGTCGAGCGCGCCGACGAGGGTGATCAGCGCGGCGCCGCCGAGGATTCCACGCGTTTCGGAGTTCCATGGGAGCCAGAGGAGCGCGGCGAGCAGCACGGCGACGAGGATCGCCACCCCGCCGAGGCGCGGCGTGGCGCGGCGCGCGAGCCCGCGCTCGCGCGGCTCGTCGACCGCTCCGACGCGAACGGCCAGCCGGGCGGCGAGGGGCGTGAGGACCGCGGAGGCGACGAGGGCCGCCCCGAAGGCGTAGACGGCGTGGAGCTCGCGCATGGCGAGCCGTAAAGGATGGCAGCCGGGTTAGACGGTGGCGCGGGCGCCGAGATGCTCGTAGAGCGGGTGGCGCTCCACGAGCACGTTCACGCGCTCGGCCAGCTCGTCGCGTGCCGACCCGAAGTCCGGCTGGAGCGCGGCCGCGAGGATCCCTCCGACCTCCGTGAAGTCGTCGAGGGCGAACCCGCGCGTGGCGAGCGCGGGAGTCCCGATGCGCAAGCCGCTCGAGACCGCCGGCGGGCGCGGATCGAAGGGCACCGCATTGCGGTTCACGGTGATGCCGATCTCGTGCAGCCGATCCTCGGCCTGCTTGCCGTCGAGCTCGGATTCGCGCAGGTCGCAGAGCACGAGATGCACGTCTGTCCCGCCGGTGAGCACGCTCACCCCTGCGCCCGCGCCCAGGAGCTCGTCGGCAACAGCTTGGGCCCCGGCCACCGTGCGCTGCTGGCGCTCGCGGAAGGCCTCGGTGCCGGCGATCTTCAGCGCGACGGCCTTGCCCGCGATGACGTGCTCCAGCGGGCCGCCCTGCTGACCCGGGAAGACAGCCGAGTCGATCGCCTTCGCATGCTCCTCGCGGCACAGGATCATTCCACCTCGCGCACCGCCGATCGTCTTGTGGATCGTCGTGGTGACGACGTCCGCGTAGGGCACCGGGTTCGGGTGCAGGTCGGCGGCGACGAGGCCGGCGAAGTGCGCCATGTCGACCATCAGCAGTGCGCCGACGGCGTCGGCGATCTCGCGGAAGCGGGGGAAGTCGAGCTGCCGCGGATACGCCGACCACCCGGCGAGGATGAGCTCGGGCCGCCGCTCGTGCGCGATCCGCTCCACCTCGTCCATGTCGATCAGGCTGGTCTCGCGATCGACCTGGTAGGGCGCGATCTCGTACAGCCGGCCCGACACGTTCAGCTTCATCCCGTGCGACAGGTGGCCGCCGTGCGCGAGCTCCAGGCCCATGATCATCTGGCCGGGCTTCAGCAGGGCGTGGTAGACCGCCGTGTTGGCCTGCGCCCCGGCGTGCGGTTGCACGTTGGCGTGATCGGCTCCGAAGAGCTCCTTAGCGCGGTCGATCGCAAGCTGCTCGGCGACGTCGATGTGCTCGCATCCGCCGTAGTAGCGCCGGCCCGGGTAGCCCTCGGCGTACTTGTTGGTCAACACGGAGCCCTGGCACTCGAGCACCGCCTGGGGAACGAAGTTCTCCGAGGCGATCATCTCGAGCGTGCGCTGCTGGCGGTCGAGCTCGGCCGCGAGAACGTCGGCGATCTCCGGGTCTACCTCGGCAAGCGGAAGGCTCAGCAGATCAGGCGGCAAATCGCTCATCAAGCCGAGCCTAGCAGCGCCTCTCCCAGATTCTGGGCGCTCACCGCGCCCTCCCGCACGACGCTCCATGCGCCGCTCGTCTCGTACTCGCGCAGGTCGACGACGGTGGATGCAACGCCGGGCAGCTCGCCGCCGTCGAGCGTGCAGTCGACGGCTTCGCGGATCGCGTCGGGGACCTCCTCGAGGCGCCGCGCGTCGGCGCCGCCCGAGGCGTTCGCGCTCGATTGCAAGACCGGCAGGCGAACCGTCGCGAGCGCCGGCAGCTCCGGCACGCGGAGGCCGATCGTCTCGGGCTGGGGCCCGCACGCCAGCGAGAACCGCCGGCGAGGGTTGGGCAGGAGCACCGTGAGACCGGCGGGAAGCAGGCGCTCGAGCGCCGCGCGCGTACGCGGCCCGAGCTCCGGCAGCGCGGCCAGTGCCGGTGCGAGCGCGAAGAACATGACCGCGGCCGGCTTGTCGCGGTCGCGGCCCTTGAGCCGGTAGAGGCGCTCGACCGCCGCGGCCGAATCCGGAGCACACGCCAGCCCGTAGACGGTGTCGGCCGGGAAGAGCGCGACGCCGCCCGCGGCTACACATCGCTCGAAGGCGGCGGCGTCGATCACCGGCGGCCGAGCACCACCCGCTCGACGCCCGCGAGGTCGCGACGGAATTCCACCTCGGGGAATCCCGCGGCGAGGACCAGGTCGGCGACGCGGGCGGCCTGACCTTGACCCACCTCCAAGGCCACCAGGGCCGTGCGACCCGGCACGCCGGCGAGCAGCCGCCGGATGACGTCGAGCCCGTCGCCGCCGGCGAACAGCGCCTGCGGGGGTTCGTGGTCGAGGATCTCGCGCGCCAGCGCGTGGCGCTCGTCGTCGGCTACATAGGGCGGATTGGAGAGGATCGCGTCCCAGCCCCCGTCGAGCCCGTCGACCAGGTCGCACTCGACGAGCTCGAGCTCGAGGCCGAGCCGCCGCGAGTTCTCCCGTGCGACTGCCAGGGCCTCGGTGCTGACGTCGCTGCCCGTGATCCTCAGGTCTGGACGCTCGTGTTTGAGGGCGAGCGCGACCGCGCCGCTGCCGGTGCCCAGATCGAGCGCGCGGGCGCCGCGCGCGAGCTCGAGGCCGACCTCCACGAGCAACTCGGTTTCGGGACGCGGCACGAGCACGCGCTCGTCGACGGTCAGCTCGATGAAGCGAAAGGCGCGGCGACCGACGATGTAGGCCACCGGCTCACGGC
>JAWVDY010000024.1:0-18567 GCA_033856995.1 Gaiellaceae bacterium
AGACCGTCTCGACCGACTACGACACCTCCGACCGGCTGTACTTCGAGCCGCTCGGCGTCGAGGAGGTGCTGGCGATCTGCGAGCGGGAACAGCCGGCCGGGGTCGTGATCCAGTTCGGCGGCCAGACGCCGCTCAAGCTGGCCCGGGCGATCGAGGCCGCGGGCTTCCGCATCCTCGGCACGCCGTTCGAGGCGGTCGACCTGGCGGAGGATCGCGAGCGGTTCGCCGCGCTCTGCGACGAGCTCGGGATCGCCGTGCCGCCCTGGGGGATGGCGTCGAGCGCCGAGGAGGCGGTCGAGACCGCCGAGCGCATCGGCTACCCGGTGCTCGTACGGCCGAGCTACGTCCTCGGCGGGCGCAGCATGCGGGTCTGTTACGACGCCGACGCCGTGCGCGCAGCGGCGGAGGCCGGCGGGAGGCTTCTCGTCGACCGCTTCCTCGAGAACGCGATCGAGATCGACGTCGACGCGCTCTGCGACGGCCACGAGACGCTCGTCGCCGCGGTGATGCAGCACGTCGAGGAGGCCGGCGTCCACTCCGGCGACTCGAGCTGCGTGCTGCCGCCTCCGTCGCTGACGCGCTCCGAGCGCCGCCAGGTCGCACACGCGGTGCGGCGGCTCGGCCCGGCGCTCGGCGTGATCGGGCTCCTGAACGTCCAGCTCGCGCTCGCCGACGGAGAGCTGTACGTGCTCGAGGCGAATCCACGCGCCTCGCGAACGGTGCCGTTCGCGAGCAAGGCGATCGGCCTCAACCTGGTGGACGCAGCGTGTCGCCTCGCCGGCGGCGCGACGCTCGCCGAGCTCGACCTCGCCGCCTCGCCGAACGAGGGTCAGGTGTCCGTGAAGGCGGCGGTGCTCCCGTTCGCGCGCTTCCCCGGAGCCGACCCGGTGCTCGGGCCCGAGATGCGCTCGACCGGCGAGGTGATGGCCAGCGCGTCCGACCTGCCGACGGCCTTCGCGAAGGCCGAGCGCGCGGCCGGGCGGCGGCTGCCCTCGAGCGGGACCGCGTTCCTCTCCGTTCGCGACGAGGACAAGGGTGTCGTCGTCCCGGTCGCCCAGGCCCTGGCGGGCCTCGGGTTCAGGCTGCTCGCGACCGCGGGCACGGCCCACACGCTCGCGGCCGCGGGCCTCGCCGTCGAGTACGTGCGCAAGGTGACCGAGGAAGGCGAGGGCCCGACGGTCGTCGACCTCGTCCGGCGCGGTCGCTGCGACCTCGTGATCAACACGCCTCAGGGCCTGGGCGCCCGAACAGACGGCTACCGGATCCGCGAGGCGGCACTCGTCGCACGCGTGCCGTGCATCACGACGGTCTCGGGAGCGGCCGCGGCGGTCGAGGCGATCGCCCACGCCCGCGACGAAGTGGCGCTGAGCCTGCAGGAGCGGATCGATGCCGAAGCGCGAAGCGCGTAGCGTCGTCGCCAGCGAGCCGGTCGGCGCCTACACGCTGCTGCGGGTCTCGCGCGGTGACATCGATCCAGGCGTGCCGGGCCAGTTCTTCATGCTCGAGGCGCCGGGACGGCTGCTGCCGCGGCCGATGAGCGTCTGCCTCGCGCCTCCGGGAGAGCTCGCGTTCCTGATCGACCCGGTCGGCCCGGGCACGCGCGCGCTCTGCCAGCTCTCGCCGGGCGACCGGCTCGGGATCCTCGGCCCACTCGGCAACGGCTTCCGCCTCGACGTCGAGCGGCCGTTGCTGGTCGGCGGCGGGATCGGCGTGGCACCGTTCCCATATCTCTCGGAGAGGCTCGGCTCGCCGCCCGCGGTGCTCGGCTTCCGCTCGAGCCTGCACGCCGAGGCCGCGGCGCTCGTTTCGAACGCGGAGGTCGTGCTCGAGCCGACCTACGTGACCGATGTGATGCCCGCCGGTCATGACGTCCTCGCCTGCGGCCCAGAGCCGATGCTCGAGGCCGTCCGCCGGCTGACGCCGCACGCGCAGCTCGCGTGGGAAGCGCCGATGGCGTGCGGCTACGGCGCCTGTTACGGCTGCGTCGTCGAGATCGACGGCGAGCTCAAGCGGCTGTGCGTGGAGGGGCCGGTCCTTGCGGCTGCTTAACGCGAGCGGCTGCCTCGACGCGCTCGCCGCGCCCGAAGCGGCGCGAACGCTGGACGCCTACGTCACGAAGACCGTCACGCCGCTCCCGCGCGAGGGCAACGCGCCGGTGCGGATCGCCGAGACCGACGTCGGGATGCTGAACGCGATTGGCCTCCCGAACCCGGGGATCGACGCGTTCGTGGCCGAGCATCTGCCGCGGCTCGCCGCGCTCGGCGTGCCGCTGTGGGTCTCCGTCGGCGGCTTCTCCGCGGCCGACTACGTGCACGTGGCGAAGCGAATCGACGACGAAGCGATCGACGCGCTCGAGCTGAACCTCTCGTGCCCGAATGTCGACGAGGTGCCCGAGAACGTGGCGGACGTCGTCGCCGCGGTGCGCGCGGTGACGGCGAAGCCGCTGTACGCGAAGCTCTCCGCCGCCGTGGCCGACCTCGGAGCGACAGCCCGCGCCGCCGAGGCCGCCGGGGCCGACGGGCTCAGCCTCGTGAACACGGTTCGAGGACTCGCTCTCGACGAGCGAACTCTCAGGCCGGTCCTCGCCCGCGGAGCCGGCGGTCTCTCGGGCCCGGCCCTGCGACCCGTCGCGCTGGCGGCGGTTCACACCTGCTTCCGGGAGACGCGACTGCCGCTTGTCGGCATGGGCGGCGTCTCGACCGGGAGGCACGCGCTGGAGCTCCTCGCGGCCGGCGCAACGGACGTCGCGGTGGGCACCGCGCTCTTCTCAGACCCGGCTGCGGCGGCGCGAATCCGTCTCGAGCTGAAGGCTGAGCTGGCGACGCTCGGCTTCGCCAGTCCTGACAACGCCGTCGGCGCTGCCCACGTGCCAGAAGAGGCGACCCTCGACCCAGGGTCGAGAGTCAGGCCCAGAAAATCCCTGCATATCGGGGCAAACATGACGGGTTGACCGCGGCGGCGAGCTTGTTAGTATCTCCCGCCGTGCCCGCCCTCAAGACTCAGGCCCAGGCGCCACTCCGCTCGCTCGACCAACGGATGGAGGCGCTCAAGCGGGCGAACGACATCCGCGTGCGGCGCGCGCAGCTGAAGAAAGACCTCAAGTCCGGGGCCGCGAACATCGAGAAGATCCTGAGGAATCCGCCCGAGTACGTGGAGACCGCCAAGGTCTTCGACATGCTGATGGCGGTACCGAAGTTCGGCCGGGTCAAGGCCGCCCGCTTCCTCAACCAGTGCAGGATCAGCCAGTCGAAAACCGTCGGCGGGCTCTCGGACCGGCAGCGGGCGGAGTTGATTGGCCTCTTCAACCGCTAAGCCGGTCTTCGTCATAACCGGCACCTCCGGCGAGGGCAAGAGCACGCTGGCCAAGGCGCTGGTGGAGCGCGTCCCCGAGCTCGAGCTTGCGGTCTCCGCGACGACACGGCCGCAGCGGCCCGGCGAAAAGGATGGCCGCGACTACTGGTTCCTGAGTGCCGACGAGTTCGACCGCCGGCTCGAAGGAGGCGAGTTCCTCGAGTGGGTCGAGCTGCCCTGGGGCGAGGGCTACCGATCGGGCACGCTCTGGTCGGAGCTCGACCGCATCGCCGCGGAAGGCCACTCACCCCTGCTCGAGATCGAGACCGGCGGGGCGCTCGCCGTGCGCGACCGCGTGCCGGCGGCCGTGACCATCTTCGTCACAGCTCCGAGCCGTGCGGAGCTCGAGCGGCGGCTCCGCTCGCGCGCGACCGAGAGCGAGGGCGAGATCGACGAGCGGCTCGATGTCGCCGAGCGGCAGCTCGAGCTCGAGACGGAGTTCCAGCACGCGATCGTGAACGACGATCTCGGCCGCGCGCTTGACGAGCTCGAGGGCATCGTCCGCCGGGCCCTCGACGGCGCAGGTACCATTCCCGCCCGATGATCCATCCTCGCGTTGACGAACTGCTCGAGAACGTCGATTCCCGCTATGCGCTGGTGATCGTCGCGGCGAAGCGTGCGCGGCAGATCAACAACTACCACCACCAGCTCGGCGAGGGGACGTTCGACCAGTTCCTCCCGCCGCTCGTCGAGTCGCGGTCGAAGAACTACTTGACGATGGCCCTCGAGGAGATCAGCGAGGGCAAGATCAAGTACACGTACCAGAAGTAGCGGAGAGCCGCCTCGCGGCGGCCCCCCTCGTGGGTGATTACCTCGTGACCTTGAAGTCGTGGTGCATCTGCGCCTCGTGCACGGAGCAGTAGATCCTCCAGCTGCCGGGCTTCAAGGTGATGACCATCGTCTTCTTGCCCGTGAAAGCGGTCGAGGTGACGTGCGACTCGAGCTTCGGCTTCGACGGCTTCTCTCGCTCGACGGTGTAGTTGTGGAACGTCGACCTGTCGCTGACGACGAACTTGTACTTGCCGGCCTTGAGCTTCTTCACCGGCTTGCCGGCCTTCTTGAGCGAGATGGTGTAGCCGGGGCCGACGACGCCTTTCAGGGTCGGCGTCGAGGTGGTGCGGCTGAACGCCGCTCCGGCGGCGGTCAGGGCGATCGCGGCCAGAACTCCGAGCGCGATCAGTGGCTTTCTCGTCATGCGGCTCCCTTCGTTGATCCCCTCACTACGGTCCGGGCGCGCTCGCGGTTTTCGCCGCTGAGGGCACAATGTGCGCATGGCGCGAGTGCTCCTCGGGGTCACCGGCGGGATCGCCGCATACAAGGCGTGCGAGCTCGCGCGCCTGCTCGTGCGCGCGGGCCACGAGGTGACGCCGCTGCTGACGCCCGGCGCGGAGACCTTCGTCTCGGCCAAGACCTTCGAGGCGCTCGCCCGGCACGAGTCGCCGCGGGAGCTCTACCCGCACCTCGTCGAGGCCGACCTGCTCGTCGTCGCGCCGCTCTCGGCGAACACGCTGGCGAAGCTCGCGCAGGGCCTGGCCGACAACGTCCTCACCCAGACCGCCCTGGCCTTCGACGGAACCGTGCTGGCGGCGCCCGCGATGAACCCGCGCATGTGGCGCAACCGCGCGACGCAGGCAAATGTCGAGACGCTGCGCGCACGGGGAGTCGACCTGGTGGGGCCCGAGGAGGGCGACACCGCGGAGGGCGAGGTAGGCGTGGGGCGAATGAGCGAGCCCGGGGCGATCTTCGAGCGGGTCGTCTCGCTGCTCGATAAGCGCGACCAGCTGCGCGGCCGGCGCGTCGTCGTGACCGCAGGCGGGACGCGCGAGCCGCTCGACGCGGTTCGGTTCCTCGGCAACCGCTCGTCCGGCCGGATGGGCTCAGCCCTTGCCGCCGAGGCGCGGCGGCGCGGCGGCGCGGTCACGCTCGTCGCCGCGAACCTGACGGCGCCTGCGCCCGTAGGAGTGAGCGTGGTGGACGCGCCGACCGCAGAGGACGTGGCCCGCGAGACCCTCGCGCGCGCCGACGCGGACGTGGTCGTGATGGCCGCCGCCGTCGCCGACTACCGTCCGGCGGAGGCCGAAGCAGGCAAGCGTCCGAAGGACGACGCGCCGTGGTCGGTGACGCTGGAGCCGACGCTCGACGTGCTGCGCGAGCTCGGCTCTCGGCGTGATTCCAGAACGCGTAGCGTGCTGGTCGGCTTCGCCGCAGACCACGGCGAGGGCGGCCTCGAGCGGGCACGCGAGAAGCTCGGCAACAAGCGCGTCGACTTGATCGTCTTCAACGACGTGAGCCGCGACGACATCGGCTTCGACGCGACCGAGAACGAGGTCGTCCTCATCTCCGCCGAGGGCGAGCGACGCGTCGACAAGGCGCCGAAGGAGCGGATCGCGTCCGCGATCCTCGACGAGGTCGTGCTGCGCCTGGGAAGGACGAATGGACGAGCCGGTCGGTAGAGAGGTCGACACCGGAGCGGCCGAGGCCGTCCAGAAGATCGTCGTCAACCTGGCGCAGGTCCTCCACGCGCCGGAGGAGACGCTGCGGCTCGTGGTCCTGTGCCTCGTCGCCGAGGGGCACCTGATCATCGAGGACTTCCCAGGCGTCGGGAAGACGATGCTCGCCAAGGCGCTCGCGCGCTCGATCGACTGCTCCTTCTCGCGCCTCCAGTTCACGCCGGACCTGCTCCCCTCGGACGTGACCGGGGTGAACGTCTTCAACCAGCGGACGAACGAGTTCGAGTTCCGGCCGGGTCCCGTCTTCGCGAACCTGCTGCTGGTCGACGAGATCAACCGCGCCTCGCCGAAGACTCAGGCGGCGCTACTCGAGTCGATGCAGGAAGACCAGGTCACCGTCGACGGGGTCAGCTACGAGCTCGCCGCGCCGTTCATGGTCGTCGCCACGCAGAACCCGATCGAGTACGAGGGGACCTACCCGCTGCCCGAGGCACAGCTCGACCGCTTCACGCTGCGGATCGAGATCGGCTACCCGCCGCTGCCGGACGAGGCGCGGATGCTGACCGAGCAGACGAGCGATCCGCCGCTCGACTCGCTGCAACCCGTCGCGACCGCCGCCGACGTGCGCTCCCTGGTCGCGGCGGCGATCGAGGTCTTCGTCGAGGAGAGCGTCAACCGATACGTCGTCGCGCTCCTGCGACACACGCGCGGTGACGGACGCGTGTACCTCGGCGCGAGCCCCCGCGCCGGGATCGCGCTCCTGCGCGTGGCCAAGGCGCGTGCGCTCGCCGACGGCCGCGGCTTCGTGGCCCCGGACGACGTCAAGGCCGCGGCGCTGCCGGTTCTCTCGCACCGGCTGATCGTCGCGCCCGAGGCACGAGCGGCAGGCCTCTCAGGAGCCGACCTCGTGCAGGAGGCGCTCGAGCACACGCCGGTTCCCGTATGACCCGGAGAGGCCGGCTCGCGCTCGTCTTCGGCGGCGTGACCTACTTCGCAGCCTGGGCGTTCGGCTCGAAGATCCTCTACCCGGTCGCGTTCGGCCTGCCGCTCGCCGTGCTGCTCGCGTGGCTCTGGACCGCTGCGGCGAACCGGCCGCTGCAGCTCCGGCGCACGCTCCCTGCGGGCGAGCGGCTCGAGGGCGACGATGTCGAGATCGCTGTCGAGCTCGGCTCCGAGCAGCGCCTCGTGCCGGCGCGCTGGACGCTGCGTGAGCGCGTCGGCAGGCTCGGCGAGCTCGCGACGGCCGTCGGCTCGAACGGCCGCGCCCGCTACGTCTTGAAAGCCCTTCCGCGTGGGCGCTACGAGTTCGCGGAGTCGGTTGCGGTGATCGAGGACCCGTTCGGCCTCGAGCGGGTCGAGCAGCGGCTCGAGGCGCCGGGCGCGCTGCTCGTCTACCCGCGCCTGGTCGAGCTCGCGCGGCTCTTCTCGGACTCGGGCGCGCGTTCCCACGACGGGCGGCGTCTGCTCCTGCAGCGGCCTTCCGGGTTCGACCTGCACAGCGTGCGCGAGTACGAGCACGGCGACTCGCTGCGCAAGGTGCACTGGCGGTCGACGGCGCGGCGAGCGCAGCTGATGGTCAAGGAGCTCGAGGACTCGCCGCGCGACGAGGTGGCGGTCGTCCTGGACGCCGATCCGCAGACGGTCGTCGGAGAGAGCTTCGACGTCCAGGTGCGCGCGGCGGGATCGCTGCTGCTCGCGCACGTGCGGCGTGGTCGCCGCGCGCTGCTCGTGATCAACGGGATGCAGCGAGAGCAGCACGGCGTGCGCTCGCCCGAGGGCGACTGGCGCCAGGCGCTCGACCTGCTCGCCGCCGCCGAGCCGGAGCCGGGCCCACCGCTCGCCGCGCTACTCGGGGAAGACGCCAGCCCCGTCGGCCGGGCACTCGAGCTCGCGGTCGTGACCGCCGCGCTGCCGCCGCGCCTGGTCGAGCGGCTCGTCGACCGCTCTGTCCGGAACGGACACGTCTCGCTGGTGCTGGTCGACCCGTCGAGCTTCGCCGGAGCCGAGCCGAAGCCGTGGCCGGAGCTGCTTCGCCTCCAGGCCGCCGGCGTGACGGCGGTCGTCGTGCGCGACGGAGACGACCTCGCCGTACGGCTCGGCGAGGCGCGCGTCGCGGAGGCGGCGCATGCGTAGGGCGCTTCCGGTCGTTGCGATAGCCGCGCCGCTGCTCGCCTGGAGCTGGCTGCGGCTCGAGACCGGCAGCGACGCGGGTCAAGCGGCTCTCGCAGTCGGCCTGGCGCTGCTGCCGGTGCTCGTGCCGGGCCGACGGCTGCGTGCGGTCGCCGTCGTGATCGCGTTTCTCGTCCTCGGTGCCGTCGCCTTCGACCTCGGGCCCGCGTTGGCCCTGCCCGGACGCGTCGCGGCCCGGTTCGGGAGTGGCTTCCTGGAGTTCTACGACTTTCAGGTGCCCGTCGATCCCTCGGCCCACCCACGCATGCACGGCGTGCTGCTGATGGCGGTCTTTGCCTTCACGCTCGTCGTCGCGCTCGGCGCGGCCGCGTGTCGGCCTGCGGTCGTCGTTGCCGCGCTGGTCGTCGGCGTCGGCTGGCCGGGAACGCTGCTGCCCGGACACGACCTGCTGCGGGGCGGGCTCCTACTGGCGGCGATCCTCGCGACGACGGTGCTCCTGCGGCGCGTCCCGGTCCGCGGGGTCGGAACGGCGCTGGCCGCGGGGGCGGTGGTGATCGCGGCGGCCCTCTTCGCGGCGAGCTCGCCGGCCTTCGCCAAGCGGGCGATCTTCGACTGGCAGCAGTGGGACCTGTACACCAAGCCCGCGAAGCCGGTGGACGTCTCGTTTGTCTGGAACTCGAGCTACAGCGGCCTCACCTTCCACGGGAAGCCGACCACGGTTTTTCGCGTCAAGGCCGGCCCGCAGTCGCACTACTGGCGGAGCTCGGTGCTGAGCGGTGTCAATGACGGCCGTTGGCAGGAGGAGCTTTCGCCCGCGTACGGGGACTCGACCGTCCTCGGGGAGCCCGGCTTCGTTCCTGCACGAGAGCGGATCGTGGCCAACTGGGAGGAGCAGCACGTCACGACCGAGGCCCTGCACGACCGCCGCTTGCCCGGCGGAAGCGCCCCGGTCCGGTTCGCCCCGAGTAGCCAGATCGGGCAGGTCGAATACGACCCGCGAGGCGTCGCCTACGCCACGAAGTACCTTTCGCGAGGCGACACGTACGACGTGTGGGCCTACTCGCCCTCGCCGAGGCCCGCTCAACTTGCCCGCTCGAAGCCGGTGTATCCGAACGGGGCCTCGTCGTATCTCGAGGTGCAGCCTGGAGTCTTTCCGCGACTGTTCGGCCAATCCGGCCGCAACGCCTACGTGCGCCACCTGCTGACGCAGGATCCACGCGCGCGCCGGATCCGCCCCTACACAGGTCTGTACGGGATCGCGGAGCGGGTGGCCGGAGGCGCGAGGAGCCCCTATGCGGCCGCGGTTGCGCTCGAGCGTTGGTTCCGCTCGTCCGGAGGCTTCACCTACGACCAGCACCCGCCCGCCCCTCCGGCCGGGATCCCCGCGCTCGAGGACTTCGTGACGCGGACCAGGCGGGGCTACTGCCAGCAGTTCGCCGGCTCGATGGCGCTGATGTTGCGGTTCTTGGGGATCCCGTCGCGCGTCGCAGTCGGCTTCGCCAGCGGGCGCTATGACAGAAGCCACGGAGAGTGGGTCGTCTCGGACCGCGATGCGCACATGTGGGTGGAGGTCTGGTTCCGCGGCTGGGGCTGGCTTCCGTTTGACCCCACCCCGGGACTCGGGGGCCTTGCGGGCCAGTACTCCTCCTCGTCTCCGGCGTTCGACGCAGGCGCGATCGCGGCGGTGCTCGCCGGGAGGAACGGCCTCGACAAGTTCGGTCCGGGGTTGGCCGGAGTTCTTGGGCTCAACGGGCGGTCCCGGGTCACGTCCGACGTTCCCCGGCTCGCCAGAACGCCCCTGGCAAGAAGTGGACGGTCCGGTCAGCGGCGTTCATGGGGCTTCCTCCAGGTGATCGCCTTCGGGCTAGCGGGGGCGGTGCTCTTCGTGGCCGCCCTCAAGCTCGCGGTCCGGAGCCTGCGTTTCCTGAATCGCGATCCTCGGCGCCTCGCCGCAGCCGGCCGCAGGGAATTGCGAGGCTACTTGCTCGACCAGGGGCTGGACGTCCCTGCCAGCGTGACCTTGCGCGAGCTGGCGGAGCTTGTCGAGAGCGAGTACCAGGTCACGTCGGCCGGGTTCGGTCTGTACGCGTCCGCCGCGAGGTTCGGACCACGCGAAGGTTCGCGGGAGGCCGCGCGGGGGATGCGGCGCGAGCTGCGTGCGGTCAGACGCGGGATCCGGCGGGAGCTGACCGGGCTCGAGCGCTTCCGGGGCTTGATCTCGTTGCGGTCGCTCGGCCTCGCTTGACGGATCCGCTTCACTTAGCCCCAGAGCGATGAGCGAGACCTTCGATCTCTTCCAGCAGGGACGGACGCACCTGAAGAAGGGGCGCGCCGCGCAGGCCACCGTCGCGCTCGAGAAGGCGAAGCGGCGCGAGCCGGACAAGGCGTCGATCCGTGAGGCGCTCGGGATCGCGTACTTCCGGATCCAGCGCTACGAGGAGGCGGCGGCGGAATTCCGCAAGATCCTCGAGCTAGCACCGGTGGACGACTACGCGCACTACGCACTCGGCCGTTGCCTCGAGAAGCAGGGGCGAACGGCGGAGGCCAACGGGCACTACAAGCTCGCGAGCTCGCTGCGACCCGGCGAGGCCGCCTACGAGTCGCGCATCCGCGACCTCGACTAGCTTCTGTCGCCGGTGACGCGGCGGATCTCGTCGAGCGACGAGACGCCTTCGAGGCAGAGCCGCAGCCCGTCCTGGCGCAGGGTCGTCATGCCGTCCTGCACCGCGGCGTCGAGAATCTCGTCGGTCGAGGCACCGACCAGCCGCCGGATCGCGGCCGTCACGGGCAGCACCTCGTAGAGCGCGACGCGGCCGCTGTAGCCGGTGCCGCCGCAGCGCCCGCAGCCTTTCGAGCGGTGGAGGTACACCTTGCCCTTCTGCTCCAGCAGCCCGATCGCCTCGAGCTCCTCGTCGTCTGGCCAGTAGGACTCGCGGCAGTCGGCGCAGAGGCGCCGAGCGAGCCGCTGCGCGACGATGCAGTTGATCGCGCTTGCGAGCAGCCCCGGCTCGACGCCCATGTCCTTCAGCCGCTCGACCGCGCTGGCGGCGTTGTGAGCATGGACAGTCGTCAGGACGAGGTGGCCGGTCATGCCGGCCTGCATGGCGATGCGTGCGGTCTCCTCGTCTCGGATCTCGCCGACGAGCAGGACGTCGGGGTCCGAGCGCAGGATCGTGCGGAGACCGCGAGAGAAGGTCAGCCCGCTCTTCGGAGAGATCTCGATCTGGTTGATCCCGCGGATCTGGTACTCGACCGGGTCCTCGATCGTCATGATCACGCGTCCGGGGTCGTTCAGCAGGTGCAGCGCCGTGTAGAGCGTGGTGGTCTTGCCGCTGCCGGTCGGCCCGCAGACGACGACTGCGCCGTAAGGCTGGCGGATCGCGCGCTCGAAGGGTTCCCGCACGATCGCTGTCATCCCGAGCTCGCCAAGGTCGGGCTTGCTCACGGCGCGGTGCATGATCCTGAGTACGACCTGCTCGCCGTGCGTCGTCGGCATGATCGCCATGCGGAGGTCGAGCGGATTGCCGTTGAAGCGGATGGAGACGCGGCCGTCCTGTGGGGCGCGGCGCTCGGCAATGTCGAGGTTGGCCATGATCTTCAGGCGGCTGATCACGCCGAGCTGCATCTGCTTCGGGATCTCGGCGACCGGCCGCGTGACGCCGTCGATGCGGGCGCGCACGATCATGTCCTGCTCCTGCGGCTCGAAGTGGATGTCGGAGGCGCCGTCCTCGATCGCCTGTGCAAGTGTCGCGTGGACGAGCTTCACGGCAGGCGTGTCGTCTGTCGCCTCCGCGATGTCCTCACGTTCGGCGATGGCGTCGAAGAGCACGGCGTTGGCGTCGGCGTCGGCGACCTCGATCTGCGTTCGATAGAGCCTCTTGATCGTGCGCTCGAGGTCATCCGGCTCGGAGACCGCGATTCGTACGTTGTGACCGAGCGCGAGCCGCAGGTCGTCGGCGCGGCCCACGTCGGTCGGGTCGGCGACGGCGACGAGCAGGAGGTCCTCGGCAAGGAAGCGCACGGGCACGGCCTGGTAGCGGAAAGCGAGCTCCTTCGGTAGGAGCATCGCTGCCTGAAGGTCGAGGTCGGTCGCGCTGAGGTCGACATACTCGAGCCCGTTCTGGTCGGCGAGCGCCTTCGCGAGGTCCTGTGGCGTGACCCAACGGTGACCGACGACGATCTCGCCGAGCCGCTTGCCGGTCAGCGTCTGCTCCTCGAAGGCCTGCTTGACCTGATCCACGGTCAAGAGCCCGCGGTTGATCAGCAGGGAGCCGAGGTGCTGCCAGGGTAGGTGGGCCGCTTCCACGAGGGTTGTATCGTCGTTTTCGAGCCGAACATGAAGGCTGTTTTGCAACGGGTCACCCGCGCATCGGTGCGAGTGGAAGGCGAGCTCTCGGGCGAGGTCGGGCCGGGCCTGTGCGTGCTCCTCGGAGTCGCCCGCGGCGACGGGCCTTCGGAGGCCTCGCGACTCGCCGAAAAGGTGGCGCGAATGCGGCTTTTCGAGGACGACAGCGGCCGTTTCGACCGCTCGCTGCTCGACGCAGGCGGTGACGCGCTCGTCGTCAGCCAGTTCACGCTGCTCGGCGACGTGTCCAAGGGAACCCGGCCGAGCTTCACCGAGGCGGCCTTACCCGAGGACGCGGAGCCGCTCTACGAGGCGTTCTGCGAGGCGCTGCGCGCGCTCGGGATCCACGTCGAGACCGGCGTCTTCGGCGCGCGCATGGCCGTCGAGCTCGTGAACGACGGCCCGGTCACGATCGTCCTCTAGAGACGCAGCTCCGGCGGTAGCGGCCGCGAGTGGACGAGAACCAGCGTCGAGGTCGGGCGCGTGAGCGCGACGTACAGCTCGCGCAGACCCTGGCCCTCGACGGCCTCCTCGACGATCGCCGCGGGCTCGACGACGATCACGTGGTCGAACTCCATGCCCTTGGCCTCGCGCGGGGTCAGCACCGCGATGCGCGTCTCGTCGAAGAGCGCGGCCTCGCCGTCGCCGCGCAGGGAAGCCGGGGCGATCACCGCGAGCAAACCCTCCTCGTCTGCGAGCCGTGCCGCTTCTTCGTACGCGGCCGCGAGCGGCTCGTCCGCTTGGACGACCCGCGGGGGCTCGGCGCCCGTGCGGTAGGCGACCGGCGGCTCGACGCCCGGTGCGATCCGCTCGAGGAGCGGCAGGGCGACGGCCATGATCTCGCGCGGCACGCGGTAGGCGTGCCTGAGCTCCTCGACCTCGACGGCGTCCCCGCCCGGTAGGTGGGGCAGGAGCTCGTCCCAGCGGTCGTAGGCGATCGGTCCGGTCGCTTGGGCGATGTCGCCGAGCAGCGTGAACGCTCCCGCGGCGCGGCGGGCGACCATCCGCAGCTGCATGGGCGTCAGGTCCTGCGCCTCGTCGACGATCACGTGCCCGTAGCGGGCCGGTACGCCGAGCAGGACGTCGCGAGCCTCGTCGAGCAATGGCAGGTCGCCGTCGCTCCACCCGCTCCGGGAGCGGCGGAGCAGCGCCTGCTCGTCGGCGTCCAGGAGCCCGTTGGCCGACGCGGCCAGGCTCTCGCGCGAGGAGAGCAGCCGCCGGACGAGCTGCGCCGGCTTCGGCGCGGGCCAGCTCGCATCGAGGAAGCGGTTCAGCCGACCGTCGCGGCGCAGCGCCTGCTCGACCTCCTCGAAAGAACGAAAAGCCTGGCCGCCGAGTCGCGCGCCGTAGTCCTCGTAGAACCGCCGCAGCACGTTCATCCGGAACCGCTCACGGGCCGCCGCCGAGAGGCCGAGCTCGGCGCGCGCCTCGGCGAGCAGCTCGCCGACCTCGTCCGCTTCGACACCCACGAACCTTCCCTCGAGCCGGACGACGAGCTCCTGCGGCTCGCCCTCGGAGGCGAGCTCGGCCGCCCGCCGGACAACCTCTCCCATCCGCTCGTCGGCCTTGAGGCGCTGCGTCTCGAGCCGATCGACGCGGGTGATCTCGACGCCGTCGACGAGCTCTGCAATCGCGCGCTGGTCGACACTGTCCTCGCCGAGCGCGGGGAGGACGTGCGAGACGTACTCCATGAAGGCCGGGTTCGGGCCGACGACGAGGATTCGCCGCAGCTCCGCCCGGTGCTCGTAGAGCAGGAACGACGCGCGGTGGAGGCCGACCGCGGTCTTGCCGGTCCCCGGGCCGCCCTGGATCACGAGCGGAGGCTCGGGGTCGCGCGCGATCAGCCGGTACTGGTCGGCCTGGATCGTCGCGACGATGTCGCGCATCCGCGCATCGCGCGTGCGGTCGAGCTCCTCGAGCAGGAAGTCGTCGACGGCAGCGGCGTCGGCGAGCGATCCGCCGAGAGCCTCGTCGCTGATCTCCAGGAGCGTGCGGTCGCGGGTGCGGAAGCGGCGGCGCAGGGTGAGACCGTGTGGTGCGACCGGAGTGGCCGTGTAGAAGGGCCGTGCCGCCGGCGCCTGCCAGTTCACGATCAGCGCGCGGCGGGCGTCGTCGTGCACCCAGCGGCGGCCGATGTAGAGGGCGTCGGCCGAGCCCGCGTCGATCCGGCCGAAGCAGAGGCCGCGATCGGCGTCTTCGAAAGTCCTCAGGCGGCCGGTCGCCCAGTCCTCGATCGCCTGGGCCGCGACCTCGGTGGCTCCGGCACCGGACGCGCGCAGGAGCGCCTCGCGCATGCGGTCCAGGCAGTCGTAGGCCTCGTCGAGGTAGGCCTGCTCGGCGGGGAGATCGGGGTGCGCCACGGCAGCAATCGTAGTGAGCTGCGTTCTACATATGCGTTTTACCTATACTCCCGTGAAGTTGACGCGCACTCACCATCCACGCTCTCGCAGTCGGCGCCTGATCGGGCCGGGACGCTGGCACGTGAGCGCGCGGGTCGAGCGGTTCGTCGAGCCCTCGCTGCTCCTCCTCCTGCGCGAGCGCCCGCTTCACGGCTACGAGCTGCTAGAGCGGATCCCGGAGCTCGGGGTGGAGGGCCGCGTCGACATCGGCAACCTCTACCGGCTCCTCCGCGCGCTCGAGGACGAGGGTCTCGTCCGTTCCGAATGGAGCGCCGACCTCCCGGGCCCGGCCAAACGGACCTACGAGCTGACCGCCGAAGGCCGCCGGCTGCTCGATCGCTGGGCCGAGGCGCTGAGACGCGCGCAGGGGACAATCGCAACTTTTCTCGATCGCTACGAGGAGAGGAGGTGAACATGCACGGGCACAGACACAGGCGCCACGGTTTCGGCCGCGGCCACCGCAGATTCCCGAGCCGCGAGGAGTGGCTCAGGAAGCTCGAGGAGTACCAGCGCGACCTCGAGCAGGAGATCGCGGACGTCGCCGACGTGATCCGGCACTTGAAGTCGGACGCGCAAGGCGAGACGGCCACGATCTAGGGCTTTTGCGGCCCCGCCTCGGCGGGGCCAGCCGCCCTTTTCGACTTGCTATCCTCCTTTCCACCACATTTCCCCCGGTCGGCGAAATGGGCGCGTTGCGCCCGTTTTTTTTGGAAGGAGCGAGATGCCGAGCGTCCACGAGAAGGAGCGAACGCTGGAGCACGAGATCCGCGGCAAGGTCGAAGAGGCCCTGCCGGGAGTCGAGGTGCTCGCGGTCGAGCTGACGGGGCCCGAGCGGCTGACCGTCTACGTGGACCGCGAGGCAGAGGCGGTCGACCTGGCGCTCTGCCAGCAAGTCACGCGCGTGCTGGCGGACTACCTGCGCGAGTACGGCGTCGACGTCTCCTCGCCGGGGCCCGAGCGGCCGCTGCGCAGACCCGAGCACTTCCAGCGCGCGCTCGGCAAGAGTGTCAAGCTGAAGACCGAGCGCCGTAAGCTGCGCGGCGAAGTCACGCGCGCGGACGACCAGGCGGTGACCGTCGCCGCCGACGGCAGCGAGATCGACATCCCGTACGACGAGATCGTCCGGGGCAATCTGATCGAAGAGAAGGAAGGCCGATGAGCAGGGAGATCATCGAGCTCGTCCACGAGCTCGAGCGCGACAGAGGGATCGAAGGCGACACGCTGATCACAGCGCTGGAAGACGCGCTGCTGGCCGCGTACAAGAAGACCCCGGGCGCGACCCGCCACGCCGTCGTCGAGCTCGACCGCACCGAGGGCGACTTCCGCGTCTTCTCGATCGAGCTGCCGTCCGACATCGAGGACCGGCTGCTCGAGGAGGCGCGAGAACGTGTTCTCACCGAGCTCGAGGCCGCAGAGGTGGAGAACGGCGAGCGGTCGCACGTGCTCGTCACCGACGAGGACCTCGACATCGACTGGTCGGACGTTCCGGACGAGCAGGTCAAGCGCGCGGACGTCACTCCCGACAACTTCGGCCGCATCGCAGCGCAGACCGCGAAGCAGGTGATCACGCAGCGGATCCGGGAGGCCGAGCGCCAGATCATGTACGACGAGTACGTCGACCGCGTGACCGAGGTCGTGACCGGGATCGTCCAGCAGGCGGGCGACCGCAACAACGTGCTGGTCGACCTCGGCAAGGTCGAGGCGCTGCTGCCGCGCTCCGAGCAGGTCGACGGCGAGCGCTACGAGCAGGGCTCGCGGATCAAGGCCGTGATCACCGAGGTCCGCAGCGGCACCAAGGGGCCGCAGGTGATCCTCTCGCGGCGCGACTCCGAGCTGATCCGGACGCTCTTCGAGCTCGAGGTCCCGGAGATCGCCGACGGTCTCGTCGAGATCCGCGCGGTCGCGCGCGAGCCGGGCTACCGCTCGAAGATCGCCGTCGAGTCGCACGCCCAGGGCGTCGACCCGGTCGGCGCATGCGTCGGCCCGCAAGGCTCTCGCGTGCGCATGGTCGTCTCGGAGCTCCGCGGCGAGAAGATCGACATCATCCCGTGGAATCCGGAGCCTGCCCGCTTCGTCGCGAAGGCGCTCTCGCCGGCGCGTGTCCGCGAGGTCTACCTCGACGACGAGGCGAAGGAGGCGACGGTGGTCGTTCCCGACGACCAGCTCGCGCTCGCGATCGGCAAGGAGGGCATGAACGCCCGCCTCGCCGCGCGCCTGACCGGCTGGAAGGTCGACATCAAGTCCGACACCGAGTTCGCGACCGAAGAGGCCGAGGCGGCCTTCGCGGGCGACGGCGACGCGGAGACCGAGTTCACCGGGCGCTGCGCTGCTGTGCTCTCCACCGGCAAGCGTTGCCCGAACGCGGCGCTCCCCGGCTCGCGCTACTGCGGAGTCCCCGCTCACCAGGAGCTGGCGCTTCGGCCCGAGGTCCAGGACGACGAGGAGCCGATCGTCGAGGAGTCCGAGCCGGAGCTCGAGGCTGCCGCCGAGCTCGCCGAGCCCGAGGCAGAGAGCATCGGCCCCGACAGCGTCGAGCCGGTCAGCGAGGAAGAAGAGCTCGAGAGTGAAGCGCCCGCCGATGCGGCTGCGACCCACGGCCCGAGTGCCGAGGCGATTGCGAAGGCAGAGGGCGAGGTCGACCTCGACATCGCACATCCTCAGGTCGCACCGCCCGAGCTGCACCCCGGTGGGATCCCGGTCGACCCGCTCACCGAAACCGAGTCGGCGCCCGAGGAGACCGACGGCGCTGCGTGAGCGAGCCCGTCAGGACGTGCGCCGGCTGCGGCCGCAAGGCTCCGCAGGCCGAGCTGCTGCGCTTCGTGGCGCACGAAGGCGCGCTCGCGCACTCGCCGCACGGCCCGGGGCGAGGCTCGTATACCTGTCGCCGGCTCGCGTGCTTCGAGCGCGCGGTGGAGCGACGGGCGTTCGCACGCACGCTGAAGCAGACCGTGCGGGTCGATCCGGAGCTGGCACGGCTCTACACTTGAGCGCGAATGGCTGACCGACCGAACAGGCCCAACCGTCCGATCCGGCCCCGCCAGGGAGCGCCGGCCGGCCGCCGAAAGCGCCGTGTCGTGATCGACACCGGTGCCGCGCGCCCGCGTCAGGACGGCCGGCAGGCCCGTGGCCGCGAGCAGCAAGCGCCGCCGAAGGAGAAGACGCCGATCGCACCGCTGACCGGCCCGGTCACCGTCGAGTCGGGCGTCACCGTCAAGGATCTCTCGCAGGCGCTCGGCGTCCCGGTCCCGAAGCTGATCACGATGCTGATGAGCCTCGGTGCCGCGAAGACCGTCACCCAGTCGCTCGCCGACGAGGAGGTCGAGCTGATCGCGACCGAGGTCGGGCGCGAGGTCAACATCAAGCACGCCGCCGAGGAGGAGCTCGAGCCCGAGTCCTACGAGGACGACGAGGCCGACCTCGAGGCGCGCCCGCCGGTAGTGACGATCATGGGCCACGTCGACCACGGCAAGACGACGCTGCTGGACGCGATCCGCAAGACCGCCGTCGTCGAGACGGAGGCCGGCGGGATCACGCAGCACATCGGCGCCTACCAGGTCGTACACGGCGACCGGAAGATCACCTTCCTCGACACTCCGGGCCACGAGGCCTTCACCGCCATGCGCGCCCGCGGCGCCAAGGTGACCGACATCGCGGTGCTCGTGGTGGCCGCAGACGACGGCGTCATGCCGCAGACGCGCGAGTCGATCTCGCACGCGCGCGCGGCGAACGTGCCGATCGTGGTCGCCGTCAACAAGATCGACGTCCCGGCCGCCAACGCCGACCGGGTCAAGAACGAGCTCGCGCAGGAAGGGCTCCAGCCCGAGGAGTGGGGCGGGACGACGCAGTTCTCCGAGGTGTCCGCGAAGCAGCAGGTCAACCTCGACGACCTGCT
>JAWVDY010000025.1:0-3688 GCA_033856995.1 Gaiellaceae bacterium
AAACGGCGGCCGCTGTCTACACTGGCCGCGGAATGGGCGAGGCCTAC
Organism: Gaiellaceae bacterium; assembly: GCA_033856995.1. Taxonomy (GTDB): domain Bacteria; phylum Actinomycetota; class Thermoleophilia; order Gaiellales; family Gaiellaceae; genus AC-32. The sequence goes on from JAWVDY010000025.1 coordinate 48, forward strand.
CGGATCGGAGTCTCCGCAGGTGCCGGCGCAGCGATCGGGATGGTCGCAGCGGCGTTGCTCACGCGACTGCCGCGCGGCGGTGCAGGCGCGGTGGTGCTCGGCGCCGTGGTCGCGGGCGTCCTCGGCTGGATCGTGTTCGGCGCCGCTGAGGCAGCGGCCGGCGCGATCGGCGGGGTGCTCGGGGCCGCGAGCACGGCGATACTCGCGCGCGGGTCGCTCCGACGCGGCGGCACCGCGGCGGGCACGGCGTTGCTGCTCATGCTCAGCGCGGTCGCGGTGTTCCTCATCGCGCTCATCCCCGTCGCGGGCTACCTCGAGGCGATCGCGCTGCCGGCCGTTGCGGCGCGCGCACGCAGACGGGCCGGTGAGAAGTACGCCGGCCTTCGCACGCTTGCGAAGTAGTCGCCGTGCGATTCTGATCGTCATCGACGGGCTGACGCCGTCGGTGTTCGAGAGTGCGGTGGGCGACCGGTCGGCACCGACGCTGTCCGCACTCGCCGAAGCCGGGGAGTACCGCCGCAGCGTGACGACGTTCCCGTCGCTCACACCCGTCTGCCTCACGTCGATCGCGACGGGCGTGCATCCCGACAAGCACCACATCCCGCACCTCGTCTGGTGGAACCGCGACGAGGAACGGATCGTCGAGTATGGCTCGTCGTTCGGTGCCGTGCGCGCGGCCGGCACACGCCGCTCGCTGCGCGACACGATTGTGGGGCTGAACCAGGAGCACCTGTCGAAGGACGTGGAGACGGTGTACGAAGCCGTCGAGGACGCGGGCCTCACCGCCGCCGCGGTGAACATCACGTGCTACCGCGGCCGGCACCGTTACCTGCCAACCGTCCCGGGCTTCGCCCCGCCCGCCTTCGGCCCGCGGCGCTTCTTCTTCTACAACCTCTACGAGTCGGACCCGGTCGGCGCGCCGCTCGCCGTGCGCAACCGCGCGACAGGATCCACCGACGAATACGCCGCAGCCGTCGGCCGCTGGCTCGTCACGCGCGACGGGTTCGACCTGCTCGTCTACTACCTCTCGGACTTCGACTTCGCATCGCACCTGCACGGGCCCGACGGCGCGCACGAGGCGCTGGCCCGCGTCGACCTCGCGGTCCGTGCGCTCGTCGAGGCGGCCGGTGGGCTGGACGACTTCCTCGAGCGCTACTCGATCATCCTCTGCTCCGACCACGGCCAGACCCACGTGCACCAGGCTGCGCGGCTCGAGGATCACGTGAACGCGCCCGCGCTCGTCACCGCGTCGAACCGCGCCGCGATGATCTACACCGAGGAGCCGCGCCTCGCGGCGGCGAGCCTCGACGCCGTCGACGCAGTGGATGCTGCCTTCTTCCTGGAGGACGACGCCGTCGTCGCGCGCCGCGACGGCGACGACGACGCGGCGCTGCTCGACGAGTATCCCGGCGGCCGCGAGCGCGTCGAGGCGGCGCTGCGGAACCCGAATGCCGGCGAGGTGCTCGTCTCCGCGGCCCTCGGCTGGGAGTTCACCGACCTCGCGGGATCGCACCATTCGGGCGGCGGCAGCCACGGCTCGCTCGTCACCGGCGATTCGGAGGTCCCGATGCTCGGGATCGGCATCCCGCCACCGGCCCGCACGATCGACATCAAGGACGCGCTGCTCGCACACCTCGGCATCGCCCGTGCAGCCGTCGCCTGATCCGATCCGCCGTCAGTTACGTGCGCGGAAGATTCGCGACGAACGAGTCTTGCACGCGATGTTGCGCGTCCCACGCGAGCTGTTCGTGCCGGACGACGTTCGTCATCGCGCGTACGACGACGCGGCGCTGCCGATCGGCTGCGAGCAGACGATCTCGCAGCCGGCGATGGTCGCGCACATTTGCGAGCTGCTCGACTTGCGCGGCGACGAGCGCTTGCTCGACGTCGGCACCGGCTCCGGGTACCAAGCTGCGGTGCTCGCAGAGCTCGCCGCGGAGGTTCACAGCATCGAGCGCGTGCCGCAGCTCGCGGAACGCGCGCGAGCGAACCTCGAGGTGGCCGGGTACGCCGACCGCGTAGTTGTGCACGTCGGCGACGGGACACTCGGCGATCCCGAACATGCGCCGTTCGACGCGATCGCGGTCGCCGCCGCCGCGCCCGAGCCGCCGCCCGCGCTCTACGCGCAGTTATGCCCCGGCGGCCGGCTTGCGGTGCCGGTCGGGGACCGGAACGAACAGGACCTCGTTCTCGTCGTACGCGGCCCGAAAGGGCCTGAAATCAGGCGTTCGGTCCCCTGCAGGTTCGTCCCGCTCGTCGGAGCGCAGGGGTTCCCGACCTCCTGAGCGGTGTCGGTCGACGTTGCTAGCGTGGAACCGTGGGTAACGACACCAGCGTGACCTCGATCGCCGCCGAGCACCTCCTTCGACTCCCGATTCGACTTCGCGGCATCGACGTCGGCCACGCCGTCGACGTGATCCTCGAGCCCGAAGGCCGCCGCGCGCTGGGGCTCGACGTCCTGTGCAAGGACGAGGCGCATCGCTTCCTTCCGTTCACGGCTGCGCAGATCGGTGAGGGCGAGATCACCGTTGCGTCGGCGCTGACGCTGCTCGCTGCGGACGAGCTCGCGTTCTACCGCAAGCGCGCGAGCACCGTCCGCCTGCTGCGCGGCGCGCTCGTGCAGTTGAAGGGCAAGGACGTCGGCCACCTCGAGGACGTACTGGTCGCGAGTGACGGCACGATTGCGGCGCTGATCGTGAACGGCGCCGACGGCGCGACGCGCTACGAGCTCGAGGACACCCTGCGCATCACGGCGGACCCCCGCCGCGTCTCGGCCGCTTGAGAGATTCCCGCGCGGGCCGCGCGCTGCGCGCGACGCACAACTGGGTCCAGCTCGCGAAATTCGGCGTGGTGGGTGCGAGCGGATATGTCGTCAACCTGGGCGTCTACGCGCTCCTGCTCAACGTCGCGGGGCTCCACTACCTCGCTGCCGGCCTCCTTTCGACCCTCGTCGCGATTGCGAACAACTACTGGTGGAACCGCCACTGGACGTTCCGCGGGCAGCGCGGGAACTTCGCGTACCAAGGAATGCGCTTCGCGATCGTCTCGGGCGTCGCGCTCGCCGCGAACCTCGGCCTGCTGCGGCTGCTCGTCGGCGCGGGGGTCGAGCCGGTCCGCGCGCAGGCGATCGCGATCGTCGCCGTGACGCCCCTGAACTTCCTGGGCAACAAGCTCTGGTCCTTCCGCAAGTAACCTGACGCGATGCGCCGGGCGCTCGTACTCGTTCCCGTCGGCGCCTGCCTGCTGATCGCGTCCGCCGCTTTCGCCGCGCCGCCGCCGACTCAGCCGGTCTACAACGGGGACGGCAAGCTCACGCAGGCGCCGCTCGCACCGGCCGAGCAGCCCGTGCGGCTCACCGAGAAGCGCGCGACGGCGATCTTCCTCGCGTATCCGAAGGTGAGCGACTGGCTGAAGCGCTACCCGACGAAGGACCGCGTCACGTCGGCCGAGTTCAGCAAGAAGTACCGCAACTGGACGGTGAAGGTCTGGTGGGGCAAGGCGGGTGAGATCGCGGAGGGCCGCGTCGACGACGCGAGCGCGGTCGTGCTCGAGGCGTGGACCGGGCCGCAGGTCGCGTGGAAGATGGGCCGCGGCTACAAGGGCGCGTTCGGCGGCGACAAGATCAACGACCCGTGGGTGTG
>JAWVDY010000026.1:0-8103 GCA_033856995.1 Gaiellaceae bacterium
CGAAGTCCCAGCAGGAGCGCGTGCGCGGCTTCCTCGACCGCGCCAAGGGCGCGAAGGTGCTGACCGGCGGCGGGACGAACGGCGACCGCGGCTTCTTCGTCAAGCCGACGGTCGTCGCCGAGGTCGGGCAGGAGGACGAGATCGTCCAGCGCGAGGTGTTCGGCCCGGTCGTCACCGTGCAGCGCTTCGCCGACGACGACCAGGCGATCGCGTGGGCCAACGACGTCAACTACGGCCTAGCCGCCTCGGTGTGGACGCGAGACGTCGGCCGGGCGTTGAACGCCGCGCGGAGGCTCCAGTTCGGGACGGTCTGGATCAACGACCACATCCCGCTGGTCTCGGAGATGCCGCACGGCGGCTTCAAGCAGTCGGGCTACGGCAAGGACCTGAGCGCGTACTCGCTGGAGGACTACCAGCAGATCAAGCACGTGATGGCCAAGATCGACTGAAGCCGGTTCAGGAGGCCGCGCGGCCGCGGTGGCGGCTTCGGTACGCGCGGGTCTTCTTCCGGTTGCCGCAAAGCTGCATCGAGCACCAGGTCGCGGAGCGGTTCGGCGAGCCGTCGTAAAAGGACCAGCAGCAGGTCGGGCAGGCCTTCAACCGTCTCCAGCTGCCGTCGCGAGTGGCGCCGAGGACGATCGCCACGATCTCGTCGAGTCCGTCGCCGTCAGTTGCGAAGCGGAGCCTCCCCTCGCGGTCGAGCTCGGGCCTCACACGAACGGCGGCGCTGTTGACGAGCTCGAGGGCGGTCGGGTCGATCGGATCGCCGTTGTTCGCGCGCAGCAGCAGCCGGAGCGCCTCCCGCAGCTCCGTCGCGCGTGCCACCGCTCCGCCGAGGCCGCGAGCGTCCAGCCAGTCGGGCAGCCATTCGACGCCGTTGTGGAGGTCGACGCTGTTCACGAACAGCTGCACCTGGCGCAGCGGCTCGGGCGCGGCTCTCGGGATGTCGTAGCGAGGGGCCACTTGTCGCCTAGTCTACGACACCGGTAAAGTGCTACCGCCGGTGTCGCAGCTTTCCTCGTCCCTGCATCGGGTTCGCGCGCCACTGGCGGTCGCGGGCGCGAGACTGCGTTCGCAGCCGCTCAGGTCAGCGCTCCTCGTCGGCGGCGTCGCGCTCGCGTTCGCGATGCTCGTCTCGGTGCTCGGCGGGAGCCTGGTCGCGCGTCAGCAGGCGCTCGCGCGGGCGCTAGGCGGGCTCCCGGCGACCGAGCGTGGATTCCGAGTCGATCGGTTCGGCCCGCCGCTCGACGGGCCGGCCTACGCTCAGGCCGACCGACGGGCCAGGCGCGCGATGGCGGAGCTCGGTGGCGGTGCGACGCGCCGAGTGATCCTCGTCCGTGAGCTGCGCGTGCAGGGAGAGCTCATCGAGCTCGCAGCCGTGGACGACCTGGCGCAGGCGGTCCGGCTGCGCTCCGGGCGGCTTCCCCGCTCATGCCTGAGCTCGGGGTGCGAGGTGCTGCAGCTCGGTGGCGGGGGCGCACCCCGGCTGGCGCAGGCCGGCTTGCGGCTTCGCAGGGTCGGCATCGCCCAGCTTCGCGATCCGGCGCTCTTCGGCGACGTCTCGGCCGCGACGGGCGGGGGCGCGAGCCCGCCGACGTTGCTGCTCGCGCCGAGCGTCGGGGCGCTGCAGCGGCTCGAAGCCCTGGCGCTCTTCTACCGCGTCTACTCGTGGGTCTCGCCGCTTCGGGTCGATCGGCTGCACACCTGGGACGTCCGCCGGATCCTCGCGGCCGAGTCGCGGGCGCAGTCCGCGCTCGCCGCCGATGCGGCGTTCCGGTTGAGCGGTCCGGATGCGGCTTTGCTCGATGCGTCGAGCCGGGGGAGGATCGCCGCCGAGCGTCTCGTCCTGGTCGGAGGGGAGACGAGCGCGCTCCTGCTCGGATTTGCGATCATCGCCGCCATCGGGCTCAGGCGCGGGCTCGCGAGCGAACGCCGGCGCCTTCGCGCACGCGGCGCGCGACGCTGGCAGGTGACGCTCGCCCCAGGGGCCGAGATCGGCGCGATGACGCTGGCAGGCGGGCTCGCGGGCCTCGCGATCGGTGCCGCCGTCACCTCGGCGATCGCCGACGCAGCCGGACTGCCGGTGGGTCAGATCCTCGCCCATGCCCTTCTCGCCGGTGTGACGCTGGCAGCGCTCGCGGGCGCCTGGGTCGTGACGACCCTGCTGTTGGTCGCGGCGACGTTCTCGAGCGACGACGGCGAGGGAGGCCGACGACGTGTGCGCCTGGTCGACGTCGCCGCGGTCGGAGCCGCGGCGGCGATCGCGGTCGGACTGAGCCGGGGCGCCCTCGACCCGCAATCGGTCTCGTCCGGGAGCACGGTGCTGCTCGTGCTGCCGCTGCTGGTGTGCTTCGTCGCCGCGGTCGTCATCGGCCGTCTGCTCGGACCGGCGATGCGGGCGACGGAGCGGCTCACTCGCAACGGCTCCGTCTCGCTCCGCCTCGCCGTGCTCGCGCTGGCGCGCGCGCCCTCCCGCACTGTCGTGAGCTGCGCGTTCATTGCGGTCGCCCTCGGGCTTGCCCTCTTTGCCGCCACCTACCGGGCGACGCTCACCCGAGGGGCGGTCGACCAGGCGGGCTTCGAAGTCCCGCTCGACTTCACGCTCAGCGAGGGCTCGCGGCTGGTGTCCCCACTCGACGCCGCGCCGCTCGCCCGCTACCGCCGGATCGGCGGTGGAGCACGCGCCTATCCGGTGCTCCGGCTGAGCGCGACGACGGCGGGAAGCGGGTCGACCGTCCTGTCGCCGACGGTGCTCGGCGTCCCCGCCGACGCGATCCGACGACTGCGCTGGCGCTCCGACTACTCGGCCTTGCCGCCGCGGACGATCGCGAGCAGGCTCGGCCGGGGCGGAGTGCCGCGCCTGGCCGGCGTGGGAGTTGACGCGACGAGACTGACGGTGGCGGCTCGGCTGCGCGGCCGCAAGGTCGTGGTCGGGCTCGTCGTCGGCGGCGACCGTGGGCGGGTCCGCGTGCTCACCTTGCGCCCCCTGCGGCGGGGATCGACTCTGCTCTCGACCCGGCTCCGGCCCGGAGCGCAGCTGCACGTGCTCGGCATCCAGCTTGCGCTCCCGGCCAACGAGCAGTTCTTCCTCGCCCATCGCGAGACCGAGAGCAACGTCTCGACAGTGCCTTCGGGAACGCTCGAGCTGGGGCCGCTGCGGGCCGGAAGACGGACGGTGACGGGCTGGCGCGGCTGGTTGTTCGCGACCGGCGGCCGAGTCACCCGCACGCGCGGACACGTGCGCTTGGCCTTTGCCTTCCAGGACACGGGCGCCCGGCTCCTGTTCCGGCCGAAGGAACCGAGCGACCGACGGCTCGTCCCCGCGGTCGTCTCTCCCGACATCGCGCAGGCGGCGGGCGGCATCGGTAGCGAGACGAGGCTCGACTTCCAGGACGTCGCCGTCGCGGCGCGCATCGTGGGGGTCGCCACGAGGATGCCGACGGTTCCCTCCGCCTCTGGCCCGTTCGTGCTCGTCGACGGCGCCTGGCTCTCGACGGCGATCGACGCCGGTGCGCCTGGCGAAGGACGTCCGAACGAGGTCTGGGTCTCGGCTCCCCACGATCGAGCTGTGGCGTCTGCCTTGCGCCGGCCTCCGTTCGCGCGCCTGCAAGTGGCCTCACGGGCGAGCATCGAGCATCGCCTGGCAACCGACCCGCTCGCACACGCCACGGAACTCGCCCTCTCCGCGGCAGGCGTCGTCGCCCTCGCGATCGCCGTCCTCGGCTTCTGGGTGGGCATCCTCGGCGAGCTCCGCGATGAGCGGAGCGACTTCTTCGACCTCGAGGCCCAGGGCGTCCCGCCGGGGCGTCTGCGCGCGCAGTTACGCACCCGCGCCGTGATCCTCGTCGGCCTCGGCATCGTCGGCGGCGCCGGCCTGGGCGCGCTGCTCTCGCGACTCGTGGTGTCCCTCGTGCGCGTCTCGGCGACCACGGCAACCCCGGAGCCTCCGCTTCGCTTCGATCCGGCCTGGCTCGCGTCGGGCCACGGCGTCCTCGCCCTCGCCGTCACCGCAGCCCTCGTTGCGGAAGGCGCCTCGCTGGCGGCCTTCCGCAGCGAACGGCCGCGGCGAGCGTCCTGGAGCCTCGAGTGAGCCTTGCGATCGACGTTCGCGACGCGTTCCGCATCCATCGCTCGAGCGGCGGCAACGCCGTCGCGCTGCAGGGTCTCTCCCTCCAGGTCGAACAGGGTGAGATCGTGGTCGTGCTGGGACCGAGCGGCTCCGGCAAGACGACCCTGCTGCAACTGCTCGGAGGCTTCGACTCGCTCTCAGCCGGCACGATCAGCGTGCTCGGGGCCGAGCTCGAGAGCCTCGGCCCTGCGGCGATCGCGCGGTTCCGGGCGCAGAACCTAGGCGTCCTCGACCAGCATTACGCCAGGGCGCTCTCGCCCGACCTGTCGTGCGCCCACAGCGTCGCGCTCAGTCTCGAGCTGCTCGGCTCACCGCGGTCGCAGGCGCGCTCCGCTGCCGCGGCCCTCCTCGAACGGGTCCAGCTCGGCGACCGCCGCGACGACCGCCCCGAGTCGCTCTCCGGCGGAGAGCAGCAGCGCGTCGCGCTCTGCGCCGCGCTGGTGCATCGGCCCCGGCTCTTGCTCGCCGACGAGCCCGCCGGCGAGCTGGACGCCGAGAATGCGGAGGCCGTCTACGCCCTGATCGCCGAGCTCGTGCGCGAACGGGGGACGACCGCCGTCGTCGTCAGCCACGACGAGGCGGCCGCGACGATCGCCGACCGGCTCGTCTACGTCCGCGACGGGCGCGTCGTCGAGGAGGGCAGGCCGGGCCGCGCGAGCTCGCTCGTCGTCACGGAGCCGGGCTGGATCCGGCTCCCGGACCCGCTCCTCGGTGCGATCGGCTCTCCGCGCCGACTCGATGCGGAGCTGCGAGGCAGCGAGCTGCTGATCACGAGCGCTCCCGGTGCTTCGAGCTCCGCGACTCCGGCGCCGGCCGCGCTCGGCGGCGGACCGCCGTCGGCGCGTGCGACCGTCGCCGAGGTGCGCGAGCTGGTCAAGCGCTTTCCGACCGGCGCGCGCCCCGTCCTCGACGGGCTCTCCCACGAGTTCGAGAGCGCCACCCTTACTGCGGTCGTCGGTCGTTCGGGAAGCGGGAAGACGACGCTGCTGCACCTGCTTGCCGGCCTCGACCGGCCGACACGCGGCCACGTGCTGCTCCGGGGCCACGAGATCAGGAGCATGAGCCGCACGAACGTCGCCGCGTTGCGCCGCTCCCACGTCGCGCTCGTGACCCAGGAGCCGGGCCTCGTGCCCCACCTGACCGCACAGGAGAACGTCGAGCTCGGCCTGCACGTGCGCGGGATCTCCGGCGACGCGAAAGCCCGCAGCGCGCAGGCGCTCGCCGACGTCGGCCTCGCCGGCCGGCTCGAGCACCGGGCGGATCGACTGTCGGCGGGAGAGCGACAACGTGCGGCGATCGCGCGCGCTCTCGCGGCTCGGCCGGCGATCCTGCTCGCCGACGAGCCGACGGCCCGGCTCGACCAGGCAAACGCACGCGCAGTCGGCGAGCTGCTCGCCGTTCTGGCCCACGGGACCGGTGCCGCGGTGATCTGCGCCACCCACGATGCAGATCTGATCGAGCGGGCCGACCGCGAGCTCTTCCTCGACACCTCAGTTCGTCGCGGGGACGGCTCTCGGTTGCGCGATGCGAGGCAAACCTGGTAGGAAGGCCTCGCATTGCGCAGACCTGAGCGACTCGAGCGGCGAGGGGCAGTCAGTGCGGCACCGCATCTCGACCGGATTGACCAGCGGCTGATCGAGGCGCTGCAGAAGAACGGCCGCGAGCCGTTCCGCCGCATCGCCGCCGGCGTTGGCGTCTCCGAGGCGACCATCCGCGCTCGCTACCAGCGGCTCTGCGAGGACAACATCCTCCAGGTCACGGGCGTGACCAACCCGCTCGGGCTAGGGTTCGACGCGATCGCGATGGTCGGGATCCGCACCGGCGGAGCTCCCGAGCCGGTCGCCGACGCGATCTCGCAGTGGGACGAGGCGGGCTACGTCGTGATCACGGCGGGCCAGTTCGACATCCTCGTCGAGCTCGTCTGCGCCGACAGGCGGCAGTTGCTCGACGTGACCAACCGCATCCGCGAGCTCGCCGGAGTCGTCTCGACCGAGAGCTTCCTCTATCTCGAGCTCTGGAAGCAGCTCTACGACTGGGGCGCGCGCGTCGAGAACGGCGTCCGCGTAGGGGTCAGCTAGTGGCGACCACGGAGACGCCGAGGGCCGCGCCCTCGACGACCGCCGATGTGCGGCTCGACGGCGTGACGAAGCGCTTCGACGACGTGATCGCGGTGGACAACCTCTCGCTCGAGATCGAGCCGGGCGACTTCTTCGCGCTGCTCGGCCCTTCCGGCTGCGGCAAGACGACGACGCTGCGCATGATCGGCGGCTTCGAGGAGCCGACCTCGGGGACGATCTACCTCGGCGACGAGCCGGTCAGCGGCAGGCCGCCGTACAAGCGCGACGTGAACACGGTCTTCCAGTCGTACGCGCTCTTCCCGCACCTCAGCATCTTCGAGAACGTCGCCTTCGGTCTGCGGCGCCGCGGGGTGCGAGGCGGCGACATGCGCGGGCGCGTGCTCTCGATCCTCGAGCTGGTCGGCCTCGCCGGCCTCGACAAACGGAAGCCGAAGCAGCTCTCGGGCGGCCAGCAGCAGCGCGTCGCTCTCGCAAGGGCGCTCGTCAACAAGCCGCGCGTACTGCTGCTGGACGAGCCGCTCGGTGCGCTCGACCTCAAGCTCCGCAAGCAGATGCAGCTCGAGCTGAAGGCGATCCAGCACGACGTCGGCATCACCTTCATCCACGTCACCCACGACCAGGAGGAGGCGATGACGATGGCGGACGGCATCGCGATCATGAATGCCGGCCAGATCGAGCAGCTCGGCACGCCGTCCGAGCTCTACGAGCGGCCTCGGACAGCCTTCGTCGCGAGCTTCCTCGGTATCTCGAACCTGCTGGCCGGCACCGTCGCCGGGCCCGACACAGTGCGCCTCGAGGCGGGGACGGAGGTCCGCGTGCCGCGGCAGGCGCTCGAGGGCCGCACCGGCCGGGTCGCCGTCGGCGTGCGCCCTGAGAAGATCCGACTCGGCCACGGCGAGGAGAACAGGCTCACCGGCCGCCTGCTCGAGACGGCCTACGTCGGCGTCGCGACCCAGTACGTGCTCGAAACTCGGGCAGGGAACGTCAGTGTCTATGTCCAGAACAGCGAGCCCGGCGCGCCAGACGTGGCGCCGAGCGAAATCTCGTGGAGCCCTGACTCCACGTTCGTCGTCGATTCGATGGAGGGAGCCGAATGACCGATCAGCTCAACAGGCGGCAGCTGCTCGAGCGGGCAGCGCTCGGAGGGGCCGCGATCACGTTTCCCGGGATTCTCGCCGCCTGCGGCAGCAGCGGCACGAAGGCCGGCGGTGGCACGACGAGCGTGCAGCACACGCTGGCGAAGACCCTGAGGTTCTCGAACTGGACGTACTACATGGACGTCAACAGCAAGACCAAGTCGAACCCGTCGCTCGACGCGTTCGAGAAGAAGACCGGCGTCCACGTGAAGTACACCGAGGACATCAACGACAACGCGTCGTTCTTCGGCAAGATCCAGGGCCAGCTCTCGCGCGGCCAGTCGGTCGACCGGGACATCGTCGTGCTGACCGACAACGACCGCTACCTCGCGCTGATGATCAAGAAGGGCTGGGCGGAGAAGCTCGACAAGTCGGCTATCCCGAACATGAAGAACCTTGTCGACGTCCAGAAGCACCCGAACTTCGACCCAAACCGCGAGTACACGCTGCCCTGGCAGTCGGGCATGACGGGGATCGCCTACAACGACACGCTTACCGATCCCGTGCTCTCGATCGACGAGCTGCTCGAGAACCCGAAGCTGAAGGGGAAGGTCACCTGCCTGAACTCGATGGGCGACGCGCTCACCATCGTGATGCTCGCGAACGGGGACGACCCGACGAACGTGACAGACAAGTCGTTCAAGGCCGCCTTCAACCGGATCAAGAAGGCCGTCGACAGCAAGCAGATCCGCCAGTTCACCGGGAACGACTACACCGGGCCGCTAGCGAAGGGCGATCTCGCGGCTGCGATGTCCTGGTC
>JAWVDY010000027.1:0-14239 GCA_033856995.1 Gaiellaceae bacterium
GCACGTATCAGCGTCGCGCTTTCGCACGGGAGACCCGGTACCAGCTGCACGTCGAGGGCGGAGCCGCGGCCCTCGAGGTTCTGCAGCGCGCGGGCGTGGTCGACTCGCGCTCGCGCCCGCTCGACCGGCCGCCGAAGCGCGTCGTCTCGCGCTCCTGTTGCCGCTCGGCCTACGTGCGCGGTGCGCTGCTCGCTTCGGGCTCGGTCAGCGCGCCGCCATCGCCGCACCTCGAGGTTCGCAGCGAGAGCCGCGAGGGCGCCGAGGCAGTCGCGGCCGCCGCCGCTGCGGAGGGCGGTGAGCTGCGGGTGGTGCGGCGCGCCGACCACGTACTCGCGTACGCGAAGGGAATCGACAGGATCGCCGGCGTGCTCGCCGCTGCCGGTGCGAGTGAGGCCGCACTCGCGCTGCAGGAGCGCTCGGTCCTCGGTTCGACACGCGGGCGCGCGAACCGGCTGGCGAACGCCGACCACGCCAACGTCGTCCGCGCGGTCGGGGCGGCGCGCGCCCAGCTCGACGCGGTGAAGAGGCTCGAGCGCGGCGGGCGGCTCGAGGAGCTGTCGCCGCCGCTGCGTGAGATCGCGCGGCTGCGCTCGAAGCATCCGTCGCTCTCGCTCCGCGAGCTGGCCGCAAAATGTGACCCCCCGGCGAGCAAGTCGGCAGCCCATCGCCGCCTGCAGGCCCTCGTCCGTGTCGCCCGCCGGTAGCCACCGGTAGCCAAAAAGATGTTTTCCTACTTGTAACCGGCGTAGTTTTCCGAGCGCCCCTTGAGTAATACTTGTTGACCGGCGGGTTCGCGCTCGTCCGGCGATGGATTCAGACCCCGTCCGTCGCCAAGGTCCGGAGCGCGACAATGCGGAGGGGGAGGTCGTCCTCGGAGCTTCCCCTCCGGCCCGCCGGCTTTGCCGGCGGGCCGGAGGGCGGAAACGCCCGAGCGGCAAAGCCGCCCGGGCTCTCATGTCGGCGTCGCAAGCGACGCCTTAGCGGTCCGCCTCCGCTCGTTAGACTCGTCTCGCAAAACAACGGGGAGGCATCGTGGCTATTCGAGTCGGGATCAACGGCTTCGGGCGGATCGGGCGCAACTTCTTTCGGGCGCACCTGACTCGCGGGGGGGACTTCGAGGTGGTTGCGGCCAACGATCTCGGCGACGCCGAGACGATGGCCTACCTGCTCAAGCACGACTCCGTCCTCGGCACGCTGGACGAGGACGTCGCCGCGGGCGAGGGCAAGATCAGCGTCGGCACGCACGAGCTTCAGCTCCTGAGCGAGCGCGATCCGGGCAGCCTTCCCTGGGGCGATCTCGGTGTCGACGTGGTGATCGAGTCGACCGGGTTCTTCACCGACCGCGACGGCGCCGCGAAGCACCTCGACGGCGGCGCGAAGAAGGTGATCATCTCGGCTCCCGCCAAGGGCCCGGACGTGACGATCGTCCTCGGCGTGAACGAGGGCGACTACGACCCGGAGTCGCACGACGTGATCTCGAACGCCTCCTGCACGACGAACTGCGTCGCCCCGCTCGCGAAGGTGCTGCACGACGAGTTTACGATCGAGCAGGGCTTCATGACCACGATCCACGCGTACACGAACGACCAGCGCGTGCTCGACCTCCCGCACGAGGACCTGCGCCGCGCACGGGCGGCCGCGATCAACCTGATCCCGACCTCGACCGGAGCCGCGCGAGCGATCGGGCTCGTGCTGCCGGAACTCCAAGGGAAGGTCGACGGCATGTCGATGCGCGCCCCGGTGCCCACCGGCTCGATCGTCGACCTCGTCTGCACCGTCGGGCGCGAGACGACCAAGGACGAGGTCAACGAGCTCTTCCGCTCGAAGGCCGACACCGGTTCCTTCGAGGGGATCCTGCGCTACACGGACGAGCCTCTCGTCTCGACCGACGTCCAGCACTCGCCGTATTCGTCGATCTTCGACAGCGGGCTGACGATGGTGAACGGGACCGCGGTCAAGGTCTTCGGCTGGTACGACAACGAGTGGGGCTACTCGTGCCGGCTCGTCGATCTCGTGGCGAAGGTGGGGGCGACGCTGCCGGCCACGGTTAGTGCGTAGGCCGCGATCGGTCCGTGAAGCCGAGGTGGGCGGCAAGCGCGTGCTCGTGCGCTCCGACCTGAATGTGCCCCTGGAAAACGGGCGCGTGGCCGACGACACGCGGATCGAGGCCTCGCTGCCGACGCTTCGCTACCTGCTCGAGCACGACGCGAAAGAAGTCGCGGTCTGCTCGCACCTCGGGCGGCCGAAGGGACCGGATCCCGCGTTCTCGATGACGCCGGTTGCTCGGCGACTGCGCGAGCTGCTCCCGGACGAGCGGATCGACGTGCTCGAGAACACGCGCTTCGACCCGGGCGAGACGACCAACGACTCTGAGTTCGCACGCCGGCTCGCCGACGACTACGAGCTGTTCGTCGAGGACGCCTTCGGTTCCGTGCACCGGGCCCACGCCTCCACTGTGGGCGTCGCCGAGCTGCTGCCGGCCTACGCGGGCCTGCTGCTGGAGCGCGAGCTCGCGGAGCTCGGCAAGCTGCTCGGCGAGGTCGAGCGGCCGTTCGTGCTCGTCTCGGGTGGGGCCAAGGTCGACGACAAGCTCGGCGTGCTGCGCAAGCTCGGGGGAAAGGCCGACACGGTGCTCGTCGGGGGCAAGATGGCCGAGGAGCTGCGCGAGGGGAGCCCGCTCGGGTTCCGGGTCGAGCTGCCGACCGACGTCGTCGCCGCGGCGGCCTTCGAGGAGGACGCCGAGTCGAAGGTCGTCCCGTACGACTCGCTGCCGGAAGGCTGGCTCGGCCTCGACATCGGGCCGGAGACGCGCGAGCGCTTCGCCGCCGAGCTCGACAAGGCGAAGACGATCTTCTGGAACGGGCCGATGGGCGTCTTCGAGTGGCCGCGCTTCGCCGAGGGGACGAAGGCGGTCGCCGAGGCCGTCGCGCAGGCGGATGCGTTCTCGGTGGTCGGCGGCGCCGACTCGATTCGTGCCCTGAACGAGCTCGGGCTTCTGGACCAGGTCTCGTGGGCGTCGACCGGCGGCGGCGCGGCGCTCGAGCTGCTCGAAGGCAAGGAGCTCCCAGGTGTGGCGGTGATCCCAGCGGCATGAGCCTGGTTGCCGGCAACTGGAAGATGTTCAAGGGCCCGCGCGACACGCGGGAGTTCTGCGAGGCGTTCCGCGCACCCGAGGGCGTCGAGGCGGTGCTCTGCCCGGCGTTCGGCTCGCTCGCGGCGGCCGTCGAGAGCGACCACACGATCTTCGCCCAGAACGTCCACTGGGCCACCGACGGCGCGTTCACCGGAGAGGTGTCGGCGCCGATGCTGCTCGAGCTCGGCGTCACGGGCGCGATCGTCGGCCACTCCGAGCGGCGCCAGTACTTCGGCGAGACCGACGAGACCGTCGCGCGCCGTACCGTCGCCGCGCTCGAGCACGGGTTGCGCGTGATCGCGTGCGTCGGCGAGTCGCTGGAGGAGCGGGAGTCGGGCCAGATGGAGCTCGTCCTGCGGGTCCAGGTCGAGGCGATCGCCGATGCGGCCGGCGCCCACAAGGGCCTCGTCATTGCGTACGAGCCCGTCTGGGCCATAGGCACGGGCAAGACCGCCGGCCCGGAGCAGGTGAGCGAGGCGCACGCGTTCATCAAGACCCTGCTCGACGTGCCGGTGCTGTACGGCGGGTCGGTCAAGCCCGACAACGCCGCCGAGCTGCTCTCCCAGGACGGCGTCGACGGCGCTCTCGTCGGCGGCGCCTCGCTCGAGGTGGAATCGTTCGAGGCGATTTGCCGGGCCGCCGCGATCTAGTCGTCCTCGTCATCCTCGACGGCTGGGGGTGCGGCCCTCCCGGGCCGGGGAACGCGATCGAGCTCGCGGAGACGCCCGTATTCGACCGGCTCTGGCACGAGTACCCGCACACGACGCTGAAGGCGAGCGGGGAGGCGGTCGGCCTGCCGCCGGGCCAGATGGGCAACTCCGAGGTCGGCCACCTGACGATCGGCTCCGGCCGCGTGCTCGACCAGGACCTCCAGCGCGTGAACCGCGCGATCGGGGACGGCTCGTTCTTCGAGAACCCGGCGCTGAAAGCGGCGTTCGCAAAGGGCGGCGACGTCCACCTCCTCGGTCTCGTCTCGCACGGCGGCGTCCATTCGCACATCGACCACGTGCAGGCGCTGCTCCGCTTCGCCCCCGAGCGGACCTGGATCCACGCCTTCACCGACGGGCGCGACGTCTCGCCCCACGCGGCCGCGCACGATCTCACAGAGCTTCCAGCCGACCGGATCGCCACCGTCGTCGGGCGCTACTACGCCATGGATCGCGACCAGCGTTGGGACCGCACGCAGCGCGCCTTCGACGCGATCGTCAACGGCGAGGGAACGCCGGCCGAGGATCCAGTCGCCGCGGTCGAAGCGAGCTACGCGAGCGGCGCGACCGACGAGTTCATCGAGCCGATCGTGCTCGAGGGCCGCCCGAGGCTGAAGCCGGGCGACGCCGTGATCTTCTTCAACTTCCGCCCCGACCGCGCGCGGCAGCTCACCAAGCTCCTGCTCGACGGCGGTTTCGACGTGACCACGATGACTAACTACAGCCACGACTTCGACTGCCCGGTCGCATTCGCGGAGCAGCAGGTCGACCAGACGATGGCGGAAGTGCTGGCCGAGCACGGCGTCCACCAGCTGCACGCGGCCGAGACCGAGAAGTACGCCCACGTGACGTACTTCTTCAACGGCGGTCGTGAGGAGGAGTGGCCCGGCGAAACCCGCTTGCTCGTCCCGAGCCCGCGCGAGGTTGGCACCTACGACAAGAAGCCGGAGATGTCTGGCGAGGAGGTCGCGGCGCGCTTCAGCGAGGCGCTCGAGGCGAACGGCTACGGCTTTGCCGTCGTCAACTTCGCGAATCCCGACATGGTCGGCCACTCTGGGGTGATCCCGGCCGTGGTCGAGGCTGTCGAGGTCACCGATGCCTGCTTTGGCCGCGTCGTGGATACCGTCGAGCGCCTCGGCGGCGTGGCGCTCATCACCGCGGACCATGGGAATGCCGAGCAGCTGCTCGAGCCGAACGGCACGAGTCCGCACACCGCGCACACCACGAATCCCGTACCGCTCATCGTCACCGACGGCGACGCGCACCTGCGCGACGGGGGTGAGTTGCAGGATCTCGTGCCCACCGCTCTTGCTTACCTAGGAATTGCGAAACCCTTACAAATGACGGGGGAAAACCTCTGCATTTGACCGCCTTCGCATCTATACTCCGCGAGCCTTGTCACTGGCCCAGCCCGATCTCGGCGTCCTGCGGAAGGCACAACGGGGTGACGAGCGAGCCTTCTCGCTCATCCTGCGCGCTTACGAGACGCCTGTCTTCAACTACGTGCTCCGGCTCGTAGGTGGAGACCGCTCGCTAGCCGAAGACCTGACGCAAGAGGTTTTCCTGCGGGTCTACCAGGGCCTGCCGAAGTTCTCGCTCCGCTCGAAGTTCACGACCTGGCTCTTCCAGGTGACGAAGAACCGCGTGCTGGACGAGCTTCGTGCGAGCGAGCGGCGGCCGCGGGCGCTTGTCGCGATCGACGACATCGCCCCGCTCGAGGTGATGGACGCGCCGATCGAGCGGCTCGAGGAGATCGATGCGCTCTGGAGCGCCGTCGAGCTGCTCAGCACCGACCTGAAGATGGCCCTGCTCCTGCGCGACGTGGTCGGCCTCTCGTACACGGAGATCGCCGACTCGCTCGAGGTGACGCTCGCCACTGTCAAGTGGCGCATCTACAAGGCGCGCGAGGAAGTCCAGATCGCGCTCGTGCGCGAGGGCGTCAGCTTCGGCGTCCAGCCGGCTACGGCCGAGCAGCTCTAGCCCGCAGCCACGCCGCCACGTTCCGGGCCTGCTCCTGCGCGTCCGCGCCCGGCGGGATCGGCCGCACGCGTGTTTGCCGCGGGGCCGGCGGGGCCGTGGTGCTGCTCTTGGCGATTGCGAAGACGACGCCTCCGATGGCGCCGGCCGCCACAACGGCCGCTGCGGCGAGGGCCCAGGCCTTCGACACGTGTGGACGTGGCACGGGCGCCACGCGCGTGGGCGCGGTCGCCTTCCCGGTCAGCTCGGCGGCGAAGGCCTCGGCGGAGGCAGGCCGATAGGCGGGGTTTCGCGCCAGCGAGCGCATGACCGCGTCCTCGATGCGGGGTGGAACCTCGGGTACAAGCTCGCCGATGGGCGCGATCTCGTCCCGGTCGGCGAGGTCGGCGAGCGACTCGAGCTCGTGTGGCGCGCGGCCCGTCAGGAGCTCGTACAGGACCGCTCCAAGCGAGTAGACGTCGGTCGCAGCGGTCAGCTGCTCGCCGGCGGCCTGTTCGGGAGAAAGGTACGCCGCGGTTCCCAGCACCGTGCCGGCCTGGGTGAGCGCAGTCGCCTCGGCCGCGCGGGCGATCCCGAAGTCGGCGACCTTCAGCGTCCCGTCGGTGCGAAGCAGCAGGTTCTGCGGCTTCACGTCGCGGTGGATCAAGCCTGCCGCATGTGCGTGGGCGAGCGCATGGCAGGCCTGGACCGCCAGCGCGACCGCTTCGTCGGCGGGCAAGCGCCCGAGCTCGGCGAGCGTCGTCCCCTCGACGTACTCCATCACGATGTACGGCCGGCCGTCGTGGGCCTCACCCGTGTCGTAGACGCCGACCACGTTCGGGTGCGAGAGCCGCGCCGAGAGTTGCGCTTCCCGCAGGAAGCGCGTCCGGAAGGCTGCGTCTCCGGCGAGGTTCTCCGCCAGCAGCTTCACGGCGACCGGCCGGCCGAGCTCGGTGTCGTGCGCGAGGTAGACGGTCGCCATGCCGCCCTGCCCGAGCGGCTGCTCGAGTCGGTAGCGGCCGCCGACGGTGGCCGCGCTCACTAGTCGTCCTTGTCCTGCCCGTGCTTCTTGTGCTTACCGGGCTTGCGTGGTGCTGGTTCGGGCTCCGTGCAGGCTGCGAGCCGCTCGGCGAGCGCGTTCGCGGCCGAGGTCAGCGGCTCCTGGTAGCGCGCCGGTATGCGTGCGATGAATGCGATCACGTCGCTGCGGAGGTGCACGGCGGCGTCGCGCGCGGCACAGGTACCGGGCGCGGCCGCGGCCACCCGGTCGGCATCGACGGCGAGTCTCGCCGCGACGCCGGCCGGGATCTTCGGCGCCGGCGTCGGAGGGGGCGCGGCGCGCCGCTGCCCGCCGCAACCGGCGAGCAGGAGCGCGCTAGATGCCGTGAGCAAGCCGCTGCGCCAGCGCATCCGGCAGCCCCCTCTCTCGGATCTCCTCTTGCGTGCGGGCGACGTCGTACTCGACGCGGCGGAACGAAGCGGTCGCGGCGCCGAAGTCGAGGAGCAGCCACGCCGCCCGTGGATCGCCGTCGCGCGGCTGACCGACCGATCCCGGATTCAGCAGCCGCCGGCCCGGTCCGAGCGGCGCCTCGGTGCCGTCCGGCGCGACCCCTCCGTCGAGAACGCCGTCCTCGAGCGTGATCGACAGCGGCACGTGACTGTGGCCGACGAGCACGAGCGGCGCCTCGGTCAGCTCGAACGCCGCCCCCGCGGTCTCGGCCGAGAGCACGTACTCCCACACCGGATCGCGCGGGCTCGCGTGGAAGAGCTCGGCGCCGCCGCGCGCTCCCGACGGCTGCAGCGACTGCAGAAACGCGTGCGACCCTTCCGCGAGTACCCCGCGTGTCCAGCGTGCCGCCACGACCGCGTCGCCGGTGAACTCCGCCAGGTCGAGCGCGCCGAGCACGCCGAGGTCGTGGTTGCCAACCAACGAGAGCGCGGCGCGCCGCTCGACCGCGACACAGCACGGGTTCGGGCGCGGCCCATAGCCGACAAGGTCGCCGAGGCACCAGAGCTCGTCCGGCTCCTCGCGCTCCACTGTCTCCAGGACGGCTTCGAGCGCGTGCCAGTTAGCGTGGACGTCGGAGATGACCGCGACCCGCGTCGCCAAGGGCTCAACCTTAGTCGCGCTCGCAGCGGGGTGGGCGGTCGCTGCGTGGTTTCTGACGCGCACCACGATTCCCGCCGACCTCCACAAGCCGCACGTCGACGTGGCCAAGCAATTCTCGGTAGCGCTCTTGCACCGCTCGGCACGCTACGACGGCTTCCTGCGCTGGGAATGGATCGCGGCGACGCTCGTCACGCTCGCGGCGCTCGCGCTATTCGCCTGGCTCGGGCCGCGCATCGCCCGGGCGTGGGAGCTCGGGCGGGTCGGCACCGGGGTGATGGTCGGTACGGTCACGACCCTCGGCACGTGGGCCCTCGGCCTGCCGTTCGGCGCCCTCACGCTCTGGTGGGGCCGCCGCTACGGGCTCGAGAAGCAGGGCTACCTCTCGTGGGCGCTCCAGCAGTGGCCGGGCCTGGTCGGCCAGGTCGTTGGCCTGACGATCGCGCTCACGATCCTCATGCTGCTCGCCGGCTGCTTCGGGCCCCGCTGGTGGCTTGTGGCGGCGCCGCTGTTCGCGGCGTTCGGCGCGGTGCTCGTGCTCGTGCTGCCCTACGTCGAGACGCTCGGGACGAGGGCGCCGCACCGGACCCAGGTGAGCGCCCGCATCCGCGAGCTCGCCCGCGCGGAGGGTGTCGGGAGCACGCCGATCCGGATCGAGAAGGTGAGCGGCGAGACCACCGCCGCGAACGCCATGGCGACAGGGATCGGGCCGTCCGCGCGCGTCTTCGTCTGGGACACGTTCTTCGACGGACGCTTCACCAACCGCGAGATCGAGCTCGTCGTCGCCCACGAGTTCGGTCACGTCGCCCATCGCCACATCTGGAAAGGCATCGCCTGGTCGCTGCTCCTGACGGCGCCCGGCTTCCTCGTCGTGGAGCTGGCCACCCGGCGGCGGGGCGGGCTGCACCGGCCGGAGCTCGTGCCCTACGCCCTGCTCGTGCTCGCGGTGATCGGGCTCGTGATCACGCCCTTCGGAAACGTGGTCTCGCGCCGCTACGAGGCGGAGGCCGACTGGTCGGCGCTCCGCGCCACGCACGACCCGGCGTCGGCGGAGAGCCTCTTCCGCAAGTTCACGCGCTATGACCTGATCCAGCCGAGCCCGCCGCTCTGGTCGTACGTCATGCTCGACGACCACCCGACGGTCGCGCAGCGCATCGCGCTGGCCCGAGCCTGGCGCGTGCGCGAACGCTAAGTGTCGTTGCCGGGGGTCTCCGGGAGGTTCCGGATCCCCTCGCGCGACGACCACTTCGACCACGAGTCCTGCATCGCGTCGAGCAGCTCGCGCATGAACCGCGTCGACATGTTCACGCGTGCGACCACGACCCCAGGCACGTCGCCCTCCTCGACCTCGTGGTCGATGCGCGCGAAGGTCAGCGTGAACTCGTAGTCCGAGAAGCTGATGTTCGCGAAGTTCGCGTAGACGCCGGCCAGGTTCTCGGGGTCGAGGTGGATGTTGAGCTGGCGCTCCTCCTGGCTGTCGCCTTCCATGCGTCGAGGATACTACGGAGGTGTCCAGCGCAGTCGCTCGCCTCGAGGCGCGGCTCTCGGAGCTGGCGGGCGCCCCCGTCGAGCTCGAGCGCCCTAACGACCCTGAGCACGGGGACTACGCCACCAACGTCGCGATGCGGCTCGCGCCGGTGCAGCGCCGCTCGCCGCGGGAGCTCGGCGAAGAGCTCGCGGCCGCGGCGGTCGGGCTCGACGAGGTCGAGCGCGCCGAGGTCGCGGGGCCGGGCTTCGTCAACTTCTGGCTCGCTCCCGCGTGGTTCGGCGAGGCCCTTGCGGAGATCCTCGACGCAGGCGACGGCTTCGGCGGCGGCTCGGCGGAGCAGCGCGAGAAGGTGCAGGTCGAGATGGTCTCGGCGAACCCGACCGGGCCGATCACGGTCGCATCGGCTCGAAACGGGGCGATCGGCGACTCGGTCGCGCGGCTGCTCGAGTTCGCCGGCCATGAGGTCGAGCGCGAGTACTACTACAACGACGCCGGCGCGCAGATGGAGCGCTTCCGCGCCTCGGTCGAGGCGTTCAGGCGTGGGGAGGAGCCGCCCGAGGACGGTTACAGCGGCGACTACGTGCGGGAGCTCGCGGCCCGCCCGGGGGATCCGGTGCCGGAGACGCTCGCCCAGATCGAGACGACGCTCGAGCGCTTCCGCGTCCACTTCGACTCGTGGGCGCGGCAGAGCGAGCTCGAGACGCGCCTGTCGGAGTACCTGCCGAAGCTCGACACCTACGAGAAGGACGGCGCGGTCTGGGCGCGAGCTTCGGCCCACGGCGACGAGGAGGACCGGGTCCTGATCCGCTCGCCCGAGCAGGGCGGCGCGCCGACGTACCGAGCTGCCGACGTCGTCTACCTCGTCGACAAGCTCGAGCGCGGCTTCGACCGCGCGCTCTACGTGCTCGGCGCAGACCACCACGGCACGCGCAAGTGGTACGCGGCGGTGGCGCGGATGCTCGGCTACGACCCCGAGCGGATCGAGGTGCTGCTCTACCAGCTCGTCCACCTCACCCGCAGCGGCGAGCAGGCGAAGATGTCGAAGCGGCGCGGCGACGTCGTCTTCCTCGAGGAGTTCCTGGACGAGGTCGGCGTCGAGGCGGCGCGCTGGTTCCTGATCAACCGCGGGCCTGACCAGACGATCGAGATCGACGTCGACCTGGCGAGCGAGCGCTCCGAGAAGAACCCCGTCTACTACGTCCAGTACGCGCACGCCCGCATCGCGGCTATCCGGCGCAACGCGGGCGAGGCGGAGATCTCACCGGCCGTCGGCGATGCCCTCTCGCAGGAGGAGCGCGATCTCGTGAAGCGGCTGGCCGACTTCCCCCGCGTCGCCGCGGAGGCCACCGAGCGGCGGGGGCCGCAAGCGATCCCCGCCTATGCGATCCGCGTCGCGGACGACTTCCACCGCTTCTACCACCACCAGCGTGTGCTCGAGAGCGAGGCACAGGCGTTCCGGCTCGCGCTCTGCGTCGCGACCCAGCGTGTGATCGCCCGCAGCCTCGAGCTCGTGGGAGTCGCGGCGCCGGAGCGGATGTAGGATCGCGGCCGATGGCGCAGGCGGAGGCTTCGGCCGACACCCCGACGACGACCGGCAACCGGCCAGACCGCAACCTCGCGCTCGAGCTCGTGCGCGTGACCGAAGCCGCCGCGCTTGGCGCCGGCCGCTGGATCGGCCGGGGCGAGAAGGAGTCCGCCGACCAGGCCGCCGTCGACGGCATGCGCGCGATCCTCGACACCGTCTCGATGAACGGCGTAGTCGTGATCGGCGAGGGCGAGAAGGACGAGGCGCCGATGCTCTTCAACGGCGAGGAGGTCGGCGACGGCCACGGCCCTGCGGTCGACGTCGCGGTCGACCCGCTCGAGGGCACGCGCCTGACGGCGAAGGGCCAGCCGAACGCGATCGCGGTGATCGCGCTCGCCGAGCGCGGGACGATGTTCTTCCCCGGGGCGGCCTTCTACATGGACAAGATCGCCACCGGGCCCGAGGCGCTTCACGTCGTCGACATCGACGCGCCACCGCGCGAGAACGTCGAGCGCGTGGCGAAGGCGAAGGGCAAGCGACCGAGCGAGGTCTCGGTCGTGGTGCTCGAGCGCGACCGGCACGAAGCGCTGATCGCGGAGCTGCGCGAGACGGGAGCCCAGGTCAACCTGATCACCGACGGAGACGTCGCGCCCGCGATCGCGGCGGCACAGCCCGCGCCCGGCGTCGACCTGCTGATGGGACTCGGCGGCACGCCCGAGGGCGTGATCGCCGCTGCTGCGCTGAAGTGCGTGGGCGGCGGCGTCCAGGGAAAGCTCTGGCCGCGCAATGACGAGGAACGCCAGGCGCTGCTCGACGCGGGCTACGACCTCGACCGCGTGCTGACGACGGACGACCTCGTCTCGGGCGAGGACGTCTTCGTCGCGGCGACCGGCGTGACGACCGGCGCGCTCCTGCGCGGCGTGCGCTACCAGCCTGGCGGCGCGGTGACCGACTCGATCGTGATGCGCTCACGCTCCGGCACCGTGCGCCGGATCGAGGCCACGCACTCGTTCGACAAGCTCGAGCGTTTCAGCGGCCGCGAGTACCGCTAAGCCCCGACCATCTCCATCTCCGGCGCGTACATCCCGGTGCGCGCAGCGCTGTTCAGCTTCGCCCGGTGGTAGTACGCCCGCTGCGCCGCTTCGACGTTCTCCGGCTTGCCGCCCCAGGCCTTGAGCGCCGGCGCTTGCAGCGCGCGGCCGTACGAGAACGAGAGCTGCCACGGGTGCGGGCCGCGCGTGTTTATTGCATTCAGATGCGCGGTCGCGTCCTCGTCCGACTGGCCACCCGAGAGGAAGACGATCCCAGGGACCGCGGCGGGCACGTGGCGGTAGAAGCATTCGAGCGTCGCGTCGGCCACCTCGTCGACCCCGGCGCGGTCGGATGCCTCGTAGCCCGAGAGCACCATGTTCGGCTTCAGCAGCGTGCCGCGGAGGTCGACCCGCTGGTCGTGCAGCTCGACGTAGACGGCCTGGAGCACGCGCCCCGTCGCCTTCTTGCTCTCCTCGAGCGTGTGGGTTCCCTCCTGCAGCACCTCCGGCTCGATGATCGGCACGATGCCGGCCTCCTCGCAGAGCGAGGCGTAGCGCGCAAGCGCGTGAGCGTTCGTCCACACGCAGTACTCGCTCGGCTTGCCGTCGCCGATCGAGTACGTGGCGCGCCACTTGGCGAAGCGCGCGCCGAGCTCCCGGTACTCCTTCAGCCGTTCGCGTAGCCCGTCGAGCCCTTCGGTCACGGTCTCGCCCTCGGCGTTCGCGAGCGGCTTCGCGCCCTTGTCGACCTTGATCCCCGGGATGATCCCACGGCTCTCGAGCAGCTTCGGGAACGGCGTGCCGTCTGACGAGCTCTGGCGAATCGTCTCGTCGAAGAGGATCACGCCGCTGATGTACTCCTCGGCGCCCTCGGCGGTGAAGAGCAGCTCGCGGTAGGCGCGCCGGTTGTCCTCGGTGGACTCGACGTCGATCGAGTCGAAGCGCTTCTTGATCGTGCCGTCGCTCTCGTCTGCCGCCAGGATCCCCTTGCCTTCGGCGACGAGCGCTCTCGCGGTTTCTTCGAGCTCGTGCATTCGTCTGAGCCTCCGTTCGTTTGCTGGGGTCGATTATCCCCGCTCGACGTCGTAGCATGCGCGAGCCGGGGGGCGCTGCTGCGGCGAGCCGCCCCTCGGCTATCTGTCGGAGGCGTTTGTCTGCAGGAGCAGCTGCGCTGCGCGCAGCTCGGCCGCGGTGGCGGGCTGGATTCGGCCGGCGCTCACCCACCAGGCGGGATGGATCTCGTTCCAGCCGTGCTCGCCGTCCTCGACCCACGGGCCGACGACCTCGACGCGCGCGCCTTCCTCGGGAACCGCGACCCGCGAGCGATCCTGCGGGATCAGCTCGACGACGAGATTCCCGCCGACGCGTGCGTTGCCGTCCGAGAGCAGGCCCTCGTAGGCGGGGTCGAGGCGCAGGTCGACGTGCACGTCACCGTCGTAGACCTCGAACTTGACCTTGCTCACGGTGCCGACTGCGACGCGGCAGCGACTCTTCACGCGCAGGCGCGAGGGGTGGTAGACGCCGGCAACCGGGCTGCCACCACGGCAGTAGGGCGAGGGAAGCGAGACCTGTCGGCGCAGGGTGCAGGCGGCGGTGCAACAGACAAGGAAAAGCCCGATCAGGACAGCGGATCGCCGCATCCTCCGAGCCTGCCTGCGCGACGGCCGCCGCGAAAGTCGCTCTTTCGGGCTCGGCTAGAATCGCGGCGCGCGGACGTAGCTCAGTTGGTAGAGCATCAGCTTCCCAAGCTGAGGGTCGCGGGTTCGATCCCCGTCGTCCGCTCCATAGTGGACAAGCCGAAACCCGCCACGTCAGGCGGGTTTCGCGCGTCTCGACGCCGAGACGAGTTCTCCGCTCAAGACCGGTCAAGAGCGCCTGAAAGCTGGCGCGACTGGCGCGCGACTGGCGCGCGCGCCTTACGGCTGCGGAGGCGTCGGCGACGCTGATGAGGACGACACGCCTGGCGACGAAGGACGGTTGACCAGATGCGGCGGCACCGGGAGGTTGTACCGAGGGTCAGCCCGGATCGTCATCGCCGTCACCTGCTCGGGTTCAGAACAGAACCGTCCGGCCGGCGTCTCGACGAACGCGCGGATGATCGAGTCCGGGTCGAAGGCGAACACGCCCTTGTCGTCTTTGAACTCGCGCGTCGTCTCGCCTTGATCGCGAGGCTCGATCGTTCCGGGGATCACCGCGCCCGGGATTGGCGGCACGTAGCTCGACCCGCCGCTAACAGGGCTGAGCGTGAAGTGCTCGACTCGCTCTCGTTGAGCGCGGTGATGAGCAGGAGC
>JAWVDY010000028.1:0-10474 GCA_033856995.1 Gaiellaceae bacterium
GTTCAGCGGCGTCGGCACCCCGTACTCACGCCCGAACCCGACGACACCGCCGTTCAGATAGTCGATCTCCGTCTGCCGTCTCGCCTCGACGTCCTGCAGCATCGACGCCTTGTGGTCGTACGCGACCTCAGGCTTCGCGGCATGGTCGATCAGCTCCTCCGGATCCGCGTCGAGCACGATGCCCTGTGCCGCCGCGACCGCCTTGCCCTCGTCGACGAGGCCTGAGACGAGCGCGCGTAGGTCCGGCCGCTCGCAGACGCGCCCGTGCGTGAGCCCCGTGAGCGCGCCGATCGGGTTCGTCGACGCGTTGAAGATCACCTTGCGCCATTGGGGCCCGCGCGCGTCCGGCACGGCCTGCGTCGGTAGGCCGGCTCGCGTGCACGCGTCGGCGAGACGATCGATCTCGGCGGCCGGCGCCGGCTGCGACTCGAACGGGCCGAGCGTCGTGTCGCCCTTGACGTCCCACTGCACGTGGCCGGGCGCGACGATCTTGCCCGCCGGAAACGTCGTGCCGCGGATGACGCGCTCGACGTGAACGGCGATCGCCTCCTCGTTGCCGAGCCCGTTCTGCACCGAGCAGACGGCTCCGCCGACGAACGCGTCGGCGGTCGCCTCGATCGCGCTCGAAGTGTGCATCGCCTTGGTCGCGACGATCCCGAAGTCGCAGGCGGGCAGCTCGGCCGCGTCCCTCGTCGCCCGCAGCCGGCCGACGACCTCGCCCGCACCCGAGAGGCGGAGCCCGTGCGCGTTGATCGCGTCGACGTGCTCGCGCGAGAGGTCGTACGCCCACACTTCGACGTCGTCGAGCCCGGCCAGGTTCGCCGCGAAGAGCGAGCCGACCGCGCCGCACCCGACCACGCAGACCTTCATCCGCGCCTCCACAGCCGCGGCAGCCCGAACTCCCGCCCGCCGGTCAGGCCCGACGGTCGCAGGATCAGCACGAGGGCCATCAGCGACGCGAGGATCACGAGCCGCGTCCCCGACGGCAGGTCGAGCCGGTGGCCGAACGGGTGGATCCCGTTCTCGGCCTGGCTGAGGAACGAGTCCAGGCCGCTGATCGCGAGCGCGCCGATGACCGCGCCCCAGAGGCTCGTCAGCCCGCCGACGACCAGCATCGCCAGCGTCAGGAAGGTCAGCTCGAGGTACACCTGCTCGGTCGTAATCGACCCGAGCTGGTGCACGAGCAGACCGCCCGCGAACCCGCCGAGCGCGCCCGAGACGGTGAAGGCCCAGAGGCGCTGGAGGTGCACGCGGACGCCTACACCGGACGCAGCCGCCGCGTCCTCGCGCGAGGCCCGAAGCTGCCGTCCGAGCCGGCTGCGCTGGTAGGCGAACGCGACGACGATCGCGGCAAGCGCGCCGAGCGTCGCCTGAAGCGGGCCTGTCGTCTCGGGCACGAGCGAGAGCGTCGTCGCACCGGGCCCGATCTTCGTCCATTGCTGCAGGACGTTGTGCGTGATCTCCAGCACCGCGAAGGTCGCGATCCCGGCCGCGAGGCCGTTCAGGCGCATCAGCGGCAGGCCGACCACGAACGCAAACGCCCCGCCGAGTGCCGCGGCGAGGAGCAGCGAGGGGATGTTGCCGATCGTGTGGTCGCGCAGCAGCGGAAAGAGCGTCGTGAGCACGCCCTTCTTCGAGTCGAGCGGCACCGTCATCACCCCCGAGGCGAACGCGCCGACGGCGACGAAGCTGATCTGGCCGAACGAGAGGACGCCCGAGTTTCCGACGAAGACGTAGATCGCGACGACGATCGCGACGGCCACCAGTGCGTTGAGGACGTAGACCTGATTCGAGGGCGACACGGTGGTGGCGAACAGGCCGACCGCCACGACGAGCAGCGCAGGCGCCGCCAGCTGGACGAGGGTGTCGAGCCGGCGCCTCATACGCGTTCGGGCGCAATGCGGCGGCCCCAGGCGAAGAGGCCGGCCGGGCGCAGGAGCAGGACGAGGATGACGAGCGCGAAGACCGCCGAGGGCAGGTAGACGGTCTTGTCGGTCGGCAGCAGACCGTTGATCAGGCCCGAGACGAACCCGAGCGTGAATCCGCCGAGCGTGGCAGTCCAGAGCCGGTCGATGCCGCCGACGACCACGCCGACGAGGACCACGATCGTGTCGCGCAGGGCGAAGTCCGGGGTCACGAGCGGCAACTGCACGGTCATCATCACGGCGACCGCGGCCGCGAGCAGGCCGGAGAGGAAGACCGAGAAGGCGATCACACGGTTCGCCCGCACGCCAAGCAGGCGCGCCGTGCGGAAGTCGCCGGCCGCCGCGCGCGTGTGCAGGCCGATCGTCGTCCGCGTGAGCAGGAGCGCGAGCAGCACCAGCGCTCCGATCGCGACTCCGATCGAGACGAGGGTGATCTTGCGCACGTCGGCGCCGAAGATCGTGATCGGCGAGTTCAGCGAGGTCAGCGACGCGGCGACCTCCCCGAGCGTGTTGTCGCGCAGGTCGACGATCAACGCGATCGCCTGGAGCAGGAACGCGATCGCGAAGGTGGTCACGAGCATCACGGCAGGCGACTGGCCCCGCAGCGGGCGGAAGACCACCGTCTCCATCGCGAGCGAGAGCGCGACCACCACCACGAAGCAGGCCGCGATGCTCGCGGCCAGCGGCCAGCTGGACGTGAACGCAAGCGTGTACGCCCCGGCCATCACCAGCTGCCCGTACGCGAAGTTGACGAGCCGCAGCACCCCGAAGACGAGCCCGATCCCGACCGCCATCAGCGCGTAGATCGCGCCGAGGCCCACCGCGTCGGTGAACGTCTGGAAGTCGAGGACGGCGAGGATCATGCGGAGAGGTAGGCCGAGACGATCTTGTCCGGGTTCTTCGCGTCGGCGGGCGTCAGGGTCAGCCGCAGCTCGCCGCCGACGAGGACGTGGGTACGGTCGGCGAGAGCCACCGTGTGCAGCGCTCGCTGCTCGACGAGCAGAATGGTGACGCCGCGGTCGCGGATCCCGCGCAGCGCCTCGAACACGCTGTCGACGGCGAGCGGCGCCAGCCCGAGCGACGGCTCGTCGAGGAGCAGCACGTCGGGCTCGGCGACGAGCGCCCGCCCGATCGCAAGCTGCTGCTGCTGGCCGCCGGAGAGGTGACCCGCGTGGCGGCGGCGGAATTCCTTCAGCATCGGGAAGAGGTCGTAGGCGTGGTCGAGCGGGTCGCCCTCGCCGCCCTTGCGGCGCGCGGCGAGTCCGAGTCGGAGGTTCTCCTCCACGGTGAACTCGTAGAAGACCCGCCGGCCCTCGGGCACGAGCGCGATTCCGGCCCGGGCGATCGACTCGGACGTCCGCTTGCGCAGCGAGTGCCCGTGGAGCCTGATCTCCCCCGCGGCCGGAGAGACGACGCCCATGATCGCGTGCAGCGTCGTCGACTTCCCGGCGCCGTTCGGGCCGATCAAACCGACGATCTCGCCCCGGTCGACTCTCAGCCCGATGCCTCGAACGGCCGCCACCGTCCCGTAGCGAACCTCCAGGCCGTCGAGCTCGAGGACCGGCTCAGCCATCGGCGCGCACCGCCGTCTCGCCGAGATAGGCGGCCGCGACGTCGAGGTTGCCGCGGATCTCGTCCGGCGTGCCCGCGGCGAGCGTGCGGCCCTGGTCGAGCACGTGTACGCGGTCGCAGACGCCCATCACGAGTGCCATGTTGTGGTCGATCAGGAGCACTCCGGCAGCGTGCTCGTCACGCAATGAGCGGAGGACGTCGGCGAACTCCGGCACCTCCGCCTCGGGCAGCCCGGCGGCGGGCTCGTCCATCAGCACGAACGACGGCTCGGTGGCCAGCACGCGCGCGACCCCGAGGCGCCGCTCGTCGCCGTGGGAGAGCGAAGCGGCTCGCGCCTCGGCGAGCGGCGCCAGGCTGAGAAGGTCGAGCAGGCGGTCGCCGCGCCGCCGTGCCTCGCGCGAGCCCGCACCCACGCCGAGCGCCGCGACCTCGACGTTCTCACGCACCGAGAGCCCGCCGAACGAGCGGCTGTGCTGGAACGTGCGCGCGAGCCCGGCCCGGGCGCGGCGGTGCGAGCTCCAGCCCGTGATCTCCCGCCCCTCGAGCTCGACAGTGCCGGTATCGGGCCGGTCGAAGCCGGTCAGCACGTTGACGAGCGTCGACTTGCCCGCGCCGTTCGGCCCGATCAACCCGACCACCTCGTGCCGCCGCAGCTCGAGCGTCACGTCGCTCAGCGCCTCGACGCCCTCGAAGGAGCGCGAGACGGAGGAGGCCCGAAGGGTCTCTCCGGGCCTCCTCTCCGTTCCTGTCGCGAGCGCCGTCTCGGGCACGCGCGCCCGCGTTAGGGGAGCTTCGGGACGACCTTCGCCGTCACCGTGCCCACGAGCTTCGCCTTGTTGTCCTGGATCTTGATCACGCGGTACTCCCGCCCGAAGACGGTGTGCAGTTTCTTCGAGAAGCCGATGTGCCCCCCGAGCACGCTGACTCGCTTGAATTTCTCGAGCTGCGCCGCGAGCACCGAGCCCTTGAGTGAGCCATGCGCCCGCTTGATCGCGATTGCGAGACCATCGATCGTGTCGGCTCCGCCGAGGAAGCCGCCGGTGAACGGCGTCGCACCTGCCTTCTTCAACGCGGAGATCATCTTGCGCACGTCCTTGCTCGGGTCGTCCCCGAAGACGGAGGCATACGTGACGAGGTAGTAGTTCGTCACCTTCGGGTTCTTCGTCAGCCAATAGGTGCCGTCGCCTGCCCAGGAGTTGAGGATCGGCGTCTTGTTGTGCAACGAGCGCATCCCGGAGACGAATGCGGGCAGCTCGCCGAACGCGGTCGCCGTCACGTAGACCGCAGCCTTGTGCGAGCTCAACCGCGTGACGGCCGTGTTGACGTTGTTTTGTCCCGTCGCGTAGCTCTCGCGGTCGACGATCTTGCCGCCGAGCTGGCGGAAGCGCTTGTCGAACGCCTGCACGACGTTCTTGAAGTAGACGAGTAGCGTGTTCGTCGCGAGGCCGGCGGTCTTCCACCCGCGCTTGTGGGCGTACTCGGCCATCGCCGAGCCCTCGTCCTGCGCAACGTTGCCGAAGCTGAAGGCGAGCTTTCCCTGCTTGCCGAAGCGCTTCGGCCCCATCTGGTCAGTCCCGATGCAGGTCGAGATCGCGAGCTTCCCACGCTTGATCGCCTCCTGGACGACTGGCGTCGCGAAGTCGACATCGCACGTCGTGAAGAGGACGCTCGCGCCCTGGCCAAGCAGGTCCAGCGCGCAGGCCTTGGCCTTCGACGCGTCGTTGTCCTGCGTGTCACACGTCTTGATCACGAACTTGTGGCCCGCCGCGCCACCCCTCGCGTTCAGCTGCTTGACCCGGATCTTGGCCGCGGCGAGGGCAGGGTTGTCGAACGGCGACATCCGCCCCGACTTGTCGTACGCCCAGCCGATCACGAGCGGCTTCTTCGCAGCCGACGCGGCGTTGCCGCCGGTCGTCGCCACGAGCGCGGCGACCACCACGGCCGCCCCGAGGAGCGCGACCAACGCGCCCCACCTAGTTGCACGTTTCAAGTGAACCCTCCTCCTAGAAGACCACGCCCGAAGGGGCAATTTACGTGGTACGCGGGCAGGGGGTCAATCGGGTTGCCACGACGCCTCCTTCCCGCGCACGAGTCGGTAGAGCGCGGTGTGCAGGGGCACAGGCACCCCCAGCCGCGCGGCCTCGCGCACGAGCGCGCCCGTGATGTGCTCGATCTCGGTCGGGCGGTGGGCCTCCACGTCCTCGAGCATCGACGGGTAGTGGCGGCTGCCTCGCTGCGTGGCCAGGACGTTCATCGCCCACGGGTCCTCGTGCAACTCGATCCCCGCGGCCTCGGCGACGCGCTTTCCCTCCTCGACGAGGTCGAAGACGAGATGGCCGAGGTCTCCGAGCTGCTCGCGCGCCGCGAAGTGCGGATCGTGCGGGAGTCCGGTAAGTGCGGCGACCGCGTTCACCGTCGCGTTGAAGATCAGCTTCGACCACTGCGCCGGCCGGAGATCTGGGAACGTGCGCGCCTTCAGGCCCGACGCCACGATCGTCGCCGCGACCTCCTCGGCGAGCTCGAACGGCGTGTCCTCGTACGGGCCGAGCCAGGTCTCGGTGTCGAGGATGTACTCGACGTGGGTGTCCGAGTGGCGCGTGCCGCTCATGAACGTGACCGCCGAGAGAACCGGGCGACCGGCGAATGCCGCCTCGGCGCCGAGGCCGTTCTGGACGGTCATCACGGCCGCGGACGCCCAGTGGCTCTCGAGCCGGGCGGCGGCTGCCTCGAGCTCTGTCGTCTTGGTCGCCACGATCGCGAGCTCCGGCTCCGGCAACTCGGCGGGATCGGTCGCCGCCTCGACGCGCGAGACGAAGTCGTGGCGGCCGGAGACGCGCAGGCCGTCCTCGTTCAGCGCCCGCGCGTGCTCCTCGCGCCGGCAGAGCACCGAGACCTCGCACACGCGCGCGAGGTGACCGGCGAAGAGGCTGCCGATCACGCCGGCGCCGACTACGCAGATGCGCTCGATACCGTCCTCCGCAGCGCCTCGAGCCCGCGCCGCGAGAGCTCGCGCGGGTTCTCTTGCCACAGCGACCCCGGAAGCTCCGCGTCCGAGAAGATCTCCAGGTCGTAGAAGCCGTCCCAGCGAAGCGCATCGAGGATCGGCCCGAAGTCGACCACGCCGTCGCCGGGAAGCACCCGGTCGTTGGTGTTGCGCGTCGGCTCGCGCCAGTCGGCCAGATGCAGGGCCCGGATGCGGTCGCGATGGCGCTCGATCGCCTCGACCGGCTCGCGCCAGAGATGCCAGGAGTCGTACATCAGGCCGACGTCCGCGCCCGAGTCGTCCACCAGCGCCGCCGCCTCGTCGAGCGACGAGACGATCGACCAGAGGTGCGCGAACTCGGGCTGGATCGCCTCGAGCGCGACCTTGACGCCGTGCTCGCGGCCCTCCCCCGCGATCGCGCGGATGCCGTCGAGGATCGTCGCGCGGTCGTCGCCAGGGCCGGTCAGGAAGAGCACGCACTCGGGCTCGAACGGCGCGAGCCGGCGTATCGCGCTCCGGATCGCGTCGACGCGCTCGCCCGGGTCGGCCGGCCCTTCCATCAGCGGCAGCGGCAGGATCGAGGGCACCTCCGGGACCGCAGCGGCGGCGCCGAGGCCGCTCGCCCGAAAGCGCTCCAGCGAGTCGTCCGCGAGCTTCATCTCCCAGATCCCGATCCCGTCCGCGCCGGCCGCGCGGTAGGCATCGAGGTCGTCCGCGAAGGACTGCGTGACCGTCGTGATCTCCGAGATCGAGAGCCTCATCGCCGCAGTCGTTTCCTCAGCAGCCGCTTCGCGACCAGCGTGCCGGAGCCCGCGCCGAGGCCCGGGCCTGGGTGCGTGCTCGCGCCGATGTGCCAGAGCCGCTCGACCGGCGTCGCGTGACCGGGGCTCGCGGGCAGCGGCCGCCAGAGCAGGTTCTGGTCGAGCGCAAGCGCGCCTGAGTACGGGTCGCCGTGATGCAGGTTGATGTTCGCGGCCTGCAGATCGGCCGGCGAGAGCGTCACGCGCTTGATGAGCGCGGAGTCGAGGTTCGGCACGTGCCGCGCGATGCGCGCCTGGATCCGGTCGGCGTACCGCTCGCGCAGGCTCTCCGTCCAGGTGCCGTCACCGGGGTCGATCTCTCCGGCCGCGTCGCCCTTCACCTGCCACGGCAGCTCCTGCAGCTGGATCCAAAGCATCCCGGCTCCTTCAGGCGCGCGGCTCGGGTCGATCGTCAGCGGCTGCCCGACGACGACTGTCGCCTCGGCCGGCAGCAGTCCGCGCTCGGCCTCGTTCACCGCGCGAGAGACGCCGTCGAGATCGGCGGTGAGATGGACGATCGCGGTCTTGCCCAGCCGCTCGTCGCCCTCCCAGCGCGGCAGCTCCGAGAGCGCGAAGTGGATCTGCATCTCGGAGCGCCCATAGCGAAAGCGGCGCCCGAGCTCCTCGTGACCTTCGAGCAGCCGGCCGTAGAGCTGCGTGGGCGTCACGTTCGCGATCACGGCGCGCTCGGCCGCGAGCTCCTCGCCCCCCGCGAGCCGCACGCCCGTCGCCGTGCCGTCCCGCACGAGGACGCGCTCGACGTCGCGACCGGTCTCGCACGAGCCGCCGTGAGCCTCGATCAGGCCTACGAGCGCGTCGACGAGCCGCGCCCCGCCCCCGCGCGGGATCGGCATCCCGCCCTCCTGCACCGCGACGCCGATCACCTGGGTCATGAAGCCGGAGCCGGCCGCGTCGGGGCCGAGGCCGGTGTGCAGCACCCACGGCGCGAGCACGCCGTGCGCGCGCTCCGAGGCGAGCGTCTGCGTCAGCCAGTCGCGGCTCGAGGCGAGCACGTCGCCCGTGAACTCGACCGCCCCGCGCCGGCCGAGCCGGCGGTAGGCACGGAGGGCCAGCCGCAGCCCGTCGCGCGACCAGAGCTCGGTCCCGAGCACGCCGAAGGCGAGGTCGGCATTCGGCAGGAACGACTCGACGGCCCCGCGCCAGTCCTCGCCCAGCTCGGCAACGTTCGCCTCGGTCGAGCGGAGCAGAAACGTGGCCTCCCCGTCCGGGGTCAGCGTCGCGGTCGGGTGCTCGGTGTTCAGGTACTCGAGCCCGTGCGCCGCGAGCTCTTCGCCCAGCTCGGCGTGCGCCGCGCCTCCCACCCAGAGCGGGTGCCAGGCGCTGAAAACGTCGTGGTGGTAGCCGGGCTCGGTCAGCTCCGAGGTGCGGATCGCGCCGCCCAGCTCGTCCTCGCGCTCCAGCACCCGCACGCTCCAGCCGCCGCGCGCCAGCAGCGCCGCGCAGGCCAGCGAGTTGATCCCGCTGCCGACGACGACCGCGTCAGCCATTCGCGAGCTCGCGGAACTCCTCGTCGCTGACGAGGCCGCGCTTCCGCGTTCCGAGCTCCTTGACCCGAGCCAGCACTTCGGCGCGGCGCTCTTCGGGCAGCTCGAGCCCGAGCTCCTCGGCCTTGATCCGGATCGAGTCGAGACCGCTCTTCTTGCCGAGCACGATCCCTCGCTGGGCGCCGACGAGCTCCGACGAGTACGGCTCGATCGAGGGCGGGTCGTGGAACTGGCTCGCGACGGCACCGCTCTCGCGGCGGAAGAGCGTCTCGCCCGTGAGCGGCTTCCACGGGTCGAGGACGTACCCGGAGAGCTCGCGCACGCGCTCCGAGACCTCGCGCGCGCGATCGAGCTGGAGGTTCGACTCGACGCCGTAGAGCGCGTGCAGGGCGAGCGCCACCTCGGCGAGGTTCGCGTTGCCGGCCCGCTCGCCCATTCCGTTGATCGTGCCGTGGATCCAGCGGGCGCCTGCCCGAACCGCCGCGACGGCGGCGCCGGTCGCCAGGCCGAAGTCGTTGTGGCCGTGGAAGTGCACGGGCACGTCGGGCCCGACCCACTCGACCGTGCGCCCGACGAGGTCGGCCACCGCCTCGGGCGAGGCAATCCCGAGCGTGTCGACGACGGCGACCTCCTTGGCCCCGGCCTCGACGGCGCCTTTGTAGACCTGCTCGTAGAACTCGGGTCGGGCGCGCGTCGAGTCGACGCCGAAGAAGGCCGCGTGGATCCCGTGCTCGGCGGCGAAACGCATCGCGTCCGTGATCCGTCCGAGCATCTTCTCCCGGGTCACGCCGATCGCGTCGAGCTT
This sequence comes from Gaiellaceae bacterium, assembly GCA_033856995.1. Lineage (GTDB taxonomy): Bacteria > Actinomycetota > Thermoleophilia > Gaiellales > Gaiellaceae > AC-32. The sequence continues at coordinate 9,591 of JAWVDY010000028.1, forward strand.
GAGGTCGGAGATCGGCGACTCGATCACCGAGGCGCGCACGCCGAGCTCGACCAGCGCCTCGAGGTCGGGGGGAACCGCGCGGGAAAAACCCCAGATCTCGGCGCGCAGGCCGGCGTCGGAGATCAGCCGTACCGCGTCCCAGTCATCCTGCGAGACCCGCGGGAAGCCCGCCTCGATGCGGTCGATGCCGAGCTCGTCGAGCAGCCGGGCGATCTCGAGCTTCTGCTCGGGATCGAGCACGACGCCGACGGTTTGCTCGCCGTCGCGCAGAGTGGTGTCGTAGAGCCCGACCTTGCCGCCGAGCCGGTAGGAGTCGTTCAGCTCACCGGTCCAGATCACCTCACACCACGCCGTCCGGGAACGAGGAGAGCTTCTCGACGCCGTCGGCGGTGACGAGGAAATTGTCCTCGACGCGCAGGCCGCCGCCGCCCTCCCAGTAGATGCCGGGCTCGATCGCGAGCACCATCCCCTCCTCGATCGTGCCCGCCCCGGCCTGGTGCGCGTAGGGCGGCTCGTGCGCGCGGGCGCCGACGCCGTGCGCGATCGGGTGGCTCGGCTGGCCCGGGTAGCCGGCTTCGGCGATCCCCTCGCGCACGGAGCGGTCGAGCTCGGCAAGGCTCGCACCCGGACGACAGTGCCCTAGCGCCCGCTCGTAGACGGCGAGCAGCTGCCGCTCGAGCTCGTCGTACTCCGGCTTGAGCTCGCCGGGGCAGAGGTTCTTCGTGTGGTCGCACCAGTAGCCGTCGGCGCAGACCCAGATCTCGAAGAGGGTGGGCTCGTGCGCCTGGATCGGCCGGTCGGTCGTGGCGGTGAACGTCTTGATCCCGGCACCCGACCAGACGAGCGCGTAGCCGCGCGCGTTCTCGACCTTGTCCTCGAAGCCG
>JAWVDY010000029.1:0-4681 GCA_033856995.1 Gaiellaceae bacterium
CCTTGGGCGTCACCTTGCCGACGAGCAGGTCGCCGGAGCCGACCTCGGCGCCGATGCGCACCACCCCACGCTCGTCGAGGTCGCTGAGCGACTCCTCCGAGCGGTTGGGGATGTCGCGCGTGATCTCTTCGTCGCCGAGCTTGGTCGAGCGTGCGTCGATCTCGTACTCGTGGATGTGGATCGAGGAGAGCACGTCTTGCTTGACGAGCCGCTCCGAGATCACGATCGCGTCCTCGAAGTTGTAGCCCTCCCACGCCATGAAGGCGACGAGCAGGTTCGCGCCGAGCGCGAGCTCCCCCATGTCGGTCGAGCTGCCGTCGGCGAGCACCTGCTCGGCCTTCACCTTGTCACCGAGGCCGACGATCGGCTTCTGGTGGATCAGGGTGCCCTGGTTCGAGCGCATGAACTTCGTCAGCGGGTACTCGTGCTTGCCGTCCTTGCCGTCGACGACGATGCGATCGGCGTCGACGTCGCTGACCGTTCCGGCATCGTCCGCGAGGATCACGTCGCCCGTGTCGATCGCGGCCCGGTACTCGAGCCCCGTGCCGACGAGCGGCGACTGGGTGATCATCAGCGGCACTGCCTGCCGCTGCATGTTGGCGCCCATCAGCGCGCGGTTCGCGTCGTTGTGCTCGAGGAACGGGATCAGCGCGGTGGCGACGGAGACGATCTGCGCCGGTGCGACGTCCATGAACTCGACGTCCTTCGGCCGCGCGGTGACGGCCTCGCCCTCGCGGGAGCGGCAGAGCACCATGTCGTCGACGAAGCGGCCGGTCTTGTCGTCGACCTGCGCGCTCGCCTGGGCGATCGTGTACTGCGCCTCCTCGGCGGCGTCGAGATAGACGATCTCGTCGCTCACCTTGCCGTTCGTCACCTTCCGGTATGGGGTCTGCACGAAGCCGAACTCCGAGACAGTGGCGAACGAAGCCAACGAGCCGATCAGGCCGATGTTCGGGCCTTCCGGGGTCTCGATCGGGCACATGCGGCCGTAGTGGGTCGGGTGCACGTCGCGCACCTCGATCGGCGCGCGCTCGCGCGTGAGGCCGCCGGCGCCGAGCGCTGAGAGCCGCCGCCGATGCGTGAGCCCGGCGAGCGAGTTCGTCTGGTCCATGAACTGCGACAGCTGCGACGAGCCGAAGAACTCCTTCAGCGCCGCCACGACAGGACGGATGTTGATGATCGTCTGCGGCGTGATCGTGTCCACGTCCTCCGTGGTCATCCGCTCGCGGACGACGCGCTCCATCCGGTAGAGCCCGACGCGGAACGCCTCCTGGATCAGCTCGCCGACGGTGCGCAGCCGGCGGTTGCCGAAGTGCTCGTACTCGTCGAGCTCGCCACGGATCGGGTCGCGCGGGAGCATGATCGCGTCGGCGGCGTAGTCCTTCGATTCCGGGTCGACGCCGAGCATGTCGGGGAGCTCGACGAGCTTCTTCACGAGCGCCAGGATGTCCTGTGTCGTGAGCACGCGCACGTCCTCGGGGACGTCCACGCCGAGGCGCTGGTTCAGCTTGTAGCGGCCAACCTTCGTCAGGTCGTAGCGCTTCGGATCGAAGAACAGCGACTTAAGCAGGTTCCGCGCGTTGTCGAGCGTCGGCGGCTCACCTGGGCGCTGCTTCTTGAAGACCTCGATCAGGGCCTCGTCCTCGTGCGCGGAGGGATCCTTCTCGAGCGTGTTGGCGATGTAGATCGAGTTCCCGAAGAGCTTCATGATCGCCTCGTTCGAGCTGGTGTCGAGCTGCCAGCCCGTCGTCGGGTCCTCTTCGGGTAGGGCCCGCAAGAGCGTGGTGATCGGCAGCTTCCGCTTCCGGTCGATGCGCGCGTAGACGATCCCCTTCTTGTCGATCTCGAGCTCGAGCCACGAGCCACGCGAGGGCATCAGGTTGGCGGTGAAGACCTGCTTCGCAGGATCCTTGGGCTCCATCAGGTACGCGCCGGGGCTGCGGACGAGCTGCGTCACGATCACGCGCTCGGTGCCGTTGATGATGAACGTGCCCCACTGGGTCATCACCGGGAAGTCGCCCATGAAGACGGTCTGCTCCCGAATCTCGCCGGTCTCCTTGTTGACGAAGCGGACCGTCATCGAGAGTGGCCGCTGGTACGTCAGGTCCTTCTCGCGGCACTCCTGAATCCCGACCGGAGGATCGCCGAACTGGTACTCGCCGAACTCGACGGCGAGCGTTCCGGTGTAGTCCTCGATCGGCGAGATGTCGTCGATCGTCTCGCGGAGGCCTTCGTTTAGGAACCAGTCGAACGAGGCCTTCTGGATGTCGATCAGATTCGGTAGGTCGAGAACGTGCTTGAGACGTGAAAAACTCTTGCGCGCGCGAGGCGCAGCGACCCGGGTGGTCAAGTCTGGGTGCCTCCCTTAACGGCTATGAGGTGAACTTCGAGATGCGAACAGGCGGACGTCGGCGCGGAACCGCCAAGAATAGCGAACGGAGGGGCTGTGGCGCAAGCCGCGGCGACCCAGTGGTCACCGGCAGGCCCACAGAACTATAGAGGGTGGCCCTCAGAAGCGCCAGAGGCGCCCTTTCGGACGCCTCTGGCCTTCGCCGCTGCCCGTGATTAGGAGCTGGCCTCGGTGGTCGCCGCCGGGTGAGCGCCGACCTGCCGGGCGGTCAGGTCCGGCGGAGCGCCGTCCTTGAGATCTGCCTTGCAGGCCTTGGCGGTGACGTGGACGCGGTCGTTCGGCGCGAGCGCGCCGAGGGTTTTCGCGCCTTCACGACGCACGCGCGTCTTCGCGTCGACGAGCACCGTCGCCGTGCCTGCCTGCTTGTAGGCGCGGCCGTGACGATTCGAGCGCTGAACGGTCAGGACGAACGACGTGTCGCCGTCCTGCGGATCGGCATCTGCTGCGAGCACGCCCGCGAGCATGACGGTCACCGACGGCTTGCAGCCGGCGCCGGTCGTTGGCTTGTGACCCTTGCCCGGATGATCCTTCGCGACCGCCGCCGAAACGACGACGAGCGAGGCGACCAGGGCAAGGACGAGAAACTTGAACCGCATGTGCTGACCTCCGTGAGGGGGATGACACCCAACTGACGGAGTTCTCGGCGCTGACCTGCGCCGTGCCCGCGGAAATCCCTGGAACGGGGGAGGAACCCTTACGGGCCGCTTACAAAGGCGGCCCGTAAGAGCTCGCTCGCGCGGGGCTCGACTACTTGACCTCGACCGTGGCGCCGGCCTCTTCGAGCTGCGCCTTGATCTGGTCGGCCTCGTCCTGAGCCACTCCCTCCTTGACGGGGTTGGGCGCGCCGTCGACGAGGTCCTTGGCCTCCTTGAGGCCAAGACCCGTGATCGCGCGGACGACCTTGATCGCCTGGATCTTCTTGTCGCCGGCGTTCGTGAGCACGACGTCGAAGGAGGTCTTCTCCTCCGCGGCGGCGCCGTCGCCTGCGGGCGCGCCGCCTGCTGCGGCCACGGCCACGGGTGCAGCTGCGCTGACGCCCCACTCCTCCTCGAGCTTGTTCTTCAGCTCGACGAGATCGAGGACGGTCATGCCGCCCAGGGTCTCGACGATCTTCTCGGTATCGGTCTTAGCCATCCTGCTGCTCCTCCTCTGGTTCGCCCGCGGCCGGCTCGGCCTCTGCCGACGGCTCCTCGGGCTGCTCTTCGTCTTCTGGCGTTGCTTCCTCCGCAGGCGCCTCGGCCTGCGGCTCTTCTGCGGCTGCCTCGGCCTCCGGCTCCGGGACGGTCTCGCCCTGCTCCTCGAGCTGGCGAATGCGGGCGTCGAGCACACCGACGAGATCCCGCAGCGGCGCGGTGAAGAGCCCGACCACCGTCGTGAGTGGCCCGGCCACCGCGCCGACGAGCTGGGCGCGGAGGACCTCGGCCGACGGCAGCGTGGCGAGCCGCTTGATCTCGACGTCCCCGACGATCGTGCCGTCGAGCAGGCCGCCGCGGATCACGAGCACGTCGCGCGCCCTGGCGGTGTCGTTCAGGATCTTCGCCACCGCGGCGGGGTCGCCCTCGACATCGAGGAAGGCGATGGCCGTCGGCCCGTCGATCAGCGAGAGCACGTCTTCCTTGCCCGCCGCCTCGGCGGCGCGCCGCGTGAGCGTGTTCTTGACGACGGTGAAACGCGCGCCCGCGTCCAGCAACTTGCCGCGAAGCTCGTCGATCTCGGGCATCGTGAGGCCGCGGTAGTCCGCGACCATCAGGGTTTCCGTCGCGCGCAGGCGCTCGGCCAGCTGCTCGACGACTCGTTCTTTTTCGGCTTTCAGCATCGGAAATTTCCCCTCTTCACGAAACGAGCCCGCACGCAGGCGGGCTCGGAGAGGCTCGATGCCTTCCCTTGCTCCCGCCTCGGCTGGACTTCCGCCTTTCGGCTGCCAGCGTTCTTCGGCGTGGGCTCTACGCGGTCACTGCTTCTTCTGCGGGCTCTCCTTCGAGGTCTTCGACGATGCCCTTCGTCCGCGCCGGGTCGACGTGGATTCCGGGGCCCATCGTGCTCGTCAGGGTAACAGTCTTGATGTAGCGCCCCTTCGCGGCGGACGGCTTCGCGCGCATGATCTCGTCCACGAGCGCCGCGTAGTTCTCGAGTAGCTGCTGCTCCTCGAAGCTCTTCTTGCCGATCGTGACGTGGACGTTCGCGCCGCGGTCGGTGCGGTACTCGAGCTTCCCCGCCTTCGCCTCGCGGACGGCCTTGCCGACGTCCATCGTGACGGTGCCGGTTTTCGGG
>JAWVDY010000030.1:0-3080 GCA_033856995.1 Gaiellaceae bacterium
TGAAGAACACCGACCACACGTTCATCGGGACGATCCTCGCCCTGACGCAGATCACCCTGACCGAGAACATCACGGTGGAGGGCAGGGTCCTGGCCCGCAACGCCGACGTGACGTTCATCCACGACACGATCAACAAGCCGACCTGCTCGTCAACCGCGCCGCCGCCTCCTCCGGTCTCGCCGCCTCCGCCGCCCACGCCTGTCGTGGCGCCGCGAACCGGCAAGACGAGGACGCCTGCCTCGAAGCTGAGGCCCACGCTGGTGACCAAGAAGCAGCAGCCGGCCACCCGCAAGGCACCGGCAGCGCCGCCGAAGGTGACGCCGCCGCCGACGCCCAGGCCCCCCAAGCACCACGTCGGACTGACAGGTTGAGCATCGCCGGCTTCACAGAGCGGGCACGAGCGGGCGGTCACTCCGTCCGCTCGTGGTCCGTTCCCGGCGCCGTCCGGCTGGGGCTCGTGGCCGGCCTCGTGCTGGCCGCGTCGACATCGACCGCCGCGGCCGACGCGCGAACCCGCCCGCGAGTCAAGCCGACGCAGGAAGTCGTGACGCTGCTCGCTCCCCACGAAGCGCTGCTGAAGCCGTTTGCGGGCTCGGCGCCGCTGGGGCTCTTGCAGGCCCGCCGCCCGATCACCGAGGCACGCACGATGCTCCCCGTGTTCGGGCACAAGCGGAGCAGCGACGGGCGCCGCTGGCTCCACGTCGGCATCCCCGGTCGCCCGAACGGGCGGACGGGCTGGATCAGCAGCGGGTCAGCCGTCGTGACCGTGACCTACTGGCGCGTCGTCGTCGACACGTCAGCGAGGCTCGTGAGCGTCTACCGCCACGGCCGGCTGATTCGCGTCTTCACCGCGATCGTGGGCAAGCCCTCGACGCCGACGCCGCTCGGGAACTTCTTCGTCGAGGAATCGATCAAGCTCGGGCCCCGTGGAATCGGTGGCCCGTACGCGCTGGCCCTCAGCGCACGCTCGAACGTCTTCCAGGAATTCGAGGGCGGCCCGGGTCAGATCGCATTGCACGGCCTGATGAACGTCGGCGGCACACTCGGCACCGCGGCGTCGCACGGCTGCGTGCGCCTCGGCAACGGCTCGATGGGCTGGCTCGTCAGGCGCGTCGGTCCCGGCGCACCGGTCACGATCACACGCTGATCGCCGCCGCCCGGCGAAGATTCATACGAGACTTTTAGATCGGTCACAGGCTCTTCTCATCAACCGGCCGCATAGTGGGATCAACAGCAACCCACGTCCAGGAGTCTCTCGATGTTTTCCCACAAGCTCACCAAGCCCCTCGCTGTCGGCACCGCCGCTATCGCAGTAGCGATCGGTGCCTTCGCGATCGTCAATTCGAGCTCAGGCAACGGCGCAGCAGGCACTGCAAACGCGGCGCCCTTCGCGCACCGCGGCCAGGGCGGGCAAGGCTTCGGCCAGGGTCAGAACCAGCGATCCGTCGGCCAGATCCCCAACGGCTGGCACTCCGGAAGCGGAACCATCATCACCGGAACAGCGGCTGACAAGGCCAAAGCCCTCGCGGTCGCCAAGTACCCGGGCGGCACCGTCAACCGCGTCCTGAAGCTGAGCGACGGCTCTTACGCAGTCCACATGATCAAGATCAGCTGGCCGCATCACGTCTTCGTCAGCACGAGCTTCAAGGTCACCGGCGCGATCGGCTAGGTAGCCGGCTACGGGTCGAGCGCGGCTAGGTCCAGGTCGTTGACACGCTCCAGCGCCGCGAGCGCGACGGCCAGGTCCTGAATCGCCAGACCGGTCGAGTCGAAGGTCGTGATCTCGTCGTCCGAGCGGCGGCCTTCAGCCGTTCCGGCCAGCACGTCGCCGAGCTCCGTCACCCGGTCGCGCCGCAGCAGCTCTCGCTCGACGGAGTGCATGAGCTCGCCGGCGTGGCTGGCCTGCTCCCAGTCGTCGCAGAACACGTGCGTTCGGAGCACCTCCTCGACCGCGATCTCGCTCTTGCCGGGGCCGTCTGCGCCCATCAGGCTCACGTGCTGGCCGTCGCGGAGCGATCCCTCGGCATACAGCTGCTCCCGGCCGGGTGTCATCGTGACGACGAGGTCCGCCGCCAGCGCCGCTTCCAGTGAGCCCGCCGCTTTGGCTTCGAGCTTTGCTGCCGCTTCTTCCCGGCGGCTCGCGTCGACGTCCCAGATCAGCACGTCCCGCCCTCGGCCGATGAACGTCCTGGCCGCGGCGCGGCCGTTGACCCCGGCACCGACGACCGCAGCGCTCTCCGCGTCCGCGCGGCCGAGCGTCTCCGCCGCCAGTACCGCGGCCGCGCCTGTGCGCAGCGCCGTGACTGCGCCCGCGTCGAGGACGGCCTTCAGCATCCCGTTCGAGGCGTCCGAGACGAGCACGAGCCCGCTCACCGTGGGCAGCCCGCGCTCGGGGTTCCCGGGAAAGGACGTCACCCACTTCAGCGACGCGTGACCGGCGCCGAGGGCCGGCATGGCGCGGAAGTCGCCGGCGGGGTAGGCGGGTACGTACACCTTCGGCGGCATCGACCACTCGCCGCGCGCGTAGGCGACGAACGCCTCGCGCACCGCCTCGAGCGCCCGGTCCGGCGAGACGGCGGCCTCGACGTCTCGCGCTGCGAAGAACGGGACCAGGCCTAGAGGCCCTTCACGTCGCCGATCAGCTTCGTGATCGAGTCCTTAGCGTCGCCGAAGAGCATGACGGTCTTCGGGTTGAAGAAGAGCGGGTTCTCGATCCCGGCAAAGCCGGGGCTCATGCTGCGCTTGAGCACGACGACGGTCTGTGCCTGGTCGACGTTCAGGATCGGCATCCCGTAGATCGGGCTCCCCTGGTTGTTCCTCGCGTCAGGGTTGACCACGTCGTTCGCGCCGACCACGAGCACGACGTCGGTGCGCGCGAACTCGGGGTTCGCCTCGTCCATCTCCTTGAGCTGCGGGTACGGGACGTTCGCCTCCGCAAGCAGCACGTTCATGTGACCGGGCATCCGGCCGGCGACCGGGTGGATCGCGTACGAGACCTCGACGCCCTTCTCCTCGAGCAGGTCGGCGAGCTGCCGCACGTCGTGCTGCGCCTGGGCTACGGCCAGCCCGTAGCCCGGGAC
>JAWVDY010000031.1:0-4643 GCA_033856995.1 Gaiellaceae bacterium
AGACCGTGATCGAGCACTTCGGCAGCTGGAACGAGGCCAAGCGGAAAGCCGGCCTCGTGCCACGGCGCTTCGCCACTCGCGAGGAGCTGCTCGAGCTGCTGAAGGACCTCGGCGAGGAGCTTGGCCGAATCCCGACGGCTCGCGACATCGAGGAGCACCGTGGCCGGATGCCGTCGAAGTCGCTCTACTGGCACACCTTCGGCTCACTTGCGAACGCGCTCCGCGAGGCAGGCTTCGACGTGCCGGTGGGGGAGGAGAAGCTAGAGCGCGCGCTCGAGCAGGGCATGGCGCTCGCGCGGGAGCTCGGTCGCCTGCCGAAATTCGCCGACTGGTCCGCGAAGCGGAAGGGAGACGAGGCGATGCTGACCGAGTGGCAGATCTACCGCATGTTCGAGGGTCGCAGGGGCGCCTGGTCGACCTTCCAGTTCCTCGTCCGCGAGCGCCTCGTGGCTTCGGGCACGACCGTTGGCGGAGACGGCAGGATCGAAAGCTAGAGCGAGGCCAGCGCCGCGAGCCGCTGGAGGCAGAACGCGCCCTCTTGCGGCGCACGCACGGCGGGGAGCGAGCGCTCCTCGAAGTTTCGGTCGGGCTTGAAGCGCATCGTGTCGAGCAGCTGGCCCTCGCCGATCACCGCAAGCGTGCCCTCGGCGAGCTCACGCTTACGCAGCTTCAGGCGGAGGAAGCGCTCGGCAACCTCGATCGCGGCCTTCGTAGAGGCAAACAGCGTCTCCTGGCGGCCTGTGCCGACCCAGAGCGGCCTGCCGACACCGCGGGCCAGGAAGAGCGTTCCGGAGCGCCGCCCGTCGAGCCAGGCGGTCGCCATCGAGCCTCGCAACTGTTCGAGCGCCTGCGGACGGCCCTTGTGGGCCTCGGCGAGCGCGAAGATCGCCTCGGAGTCGACGGTCATCTCCGGCTCGGCGCGCTCGAAGCCGTGCTCGGCCATCAGCTCGTCGTCGTTGAAGATGATCCCGTTGTGGACGCCGACGACGCTCCCATGGCGGATGGGGTGGTTGTTGGCCTCGATGCGAGGGTGCCCCTTCGTGTAGTCGCGCACGTGGATGAGGGCCTCCGTCGTGCTCGACGGCACGACCACCTGCTCGAGCAGCGCACTCGCACCCGAACGCTGCTTGTGGATCGCCACAGGGCTAGAGCCGCAGCGGTATGCGTAGCCGACCGCGTCGGCGCCGCGCTCGGCGATTCCGGCCAGCAGAGCTTGCGCCGCGAGCGTCCGATCGACGTCGCTGGACGCGCTCAGGCTGTATCCGGCAATTCCGCACATCTCAGGAAACCCCTTGAGTGAAACCGGCGACCATCATGGCCGCCAGAGATACTGACGTCGGCTTCGGCTGAGAGTTAGGCATCTCCTCTGCCTCTCGGTTCGCCACGTGCCACCGAGATCCCTCGTCCGGGTGGAGGCGTCCCTCAAGAGGGGGAGGGGTCAAACCGATAGAGGCTGCGTGATGGAGCAGCGGCCGCTCCCGGAAATTCTTCCGGACCCCGACGCCACCGAGCCCCGGCTCGAGGTGGTGCCGGCTGTGGTCGAGGTCGACGCCGTCGACACGGTCGAGACGGAGCCGACCGAGCCGCAGACGGCCGACCCCCTCAAGCTCTACGTCCGCCAGATCGGCGACGGCCCCCTGCTGACGCCCGCGCAGGAGCGCGAGCTCGCCCGGCGCAAGGACGAGGGCGACGAGGCCGCGAAGCGCAAGCTGATCGAGTCGAACCTCCGCCTCGTGATGTCGATCACGCGCAACTACACGAAGGCCGGCGTCCCGCTGCTCGACCTGATCCAGGAGGGCAACCTCGGCCTGATCCGCGCGGTCGAGAAGTTCGACTACACGCTCGGCTTCAAGCTTTCGACCTACGCGACCTGGTGGATTCGCCAGGCGATCACCCGCGCGCTCGCCGATCAGGGTCGGACGATCCGGCTCCCGGTCCACGTGGCAGAGCAGGTCAGGCGCGTGATGCGCTCCCGACGGATCCTCGCCCAGAAGCTGAACCGAGAGCCGAACCTGCTCGAGGTCGCAAAGGAGAGCGGCTTCCCGCCCGAGCGCGTGAAGACGCTTCTCGAGCTCGTCGAGGATCCGGTCAGTCTCGAGACGCCCGTCGGCGACGGCGAGAGCCTCTACGGCGACCTGATCGAGGACACGAAGACCGACCGCCCCGACGTGCAGACGGCAGACCATCTTCGCTCCGCCGAGCTCGCCCAGGCGCTCCTGCGGCTCACGCCGCGCATGCGTCACGTCGTCTCGCGCCGCTTCGGCCTGGACGGCGAGGCACCGCAAACGCTCGAGGAGGTCGGTTCCGACCTCGGCATCACCCGCGAGCGCGTGCGCCAGCTCGAGTCACGCGCCTTGCGTGAGCTGCGCTCGGTCGCACCCGCGCTACAGCTGTACCTGCGCGCCGAATAGTCCGACCTCCCGCGGGTAGCCTCTTCGGAGTGGAGTCCCGCTTCGTCGACTGCCATTCACACGTCGTGCCGTCCGGTGACGACGGCGCCCAGACGCTGGAAGACGGCCGCGAGCTCTGCGACTTGGCCGCCGACTCCGGCACGCGGATTCTGTTCGCGACGCCGCACGTCTGGCCGCACCTGCCGCTCACCGAGGAGCGTGAGCGCGGCATCCGGCGCGCCTTCGAGAAGCTGCGGGCGCGGACGCGCTTGGAGCTGAGGCTCGGGTTCGAGCTGACCCCGGCACCGAGGCTCCTGCACGAGGATCCAGCTCGGTACGTCCTCGAAGGAACCGACGTCGTGCTCGTGGAGATGCCTTTCGCCGAGCCGGCCTCGCACCTCGTCGAGCTCGCGACTCACGTCGAGAGCGCGAGTCTGACGCCGCTCGTCGCGCACCCGGAACGAACTGACGCGATTCGAACAGAGCCCGGCCTCGCTCACGAGCTCGCGCAGCGGTGGCCGCTGCAGGTGAACACCACGAGCCTGCTTGGCCGGCATGGTCAGGAGATCGAAGAGCTCGCTTGGCTGCTCGTCGAAGCCGGCGACGCTGCCGTCGTCGCCTCCGACGGGCACCGGCTCACGCGTGCGCCGAGGCTCGACGAGGCCTACGAGCTCGTTCGGGCGCGAGTGGGGGAGGAGGCGGCGCTGCCGCTCTTCGATGGCACGGCGCTCGGGCTCAGGCCCGGGCGACCGCTTCCATCTCACGCAGGCGCGCCAGGCGCTTGAGCGCCTCTGTCTCGATCTGACGCACGCGCTCGCGCGTCAGACCGAGCCGGCGGCCGATCTCCTCGAGCGTCTTCGGCTCGGCATCGTCGAGGCCGTAGCGGAAGACCAGCACCTGCCGCTCGCGTTCACCGAGTGCGGCGAGCGCGTCGGCCAATGCCTGGCACCGGAGAGAGACCTCGACCTCCTCGTCCGGGAGCGGCCCGTCACCGGCGACGAAATCGCCGAAGGTCGCGTCCTCGGTCTCGCCGACCGGCTGGTCGAGGCTCGTCGACGCTCGGGCGGCGGCCTTGACCTCGTGCGCCTGGGCGATCGGGAGGTTTGCCTCCTCGGCGACCTCCTCGAGCGTGGGTTCGCGGCCGAGCTGCGTCCAGAGCGTGCGCTCGGCGCGGTTCAGCTTCTGCATCCGCTCGACGATGTGCACCGGCATGCGAATGGTGCGCGCCTTGTCGGCGAGCGCGCGGGCGACGGCCTGGCGAATCCACCACGTCGCGTAGGTGGAGAACTTGTAGCCGCGGCGCCAGTCGAACTTCTCGACGGCGCGAATCAGGCCGAGTGTGCCTTCCTGGATCAGGTCGAGGAACGGTAGGCCCTGGTTGCGGTAGTTCTTTGCGATCGAGACGACCAGCCGCAGGTTGGACTGGATCATCCGCGTCTTGGCCGGCATGTCTCCGCGCTCGATGCGCTTGGCGAGCTCGACCTCCTGGGCGGCGGTCAGCAGCGGATGACGGCCGGCGTCGCGCAGGAAAAGCTGCAACGCGTCGGTCGTCGTCTCCTGCGCAACCGGAGCCGGTGGAGGCGGCGGAGGCGCGGGCGCCTCGTTCTTTTCGGGCTCCGGCTCGAGCACCTCGATGCCGCGCTGCTCCAGCTCGCGAAAGACGGCGTCGGTCTCGAGTGGTTCCAGGTGCAGCGGCTCGAGAACCTCGTTGAGGTCCGCATACCGCATCTGCCCGGTTTGCTCCGCCTGCTCGAACAGTTCGTGCAGCTCGGGGCTCGCCAGGACCGTCTCGATCTCGACCGCGGTCATCCCGACAACCTGCTTCCTGCCACAAAGGCGTGGCGTCCAAACCCTCTCCTGGACGCGAGTTCTATCTGATGCACGATAACGGGCGTTATGTCAAGTTGGAGTCTGGACGCTCGTCGGCCGCTCCACCCCCGGCCGCCGGCATTGGACCAAAAAAATTCGCCGAGTCGGTCTCCGTTTCGTCCACCGTTTTCGATGACCTTTCCCTTGCGGGTAGTGCCTTCGAACTCGGCTTCGGCCTACTCCGGTTCCGTGCTCGGCGCAAGAGGGAATCTAGAGCCTGGCCAGGACCGGATCAAGGGGTCGAAATACGCCGCGGCCGCAATTTGCGGAAATTCAATTTTCCACATTTCCACAGCAACGCGTGCAGCTTGTGGATAACCCGGTCCGACGCTCCGAGACGATACAGTCACGCGGTGCCGCACCTCCGCCTCCCCGCCCTCTCGC
>JAWVDY010000032.1:0-3765 GCA_033856995.1 Gaiellaceae bacterium
GCTCCCGCGGCTTACCCGCGCAGGTGTCGTCGGCTCGATCCCTACCCGGCCACCTAAACGGAGCCGCGATCGTGGCGGACTTGGATTCAAGCCCCGCGCCCTTCCGCCGTTTCGCGATCCGTGGTAAGTAGCGACCTACATGGGGGACGGGGTCGTCGGCCGCGAGGCGGAGCTCGGCGCGCTCGAGGCATTTCTCGACGGGCCCGCGCCGGCAGTGCTACTGCTCGAGGGCGAGGCCGGGATCGGGAAGACGACGCTCTGGCAGGCCGGCCTTACGCGCGCGGGTGAGATGGGACAGCAGGTGCTCGCGGCGCGCCCGACGAGCGCCGAGGCGGACTTCGCCTTCGCCGGGCTCGGAGACCTCGTCGGCGGCGTCCCGAGGGAGCTGCGCGAGGCGCTGCCCGAGCCGCAGCGCCACGCCCTCGCCGTCGCGCTCGTCGAGGCCGAGCCGCAGAAGGGGCGCGCACCGAACGCACGGACGATCGGTCTCGCGCTCCTCGGCCTCCTTAGCGCTCTCGCCGCCGTCGGCCCGGTTCTCGTCGGAGTGGATGACGTCCAGTGGCTCGACGAGCCGTCACTCGCCGCGCTCCTCTTCGCGCTGCGAAGAATTGGCGCGGGGCCGGTCCGTGGGCTCCTGGCGCAGAGGTCCGGCGTCGAGCCGCCGGTCCCCGTCGAGGCCCAGATTCCGGCGGAGCGGCTCACCCGGGTCGCCGTCGACCCGCTGACCTTCGGCGCGACGCAGCAGCTTGTCCGTTCGCGGGTCGACCCGAGCCTGCCGCGCCCGCTGATCCGGAGGCTCCACGAGGCCTCCGGCGGAAATCCGTTCTTCGCGCTCGAGCTCGCTGCGGCGCTGCGGCGCCACGGCCTCCCCACGGACCCCGCGGGGCAGCTTCCAGTCCCGGCGACGATCGGCGGCCTCCTCGCCGAGCGGCTCGACCGGCTGTCGGCACCCGCAAAACGCGCCGTGCTGGCGACGGCGCTGCTCGCCGACCCCACCGCGGCCTCGGTCGCGGCCGTCCTCGAGGACGAGTCTGGCGTCGAGGCCGCAATCGCCGAAGGATCGCTCGTGCGCGAGGGCGCACGCCTACGGCTCGAGCACCCGCTGGTCGGTGAGGTCGCCCGGGCTCAGGTCGCGGGCGAGGAGCGCCGGGAGCTCCATCTGCGCCTGGCCGCGCTTGCGGACGATCCGGAGGAGCGCGCGCGGCATCTCGCCGCGGGCACCGTTCCTCCCGACGAGGAGGTCGCCGCCGCCTTAGCCGCCGCGAGCGTCCATGCCGCGGGGCGCGGAGCCGTCCTGACCGGCGGCGAGCTCGCCGAGGAGGCGTTCCTCTTCACCGACCCGGCCGACGCGCATCTGCACGGCGAGCGCCTCGTCGCCGCGGCGTCCCTGTACTGGGACGCGAGCGCGACGCGCCGCGTCTACGGGCTGCTCGACGGGCGTATCGACGGGCTCGTGTCCGACTCGTTGCGAGCGCAGGCGCTCTCGCTCGCGAACCGGTCCGCCTGGTTCCAGGCTCGCGACCGCGGTGACTACGCGCTGGACGTCGACTCGCTTCCCGCCGAGATGCCGGGCGAGCGGGCGCAGATCCTCACCGAGAAGGCGTTCAGCGTAAGCGCCGGCCTCGTCGAGAGCATGCACGAGGCCGGCGTCTACGCGCAGGACGCCGTGGAGCTCGCCGAGCGCGCCGGCGGCGGCGCCCTGCTTGCCAGCTGTCTCGGCCACCTCGCGTGGATCGAGGCGATGCGTGGACACGAGATCGACGGCCTGCTCGCCGAAGCGGAGGCGGCGGCCTCCGGCGAGATGCTGCCGGGGATGGACGATCTCGACCGGACCCGTGCAGTCAGGTCGATCTGGCGCGGAGACGTACCGGCTGCGCGCGCCGCGCTCGACAGCCTGGACGACCGCGGCGGGTCGGACAGCGGCGAGTGGGCGACCTTCACGTACACGATCCACCGGTTCGAGCTGGCGATTCGCATCGGCGACTGGCAGGCGGTTGCGGGACTCGTCGACGAACTCGAGGCGTATGCGGCGGTCGAGGTGAATTCGCGCCCGACCGCGCTGCGTGCGCAGGTGTTCCTCGCAGCGGCGAGGGGCGACCTCGCCGGAGCCGCGGCAGCGCGAGAGAGCATCCCGGATGTGAGGGCGCTCTCCTGGCACCTCTGGGAAACGCGCCGCGGGGTCGGCTTCGCAGCCCTCGCGGTCGGCGATCCACATCGCGCAGTGGAGGAGCTGCGGCCGGTCGCCGAGCACCTGGCAGCCGTCGGGATTGCGAATCCCGGCGTCTTCCCCGTCGCGCCGGACCTGATCGAGGCGCTCGTCGCCGTGGGACAGCTGGACGATGCCGAGGGCGAGCTCGCCGAGCTGGAGCGCGCAGCCGGCGCGCAAAGACACCCGTGGGGGCTCGCAGTCGCCGCCAGGGCACGCGGCCTGCTCCTCGCGGCGCGCGAGCAGATCCGCGAAGCAGAGGAGGCGTTCGCCGAGTCGCTCGATCGCCATTCGGAGCTCGAGCTGCCGTTCGACGAGGCGCGGACGCTGCTCGCCCTCGGGACCCTACGCAGGCGCGCACGGCGCAAGGTCGAGGCCAGGCGTACGCTCGAGGACGCGACCGAGCGCTTCGACGCGCTGGGCTCGCCGCCCTTCGCCGCGCGTGCTCACGCAGAGCTCTCCCGCATCGGCGGTCGCGGCGCCCCAGCGACCGGCCTGACCCCGACGGAGGAACGCGTCGCCGCACTCGTCGCCGAAGGCCTCTCCAACAAGGAGGTCGCCGCCGCGCTCGTCGTCTCGATCAGCGCCGTCGAGGCGCATTTGACGCGGATCTACGCGAAGCTCGGGATCCGTTCGCGCGTCGAGCTCGCGCGCCGCAAAGCCTCAACCTGACGCAGAGCAAAGTGTGGGGTTCTCCCCACTACAAGCCTCCGGCGCCGCTCCGTAGCGTGACCCCGCGATGGAGCACTACCTCGCAGAGCGCTACCTCTCGCGCCTCGCCCGCTGTGACCTCGCCGTGGCCGCGAGCCGGATCGAGGCCGCCGCGGCCGAGCTCACGCGCGAAGGATCGGCGACCCGCTACGTCCGGACGATCTTCGTCCCCGCCGAGGAGACCTGCTTCTACCTCTTCGAAGCGGAGTCGGCAGACGCCGTCGCCTCGGTCGGCGGCCGGGCGGACCTCGCATTCGAGCGCGTGCTCGAGGCGGAGACGCACACGTGAGGTCTCGCTCGCTTACGGGCGCCGAGGAGCGCGTCGCAGCCCTCGCGGCGTGCGGCCGCACGAACGTGGAGATCGCGTCCGAGCTCGGCGTGAGCGCGAAGACGGTGGAGACCCACCTCTCGCGCGTGTACCGGAAGCTCGGCCTGCGCTCGCGCACCGAGCTGGCGGCGCGGACTGCGGGTCAGGGAAGTCCCCTAGGCCGAATTTCCCATTGAGGCAACGTGACGAATTTGCGCACATACGGCGGAGCAGTTTCCGAGAAGGGGGTCGAACGATGAGAGCTATTCCCGTCCCGCGTGCGCGTGCGCTCGTCCTCGCGATTGTGGGCTTCGCCGCCGCGGCGACGGCCGGTTCCGCCGGCGCGGTCACGCCGTCGAGCTTCGGCACGGCAGCGACGTACGCGGCCGGGGCGGGCGCGATCAGCATCGTCGCCGCCGACCTCGACCACAACGGCTCGAAGGATCTGGCCGTCGCGAACCAGACCGCCGGGACGATCACGATCCTGCTCGGGAACGGTCGGGGCTCGTTCACGGCCGCGGCTGGTAGCCCGATCGCGCTC
>JAWVDY010000033.1:0-32132 GCA_033856995.1 Gaiellaceae bacterium
ATCGAGCCGATGTTCTACGAGCACGCCTTCTTCTGCAAGGTCTGCGGCTCGATGGCGACGCCCAAGACCTGCCCGCACGGAGGCGACGATCACGTCTTCCTCTCCGGGACGAAGGTGCGCGAGCTGCTCGCCGAAGGGAAGCTGCCGCCGGTCGAGTTCACGCGACCCGAGGTCGCGCAGGTGCTGATCAAGGCATATCGCCACTAGATCATGACCTGGCAGTTCACGCTCAGCGGGCTGCTGATCGGGCTGCTGGTCGGAATCACCGGGATGGGTGGCGGCTCGCTGCTGACGCCCATCCTGGTGATCTTCTTCGGCTTCAAGCCCACGCTCGCGGTCGGCACCGATGTCCTGCACGGGGCGATCTTCAAGAGCTTCGGCGCGCTGCGGCACCGCCGGCTCGGAACCGTCCACGCGCGGCTGACGTTCTGGATGTTCCTCGGCTCGGGGCCGATGTCGCTGCTCGGCGTCGCCCTCGCCACCTGGCTGGAGCACAACTCGAGCGGGGCCGAGAGCATCGAGGCCTACGCCGTCGGCGTGGCGCTCGTGATCGGCGGGGCCGGCCTCGTCGCGAAGACGTTCATCCACCGGGGCGTCCAGCCGGATGACGCGCCGTTCCTGCTCGAGCGGCGTGACCGGATGGTGGCATTCGCGATCGGCGCCGTCTGCGGCTTCGTCGTCGGCCTGACCTCGGTCGGCAGCGGCACCTTCTTCGGGCTGATCATGGTGCTCGTCTTCCCGCTGACGCTGCCGAAGATCGTCGGCACCGACATCTTCCACGCGGCTGCGCTGCTCTGGGTCGCGGGCTTCGGGCACCTCGTCGCCGGCAACGTCGACCTGCGGACGATGGCCTGGCTGCTGACCGGCTCGATCCCTGGAGTGCTGATCTCGAGCCAGTTCACGCTCAAGATCCCCGACCGGGCGCTGCGCCTTGGGCTCGCCTCGGTGCTGATGCTGAGCGGCATCAAGCTGATCGATCCGCCGCAGGTCGACTATGTGATCGCCGGCGGCGCGATCCTCGCGGGTCTGATCTTTGCCGTCTGGGGCCTGGTCGCCCGCTCGGGACGGCGCCGAAGCGCCGAGACGCCTGCATAGTTCCGACTAGACTCGCCGTCCCGTGGTGCGCTTCCTGCCGACGCTGGTGGTGCTGGCTCTGCTCGGCTGCACCGCCGCGGCGTTCGCGGTCACGGAGGGCCTGAAGCTCCAGAAGAGCGCGATCGCGAACACGAAGGTGGACAAGGTCGTCGCGCCCGACTCGGTCTTGGCCAAAAAGGCTTCGATCCGTTTCGTGTTGCGCAAGCCCGACCGGGTGACGGTCGAGATCGTGAACGGGAGCGGGGCCGTCGTCCGCACACTCGCGCGCTCGCGCCGCGTCGCAAAGGGGTTGGAGCGCTTCAGTTGGAACGGGCGGGACGACAACGGCGAGGTGGTTCCCGACGGCACCTACCGGCCGCGAGTCCACCTCGCACGGGAGCACCGGACGATCCTGCTGCCCAATCCCATTCGGATGGACGCGACACCGCCCCTGATCCGCCTCGTCTCGGTGAGGCCGAAGGTCTTCTCGCCCGACGGCGACGCTCGCAAGGACTTCCCGCGCATCCTCTACCGGACGAGCGAGCGGGCCCGCGCGGTCGTGTACGTGAACGGCGAACAGCGCGCGATCGTCAAGCGGTACGTCCGCGCGGGCAAGTACGACTGGCGCGGACGAGCCGTTCGCCGGCTCGCCCCCGGCCGGTACCGGATCAGGTTGCGGGCGCTCGACCTGGCGACGAACCTCGGCCCGCCCAGCCGTGCCGTGACCGTCATCGTGCGGTATGTCGAGTTGCGCCCTCACACGCTGCGGCTGAAGACGGGCGCGCGCTTCCGCGTTCGCGTCCTCACAGACGCGAAGCGCTACACCGTCCACCTCGGCTCGCTGCACGCGCGGCGCAGCGCCCGCGTGCTCGTCCTCCGCGCGCCCAAGCCGGGGCGCTACGTGCTGCGCGTCGCGGCGAACGGTCACACCGCGCGCGCGATCCTGACGGTGACGCGATGACGAGCGAGCTCGCCCGCGCTGGAGGTGTGCTCGGCGCGGCAGGGCTCGCATTCCTGCTCGTGGCGCCCACCCGGGTGCTGCGGCTCGGGGCTTTGGCCGCGTGGGCGCTCGGCGCCATCGTGCTTGCCCTCTACCTCGCGCCGACGGGGCACCGGCCGTTGCTCGCCGTGGCGGCCGTCGTCGGGATCCTGCTCGCGGCCGGAGGCGCGGCTGCCGTCCGGCGCTGGCCGTACGTGCTCCCGTTCGTCGTCCTCGCCTGTGTGGCCGCGCGCATCCACGTCAAGGTCGGCGCGACCGATGCGAACCTGCTCGTGCCGCTCTACGCGGTGGTCGCCGCGGCGGCGCTGCTGCTCGCCTGGGAGCTCGTCAAGGGCGACCCGCGCGTGAGGGAGCTCGGGCCGGTCGCCTGGCCGCTCGCGGCCTTCGTCGGCTGGACCGGCGTCTCGATCCTGTGGACCGGCGACGTGCGCCAGGGCGCGATCGACCTCCTCTTCTTCTACCTGCCGTTCGGCCTGCTCGCGATCGTGCTCGCGCGTCTCGCCTGGAGCCGTCTCCTGGCGCTGGGGCTGCTCGTCGAGCTGACGGCGATGGCCCTCATCTTCGCCGCGATCGGGATCTACCAGCACGAGGCGCGCGACATCTTCTGGAACCCGAAGCTCCTGGTCTCGAACGCCTACGCGCCGTTCTTCCGCGTCAACTCGGTCTTCTGGGACCCGTCCATCTACGGGCGGTTCCTCGTGGTCGCGATCCTCGCGTGCCTGGTCGCCGTGCTGTTCGCGCGCGACCGGCGCGTGCTGTTCGGCGGCATCGCGGCGATCGCCCTGATCTGGGCCGGGCTCTACTTCTCGTACTCACAGTCGAGCTTCGCGGCGCTGGCGGCAGGGGTCGTCCTCGCCGCGGTCTTCGCGTGGGGTCGCCGCGGGGCCGTGCTCGCCGGGGTCGTCGCGGTCGTGGTGGTCGCCGGCGCGCTCGCGGTGCCGAGCGTGCGCCACGACCTGACCGGCCACGGCGGTGGCAAGAGCACGACGAGCGGCCGCGGGAAGCTGATTCGCAAGGGTGTTCGCATCGCCGTCCATCACCCGGTCGTGGGCGTCGGGGTCGGCGGCTTCAAGCACGCCTACGCGGAGCTCACGCACCTGAAGGGGAAAGAGCCGAACGCGGCCGCCTCCCACACGACGCCGGTCACCGTCGCCGCCGAGACCGGTCTGCCCGGTCTCATGTTGTACGCGTGGCTGCTCGTGGCCGCGCTCGGCCTCGCGTTCAGACGCTTTGCCCGCGACCTGGCAGGTCTCGCCGCGCTCACGTTCGGGCTGATCGTCGCCGCGATCGCGGTCCACAGCCTCTTCTACAACGCCTTCTTCGAGGACCCGACCGTCTGGGGCGCGATCGGGCTCGCGGCCGCGCTACCGGGCAGGCGAGACGAGCGCGCGGATGCGCCGCAGCTCGACCGGGAGGTAGAACCCGAGCGGCAGCAAGGCAAGCGGGTACACGGCGCTGAGCAGGACGGCGCCGGCGAGCGAGGCGTGCAGGCTCTTCCCGAGCACCGTTAGGCCCACGGCAGCGGCCGCCGCGAGCGCGATGCGCCTCCACTGGTACGGCACGGGGAAGACCTGCTGCGCGCGGACGGTCATGCCGAGGAACATGATCACGTAGGCGACCAGCGTCGAGACCGCTGCGCCCATCATCCCGTAGCGTGGGATCAGCACGAAGTTGACGCCGACGTTCACAGCTGCGGCGGCGCCTGTGACCACCCAGTTGAACTGCGTCTTCTTCGCACGTCCGATCCCGATCGACATCACGTTGAACGCGATGAACGCCGTCGCGCCGAAGACGAGCAGCGGCACGACCCGCGAGGCCGGGTAGAACCGCGGCGTCGTGAGCAGGTGCACGAGCCACGGCGCGAGCAGCGACAGCGTCAGCGACAGCCAGCAGCAGGCGTAGAGCACGTACGTGAGCACGAAGCCGTACGTGCGCTTGGCCTCCTCGTCGTCCTTGATCGAGAACGCGAAGGCGGGCCACGCCGTCCGCAGCGCGATCAGCACCAGCAGGATCGCCGTCGAGATGCGCACGCCGATCGAGTAGAGGCCGTTCTCGGCGAGGCCCTTCATCCGCACGAGGAAGAAGCGGTCGGAGAGGTCGATCACCCAGAGCGCGATTCCGGACGGCACGAGCGGCAGGCCGAAGCGCTGCATCTGGCGAAAGAGATCGCGGTCGAACTCGAGCCCGAGCTGGAAGCGGCGGTAGGCGAGGAGGACGAAGTAGACGGCCAGCGTGCCGGCGAAGTTGCCGACGATCACGCCGATCGCGCCCTTGTGCCAGACGGCGACGAGCAGGATCGTCGCGACGACGGTGATGATCACGTTGGCGAGCGTTGCGGCGACGTACGAGAGCGAACGCTCCTCGACCCGGAAGAGCGATGTGAGCTGCTCGTAGTTCATCTGCGCCCAGAGGAGGACGAGCGCGGCGCGCACCAGGTTCGCGCGCGAGTCGGTGGCGAAGAGGAGCTGCGAGAGGTCCTTCGCGAAGATCGAGCCGGCGACTAGCCCGAAGGTCGCCATCGTCATCGTGAACCAGAACGAGGTGCGGACGACCGTCGTCCGCCTGGCCTCGTCCTCGGCGTCGAAGTAGAAGCGGAAGAACGCCATCGAGATCCCGGCGCGCAGCACGATCACGAGCACGACCGAGAGCGAGATCAGCGTGTCGACCGCGCCGACGTCGCTCCGGCTCAGGTAGCGCGTCACGACCGGCAGCAGGAAGACGCTGATCAGCCGCGAGACCACCGCACCGAGTCCGTAGACGGCCGAGTGCTTGGCGAGCCGCCAGAGCTGATTCGCGATCACCGCACCAGTTTGGCGAAATGGCCCGCCGCTAGACTCTTCCGCGTGGCTCTGAGCGGCAAAAAGATCCTGATGACGGGCGGCGCCGGCTTCATCGGCACCTCGCTAGCGCGCCGCCTGGTGGCCGAGAACGAGATCGTCGTCCTCGACAACCTCCACCGCGATTCGCTCACGGGAACCGATCTCGCCGAGCACGAGAACCTGCGCTTCGTGCAGGGCGACGTGCTCGACCTGACGCTGCTGCGCGAGCTGACCGCTCGCTGCACGCACGTCGTCCACCTGGCCGCGATCGCGGGCGTGGACTCCGTGCTGAAGAGCCCCGTGCGCACGATGCGCGTCAACCTGATCGGCACCTCGAACGTGCTCGAGGCGGCGCACGAGGCCGGGTCGCTCGAACGGCTGATCGACTTCTCGACGAGCGAGGTCTTCGGCACGCACGCGTACAAGGTCGAGGAGACGCACGTCACCTCGCAGGGCTCGGTCGGCGAGGCGCGCTGGACGTACGCGGTATCGAAGCTCGCCGGCGAGTACCTGGCGCACTCGTACTTCGACGAGTACAAGCTGCCGTCCACGACGATCCGGCCGTTCAACGTCTACGGCCCGGGTCAGCTCGGGAGTGGCGCAATCCATCACTTCACGGTGCGCGCGCTGGCCGGCGAGGAGATCGTGATCCATGGCGACGGCTCGCAGATCCGCGCCTGGTGCTTCGTCGACGACGTGGTCGAGGCGCTGCTCGCGATGCTGGAGCGCGAGGAGGCCGTCGGCCAGGTGTTCAACGTCGGCAACCCGCGCTCGGTCGTGACCGTCTTCGACCTGGCGACGCGGATCAAGCGGCTCGCCGGCTCGGAGTCGGAGATCGTCTTCCGGCCGCTGCATTACACCGACGTCGAGATGCGGATCCCGAACGTCGACAAGGCGCTGAAGCTGCTCGAGTGGGAGCCGCGGGTCGACTTGGACGACGGGCTCGCCCGCACGATCGCGTGGTACCGCGAGCGGCAGCCCGTGCAGAGCCTCGCCACCGGGGCGTGAAACTCCTTCTCGCTGCGACGGTCCTGCTCGTCGCGGTCGTTCCGGGTGCAGCCGCTCGCTCGGCGCCCGGGTTGCGGCTCGTCTCGCTGAGCCCGGCCGTGATCAGCCCGAACGGGAACGGGGTCAACGACTCCCTGACGGTGCGGACGAACGCTCCCGTCGGCGCGCTCGTCGGGCTGCGCGTCTACGCCTGGGGCGGCCGGCTCTCGGGCTGGAAGCGGATCCGGACGGGCCTCTCGGCGCGCGGCCCGGAGGTGAGCTGGAACGGCACGACCGCGACCGGCGGCAAGCTCGGCGACGGCTCCTATGTAGTAACAGTCTGTTACAAGGATTCGGGACGGCTGCTGCCCGCGCGCGGGGTGGCCAGGCCCGGTGCGGCCGAGCGGAGCGTGCTGCGGCCGGACTGGCGGCGCTCCGGCTGCGCGGCGAGCCCGAGGGTCGTCCGCGTCGAGCGGCTGGCCGCGTTCGTCGACTCGACGCGGAGCTATCGCCAGGCCGAGCAGGTGCCGCTCGTCGTCTCCGCCGACCGTGGCCGGGCCGACGTCAGCCTCGAACGGGACTGCACAGGCGAGTCGTCCGTTCTCATCGAGCGGCGGATCCCGCTCGGTGCGGCGCCGGGCCTCTACCACGCGGTCGCCGGAGACGACCAGGGCGACGAGTTCCGCGCGCCGGTGGTCGTTCGCGACGCGGCGCCGCTCGACCGGCCGCGGCCGCACACGGCGCTCGTCGTCTGGCCCTACCTCACGTGGCGCGCCTACAACGCCTACGACGCCGACCTGAACGGGATCCCCGACAGCTGGTACCAGTTCTGGCGCCAGCGCCGGGTCTCGCTGAAGGGACCGATCCTGCGCGCCGGCGTCGAGGACGACCACAAGGCGGCGGTCCCGTTCTCGCGCTGGCTCTGCTCGCGCTCCGTCCGCACCCAGCACATCACCGACGTCGAGCTCGGCAGGCTGCCGCTTTCGACGCTGCGGCGCTACGCGGCGATCGTCTTCCCGGGCCACACCGAGTACTACGAGCCGGCGACCTACGACCTGCTCAAGCGCTTCCGCGACGGTGGGGGCGGGCTCGTGTTCCTGCAGGCGAACCCGTTCTACCGGCAGGTGCGGATCGACCGCGAGCAGAACGCCGTGGTGCTGACCGACTACGACGCGCGCGAGGGCCGCTCCGACTTCGCCCTGGCCGGGGTCGGCTACGACGGTTGTTGCTTTCCGAAGGATCGCGCCGCGCCGTACGTCGCCGCGAGCGGCCGCGACTACGACCGCGTCCGCTGGCTCTTCCGCGGCACCGGGATCGGGCCCGGTCAGGCGTTCGGCGTGGCCGCCAGCGAGAGCGACCGCACAGATCCCGAGCTGACGCCGCACGACCACGTCGTGGCCGCAGAGGCGCTCATCCGCGGCAAGCGCGGCGTGATCCACTCGGCGATGGTCTGGTCGCGCGCCGGCCGCGGGCAGGTCTTCGCGACCGGCAACTACACCTTCCTGCGGATGGGCCGCGGGATCACGTACAAGCTGCTCGACAACGTATGGCGAAGGTTCGTGGGGTAGCGCTCGTCGCCGCGCTGGCGCTGGCCGGCTGCGGCGGCTCGGCGCCGAAGCCTTCGCACCTCGAGCTGAAGCTCGCGCTGCCGCTCGTGCCGGCGACGCTCGGCCCCGCGACGGCCCTGGATCTACCCTCGCTGAACGTCGCGCACGAGCTCTACGCAGGGCTGACACGCTTCACCCCGAGCGGCGTCGAGCCGGACCTGGCTCAGTCGTGGGACGTCGAGCAGGGCGGCCTCGTCTGGACCTTCCACCTGCGCAAAGGGGTCCGCTGGAGCGACGACACGCCGATCGTGGCCGCCGACTTCCGGCGCGCCTGGCTGCACGCGCTCGCGCCGAAGACCGGGGCGCCGTACGCCGGTCCCGATCTCGGCATCGTCCGCGGCGCACGCCACCTGCACGCGGCCGGGACGGGCGGTCTCGGCGTCGAGGCGCCGGACGCCCGCACGCTGCGCGTCACGCTCCAGCATCCGGTCCCCTGGTTCGACGAGCTCGTCGCCTATCCGGTGGCGATGCCGCAGCCGCCGCGCCCGACGGCTTTCAGCGGCCCGTTCCGCCTCGCCTCCCGCACGGCGAAGAAGCTCGTGCTCGAGCGGAACTTCAACTACTGGAACGCGTCGTCCGTCGAGCCGAGCCGCCTGGTCCTGACCGCTTCGCCGAAGGGCGCCGACGCGGCCCTGCCGCGCGGGCTCGCCGGCCCGGGCCTGCCGTGGATCGACACCGTCGGAGGCGCACCGCCCGGCACGCGTGACCTGCCGACCCTCGCCACCGGGCTGCTCTGGCTCGCCACGAAGGACTCGGCGCTCGCGAGCCTCGCGGCCAGGCAGTACGTCGCCTGGGTCGTGACGCACCTCGACCTCGACACCGCGCCGTCATCGCTGATCTCCCCCGCGATGCCCGGTGCCGGAACCGTCGACTCGCACGCGCCCGTGCTGCTGCAGAGCGCACCGGGCCCGCTGCGGCTGTCGCTCGCGTGGGCGACCGCTGACCTCGGCGGCTCGAAGATCGCGGCGGAGCTGCGGCGGAACGGCAAGCAGCTGAGCGGGTTCGGGATCACGCTCTCGTTCCGGCCGGTCGCGACGGTTCGGGAGCTGCTCGCGCTGCACAGCGACCTGGTGCTGCTCGGCTGGAGCCCGAAGGTCTTCGACCCCTACAACCTGCTCGACCTCTTCCCGTGCGGCAGCGCCTTCAATGTCGCGCGCTGGTGCGATCCCTCCTACGACGCGCTGATGGGCCGGGCGGTGCGCAACCTCGACGACCGGGCGCGCTGGCAGATCGAGCGGCGGCTCGTCGAGAAGCTGCACGACGCGGTGCCGGCGATCCCGGTCTACACGCCGACAGACCACTACCGGCTCGCACCGGGCGTGCGCGGCTTCTCGTGGTCGCCGATCGGCTTCTACGAGCTGATGGGCATGACGCGCTCGTAGATGTCGAGCACGCGCCGCGCGACCGCCGTGTGCGCGTGGACGCGTTCGACGTAGTTGCGGCTTCGGCGGCCAAGCTCGGGTAGCTCGCCGCGGTTCTCGACGAGCCCGGCGAGAACGTCTTCGAGGTTGCTCTCGTCCGCGCGCACGAGCGGGAGCTCGAGCCCGAACGCCTCCTCCGTCTCGGTTGCGGCACCCTCGTCGAGGTGGACGACGACCGGCTTTGCGAGCGCCATGGACTCGATTGCGAACATGCCGTACCAGCCGATCCGGAGCTGGTCGACGACGACGTCTGCCGCCGCGTAGCGCAGGCGCGCCTCCCGGTTCGGGACGCCTTCGATCAGGTCGAGCTCGATCGGCGCACCGCGGGCGCGGAGCGACTCGACCGCCGCCAGCACCGCGTCGGTTCCCTTCACCGCGCGCTTGCTCGGCGCGTGCGCGACCCGCAGCGCCTCGCCGGGCTCCACGGGCGAGGGCTGCCAGTCGTCGAGCACGAGTGCGGGTGGCACGACGTCGTAGTTGGGCCAGGGCCCGCGCGGGGACAGCCTCCGCGTCAGGTAGCTCCCGACGATCACCGCGCCCGCGCTTCGCAGGTACGAGACGTCGGCCGCGCTGCGACCGCGCAGGTCGGAGCCCCACGACTGGAAGACGATGCCCTTCCGCGCCGCTCGCAGCGCCGGCAGCGTGATCCGCTCGGGCGCGAGCGTCAGGCCCGCGTGGAAGTGGAAGACGTCGAACCGCCGCAGCGCCCAGGCGAGCGCTTGCAGCTGCTTCGGCAGGTTGAAGGGAACCGAGCTCAGCCGGCTCGTGTCGCGCAGCTCGAGGTTGACGTCGAAGCCGCGCTCGAACGGCCGCTCGTTGAAGACGAGCAGCGTGCTCTCGACGCCGAGCTCTCGCAGGCCGGCCGAGATCGCGCCCGGCCCGCCCGCGACGTTGATCGGCGAATGTAAAACCTTCAAACGAAGGCGCTCTCGACCACGATCTCGACGTCGAGCGCCGCGAGCGCGCGGTCGGTGAGCGCGTCGAGCTCGTCCTCGCCGGACGCAGTCAGCAGCAGGTAGCCGAGCCGCTCGGCGCCGGAGGTCAACGGCGGCAGTGTCATCCCTTCGCGCCAATACCAGCCGGCCTCGTGGACGCCCTCGAGCGCGAGCGCCGGGGTTGTGTCGAGCCGGACGATCCGGCCCGGCGGGGCCACGACGAAGCGCACCTGGCCGACCTGGGCCCGCGGCTCACCGGGCTCGAGGTCTTCGCGCCGCAATTGGCCGAGCGTCCAGAGCACGTTCGCCCGGATCGCGTCGAAGCCGGTGACGAGCTTGGCCAGCTCGGCGTCCTTGCCACCGCCGAGGCGCGCGCCGACCTCGATTGCCCACGGCTGTCCGTCGCGCATGCGCACCTGGACGTACGACGGGCCCGTGTGGAGCCCGACGGCGAGGCTCGCCTGATGGGCGAGCTCGAAGAGCGGCGCCTCGTTCTTCAGCAGCGACGGGTAGCGGTGCGCGACGCAGACGCCGAGCGGCGGCGGCGGGTGCAGCAACCGGCGCGTGACGCTCATCGGGAAGTACTGACCCTCGAGCAGAAAGCCGTTGACCGTGAACTCGTCGCCGTCGAGGTACTGCTCGAGCACGAGCGCGCCTGTGCGCGAGGCCGCGAGCGCGCGGTCGACCGCGTCCGAAAGCTCACGTTCTTCTCGCACTTCGGTGACACCTCGCTGGGCTGAACCGTCGACCGGCTTCACAACCACCGGCGGCCCGAGCTGGTGGAAAGCCTGCTCGGCTTCCTCGAAGGTCGTCGCCTCGCGGCCCTTGGGGCAGCGCACCTTCCTGCGGTCGAAGGCGGCTCGCATGCGGCGCTTGTCGGCGACGGTGCGGGCGGTCTCGACCGGCAGCCCCGGCAGCCCGATCCGCTCGGCCAGCTGCGCGGTCGGCAGCACCGCCTGGTCGGAGCCCATCGTCGCGACGGCGACCGGCTCGATCGCCTGCGCCTGGAGGTCGGCGATCACGCCGCTCACGTCGGTGAAGCTGCGGACGATGCGGTGATCGGCGTCGGCGAGCAGCGGCGCGTCTGGGGAGCCGTCGACGACGCAGACCTCGTGGCCGAGCGCGCGTGCCTGCTCGAGCAGGCCGAGCTGCGAGCGCGATCCCCCGGTGAGGACGAAGGCGCGGGGCATCTACTTAGGCGGTGGCGGCGGCGCGCAGCGACTCGAGCAGTCGCCTCATGCCCTCGTCCAGCGAGACCTCGGGCCGCCAGCCGAGCCCGCGCATTCGCTCGATCGAGATCCGCGTCATCACTCGGCCGGGCGGCGGCTCGACCTCCTCGATCAAGTCTTGCGGCGCGCCCGTCAGCTCGCAGGCGAGGCGCGCGACGTCGGCGAGCGAGACCGCCTCTCCGTCGGCGCCGACGTTGAACGTTCCCGTTGCCTCCGCCTCCAGCACGAGCCTGATCGCACGGACGACGTCGCCGATCCAGCAGAACGTGCGCGCCTCGCCGCGGAAGACGGGGATCGGCTCCTGCGCCTCGGCCTGCCGCAGCATCGTCGGCAGCGCGCCCTTGCTCTGGCCCGCGTCGACGCCGGGCCCGTAGGGGTTCGCGAGCCTGAGCACCGTCAGCCCTTCAGGCGCGTAGAGCGCGGCCGCCTGCTCCCCCCAGAGCTTCGTGAGCGCGTAGAGGCTCTCGGGCGCCGGCGGCGTCTCCTCGTCGGCAGCGACCGCCGCTCCGTAGACGTCCGAAGTCGAGAGGTACGCGAGGCGGGCGCCCTGGGCGGAGGCCGCTCGCGCGATGAGCGCCGTCGCGAGGACGTTCGACCGGAGAGCGAGCTCCGGCTCGTCGTTGGAGCGGACGACGCCGATCCGCGCGGCCGCGTGGACGACCACATCTGGCTTCGCCTCTGCGATCGCAGCCTCGACGACGCCCGCGCCCGCGAGGTCGCCGTCCTCCCGTCCCAGCGGTTGAACCTCGTAGGCTCCGTTCGCGTGACGAAGCTCCTCGATGAGCGCGCGCCCGACGAAGCCGGAGGCGCCCGTGACCAGCACGTTCATGGCCGTCGAGTCTACTGTCGCGCTTGCGTCCTCCTGACGGTCGCGCTGCTCGCCGGGTGCAGCCACGGCAAACGCCACGTCACGCCGCGGCCGCCCGGCCCGAAGCAGCCGTTCCTCGCCCTCGACCGGGAGCAACAGCGGTTGGTGACCGACTACGAGCCGGTGAGCGCGGCGCTGACCGGCTACGAGCTCGCGTTCCGCGACTGGCGGCTGGGCCGGCTCTCGCAAGCCGAGCTGCTGCGGCGCGCTAGGTCGTATCGCGCCGTCGTCGCGCACGCGGTCGTGCTCGTTCGCCGCGACCCAGCGACGGGGCAGACGCGCCGGGCGAAGCGGTTCCTCCTCGGCGCGCTCGACGCGCGCAGGGCGGCATTGCGCGCGCTCCCGCTGCTCGACCGCTACGGCCCGGCGTGGGACCGTTCGGTCGTCGACGCCCGCCTCGCGCTCACGCTGCTGCAGGACATTCGCGACCGTGCGCGCCTGATCCCGCTGCCCGAGGACGCTGTCAGCTAAGGCGGCTAGCGGGCCAGTAGCGCGTAGCCCTCGCGCAAGAAGGGCGTGCGGTCGATCAGGGCGCCGATCTCGTCCGGGAGGTAGGCGCCCTCCTCGGTCAGCACGCAGTCGAGCAGGTCCGGCGGCGTCAGCTCGAACTCCTTCTCCGTGAGCGGCGGTGCGTCGGCGGCCGCGATCGGCGCCAGCTTCACGACCTCGCACGCCACGATCGTGGGGACGCTCTCGTCGGTCGCGGCCTCGGCCAGCGCGCGCGTGCCCGTCTTGTTGCAGAGCGTGCCATCGTGGAAGACCGTGTCGGCCCCGAGGAGCAGCAGCGAGGCCCACTCCAGCTGGCGCGGCGCGCTCGAGTCCTCGACGAGCTCGACGTCGAGGCCGCTCCCGCGCAACTCCTCCGCGAAGGCGCGGCCCTCGCCCTGCGGCTCGGAGGCCGTGCAGATCACCCGGCTCGGTGGTGTGTGAAGCAGGGCTTCCCGCACGGTTGCCGAAGCGGAGTGCGTGAGCACAACGGCGTCTTCCAGCCGCTCTCGCAGCTGGATCGCGATCGAGGCCGCAGCGCGGCGCCTTCCGTCGACGAGCGACGCGGCTTCCTCCTGCACCAGTTGGCGCAGCTGCTCGACCTCGAGCTGGGCGCTTCCGGCCGCTGCGGCCAGCAGCCGACCGACTGCGCCCGCCACCGCTCCGACCCCGGGCCGGCTCCCCGCGAGCTCTCGCCCTCCGGCAACCAGGCTGGCGAGCAGCGCTTCGCTCGAGCTCGCCTCCTGCTCCGCGACCTCGGCCAGCGCCTCGACCGCGCGGCGGGCCATCCAGCTGGCGCCATGCTCTCGGTCGGCTCTCAGCTCTTCGACGCGCTCCGCCAGGATGGCCGTCACCCCGCCATTGTCGCGGCTCACGGCTTTCCCTGCAAACGGACGGTTACCGTGAGGGTCCTGGTGCTCGGCGCGCAGGCGGCGGGGTTGCTCGCGGCGGCGCGCGCCCGAGGGCTGCTGGTGGTCGCCGTCGACCCCGACCCGAGTGCGCCCGGCTTTGCGCTGGCGCAGCGTCGCGCGATTCTTCGGCTCGACGACGAGCCCGCGCTCGAGCGGCTCGCCGAAGCCACGCGCGTCGGCGGCGTGATCGCGAACGGCCCCGCGACCGGCGCGGCCGCTCGCATCGCCGCGCGCTTCCGCTTGCCTCATCCGCTTTCGCCGGAGAGCGCCGTGCTCGTGGGGTCGCGGCTGCGCCAGCGGGAGCGGCTGCTCGAGGCCCGGGTCCCGCAGACGCGCTGGGCACTCGTCCGCGGAGCCGCCGCTCCGGGTTTCCCGTGCGTCGTCAGCGCGCCGGATCGCAAGGGGCGCCGCCTCGCCGAGGAGGCTCCGGGCGCGGCCGAGGTGACGGTGACGGCCTTCTCCACGGCCGGCGAGTTCCAGCCGCTGCTGGGCGTCGGCTCCGCCGCGGCCGTCGCGGCGCGTGCGGCCGAGGCGCTCGGGATCGAGAACGGGCTCACCTCGACGCGGCTGCGGCTCGGCGCCGACGGCCCGCGCGTGGCGGAGCTGCGCACGCGCGTGAGCGATCGAGAGGCGGAGCTCTGCCGCCTCCTGCACGGCATCGACGTGCACGCGCTCGCCCTGGACGCGGCTCTCGGAGAGCCCGCGGCGGCCGAGTACGTACGCTTCGGCACTGCCGATGCTGACGTCGCGTAACAGTTGAGGAACCGCCTCCTCCGGCTCGCCGGGACGCTCGCCGTCACCGGCCTCTGCACGGCATACCTCGTCTGGAAGATCGACCTCACTCGCACGTGGCACCTGCTGTCCCACGCGAACGTCGGCTACTTCCTCGGTGCCGTCGCGATCATGGTCGGCTCGGTCTGGCCGATGGCCTGGCGCTGGCAGTGGCTGCTCGCGGCCCGCGGGCTCCACGACCGGCTGAGCTGGCTCGTGCGGGCCTACTTCGTCGCCTATACCGCGGGTCAGGTGCTGCCGACGGCGGTCGGCGGCGACGCGGTTCGCATCTACGAGACGTCGAAGCGCCATCCTGGACAGGGCGGCCCGGTCGCGGGCTCGGTGCTGCTCGAACGGGCCCTCGGAGGTGCGGCCACGCTCGCGCTCGCCGGCGTCGGCTTCGCGCTCGCCATCGGCCGCTACAACGTGGGCGCGTACCTCTGGATCGAAGGCGCCTTCGTGATCGCGACGATCGTGCTCGCCGTCGCGCTGTTCTCACGCGGCGTCCGCCCGCTGCTCGCGAAGTCCGTGCCGCTGCTGCGCCTGCTCCGCGTCGAGCGCCCGATCCGCGCGGCCTACGAGGGCATCCACGCCTACCGCGGCCACCCGCGCCTGCTCGGCGGCGTCTTCACGCTCACGCTGGCGGTGCAGGCCGTGCGCGTGCTCGCGATCTGGCTCGCGGGACGCGCGGTCGGGGTCGACCTCTCGCCGCGGCCGTACTACGTGATGGGGCCGCTGCTCTTCCTCGTCCTGCTGGTGCCGTTCTCGGTGAACGGGATCGCGGTGCGCGAGTCCTTCTTCGTCAGCTTCCTCGGGAACCTCGGCGTCGACGCGGACAAGGCCTTCGCGACCGGCTTCCTGTTCTTCGTCGTGACGCTCTGCCTGTCGGTGCCCGGGGCGGTGCTGCTCGGCTGGCAGAGTCTGCGCGGCTTCCGCAATGCCTAGCGTTTCCGTCGTCGTCGTCACCTACAACGCGCTGCCCTGGTTGGAGCGCGCGCTCGAGAGCGTCCGCGGGTACGAGACGATCGTCGTCGACAACGGCTCGACCGACGGCACGGTCGATCTCGTGCGCGAGCGCTTTCCCGAGGCGCGGCTGATCGAGCAGGCGAACACGGGCCTCGGCGGCGGCTCGAACACCGGCATGCGGGTCGCGAGCGGCGACTGGTTCCTGCTGCTGAACTCCGACGCCTGGGCGCTCGAGGGCGCGCTCGAGCGGCTCGTCGCCTTCGCCGAGCAGCACCACGAGGCGGGCGTAGTCGGCCCGAAGCTCCGCTACCCCGACGGCTCGCTGCAGCGCTCGGTGCGCGGCTTTCCGACGGTGTGGCGGCTCGCGACCGAGTACCTCTTCCTGCGCAAGCTCGCTCCGCGCTCGCGCGCGCTGAACGCGTTCTACGGGGCGGGCTTCGCGTACGACCGGCCGCTCGAGGCCGAGTTCCTGATGGGCTCGGTCTGGCTCGTCCGCCGCGAGGCCGCCGACGCGGTTGGCCTCTTCGACGAGGATTTCTTCATGTTCAGCGAGGAGACCGACTGGGCCTACCGCTTTCGGCAGGCGGGTTGGAAGGTGCTCTTCACCCCGCACGCGGAGTTCGTGCACGTGGGCGGCGCCTCGACGAAGCAGAACTGGGGGCCGATGTTCCGGGAGCAGGTGCGCGGGCACGTGCGCTTCCTCGCCAAGCATCAGGGGCGGCGCGAGGCGGAGCGGGCGCGCCGGCTGCTGCTGGTCTCCCTGCGGCTGCGCGGGCTAGCGTTTCGCGGCGACCGCGGCCGCACCTACGCCGAGACCGCGCGCTGGCTCGCGGGCTCGTCGGTCGAGGAGCTCCTCGCGAAGTGAGCACGGCGGTCGTCGTCGACGTCGGCTGGGTGAACGGCCTCGCTGCGATCCGCTTGCTCGGACGCGCCGGTGTGCGCGTGTTGGCACTCGACCACCGGCCGAGCGCGCTCGGCTTCCGCTCGCGCTACGCAGAGCCGGTACTGACGCCGGACCCGCAGGACGAGGAGGCGTTCGTCGACTTCCTGGCCGGGCTCGAGGTGGAGCGGGCGCCGCTCTTCGCCACCCACGACGAGTCGCTGAACGCGATCGGGCGCGGGGCGAAGCGGCTCGACGGGAAGTTTCTCTACCCGTTCCCGCGCTGGGAGGTGCTCTCGAAGATCCAGAGCAAGCGCTCGCAGCTCGAGGCGGCCGAGGCGGCCGGGATCCCGGCGCCGCGAACGTCGTATCCGACATCGGCCGCGGAAGCGCGCGCTGCCGCGGAGGAGCTCGGGCTGCCGGTGCTCGTCAAGCCGTCCTCGACGGAAGGCTTCAAGCGCCGCTTTCGCAAGCAGGCGTTCCACTGCGAGACCGGCGCCGATGTCGAGCGCGCCTACGCGGACACAGAGCCGTACGAGTCCATGGTGCAGGAGCTGATCCCCGGCGGCGACGGCGAGCTCTACACGCTCGGGTCGTACCTGGCCGAAAGCGGCGAGGCGCTCGGCCTCTTCAGCGGGCGGAAGCTGCGGCAGACGCCGCCTGGTGTCGGCACCTGCCGCGTCGGCGAGGCGGTCTGGGTCGAGGAGGTCGTCGACCAGGGTCTGAAGCTGCTGCGGGCGGTCGACTTCCACGGGCTCTCGCAGGTCGAGTTCAAGCGCGACCCGCGCGACGGCGCCTACAAGCTGATGGAGATCAACCCGCGGCTCTTCCAGTGGCACGGGCTCGCCGCGGCGTGTGGGGTCGACCTGCCGCTGATCGCCTACCGCGATCTCACGGGTGAGCGTCTCGATCCGGCCTCGGCGAACGGGTGCCGCTCCCGCTGGGCGATCACGCTGCTCCCCGGCGAGTCGCCCGCGCCGCAGCGGCCGCCGTACGTGGACGCCGTCTTCGCGCGAGACGACTTAAAGCCGGCGCTCGTCCAGGTCGCGCGGCTGCTGCGCAGATGAGCCTCGTCGCGTGGCTGCTAGCGCCGGTGCTGTTGGCGCTCACTCGGCTGCTGCCCGCCGAGGGCGTCGGCCTGGGACTGCGGCTTGGCGCAGCGACGGCATGCTTGCTGCTCCCCGGGGCGCTCGTCGCCCGGGCGCTCGGCGTGCGCGGTCTTGCGGGAGCACTCGTCTGGAGCCTGACCGCGCTCTTCGGCGCGACGGCGGTCATGTTCGCCGTGCACGGGTCGCTCTGGCTCGCGCTGGTGCTCCTCGCGGCGGTCGCGGTCGCCGCGGTGCCGTTCGCAGCGCGGCGGCCGGTCGGCTCCTCGCCGTGGACCGCCGGCGTGCTCGTCCTCGGGATCGTGGCCGGGATCTCGCTCTGGTGGATCTCGCACTACGACGGCGACGCCTTCTTCCACCTCGCCCGCGTGCAGAAGCTGCTGGCTCTCCACTCGCTCTCGCTGCGCTCGGTCGACGAGTTCCGCGACGGCGGACTGCACCCCGGCTACGCGTTCCCGCTCTGGCACGCGGCCATGGCGCTGGTGGCCCGGCTCGCCGGCGTCGGCGCGCCCGCCACCTTCCTCCACGCGCCGACGGTGCTGCTGCCGCTCTCCTTCGTGCTGGTCTACGAGGCCGGCTCGACGCTCTTCCGCTCCCGCTGGTGCGGAGTCGCCGCGGCTCTCGCGGAGTTCGCCCTGCTCGGGCTCGCGCCGGGCGAAGGCGGCACGTACAGCTCGCTCGCGCTCCCCGCGACAGCCACGCGCGTCCTCTTGCTCCCCGCGCTGCTCGCGCTCGTCTTGGCGTACATGCGCGAGCCGTCGGCCGCGCTGCTCGCATCGGTGGCAGGCGCGTCGACCGTGATGACGCTCGTGCACCCGAGCTACTCGGTGCTCTTCGGGGTCGGGCTCGTCGGGTTCTTCCTCGTGCGCGCGGTGCTCGACGTACGGCACGACGTCGCTCGCCTCGGGGCGGCGCTGGCCGCGATCGCCGTGCCTGCAGGGCTCGTCGTTCTCTGGCTGCTCCCGGTCGTCCGCGAGACGGCGTCGCACAGCCCGGGCCAAGCCGAGCTGCGCCGGGCGTTCGCCGGCTACGGCCAGGAGCTCGACGTCTTCGACCTGCACAGCTACCGCCTCGGCCCGGAGCTCTTTGGGCGGGCGGGGGCGATCGCCGTGGCGGCGCTCGCGCTGGCGCCGCTCGCCGTCTTCGCACATCGTCGCCTGTGGGGCGCGTTCGTGCTCGGGACGATGCTCGCGACCTTCGCGATCGCGCTGCTGCCGTTCGTGTTCCCGCACTTCGCCGACGCGATCTCGATCTCGCAGGCGCGCAGGATCATCGGCTTCTCGCCGCGGCCGCTCGTGCTCGTCGGCGGGGCGCTCGTGCTGGCGGGATTCCTGCGCTTGGCGCTCCTGCCGGTGGCGCTCGCCGCCGGGATCGCGCTGCAGCTCGTCTTCCCCGGAGACTTCGGCGCGCCGTACCGATTCGTCGACGGCGGTCCTCGCGCCCTGACGTGGGTCGCCTTCGCCGCCACCGCGGCGGCGGCGGTCGCCGCCGCGCTCGCCGGACGCCGGATCCCGGAGGTCGAGGGCCTTCCACTGCTCGCGGCGGTCGCCGTCGCGCTCTTCCTCGCCCCGGTCGCGGTGCACGGCTACTCGCACTGGTCTCGTGCGCCCGCGGCGCGGCTCGGGCTTCCGCAGAAGCTCGTGACCGCCGTCCGCAAGCACGTGCCCGTCGGTGACGTCGTCTTCTCCGACCCGCTGACGGCCTACGAGCTCGCCGCCTTCGTGCCGGTGTACGTGAATGCGGCGCCGACCTCGCACGTCGCCGACACGAAGGCGAACCGCCCGACCGCCCGTTTCCAGGACGCGCGACGCTTCTTCCGGGACGGCGGTCCGCTCTCGCTGGCGCGCCGCTACGGCGCGCACTGGCTGCTCGTCGACCGCACCCGGGTCCTCGCTGCGGACTTCA
Source organism: Gaiellaceae bacterium (assembly GCA_033856995.1). Classification (GTDB taxonomy): domain Bacteria; phylum Actinomycetota; class Thermoleophilia; order Gaiellales; family Gaiellaceae; genus AC-32. The sequence goes on from JAWVDY010000033.1 coordinate 18,966, forward strand.
AGCTGCCGCGCGTCTACGCGGGCTCGCGATACGTTCTGTACCGGCTCCCGTGAAAGTGCTGCTCGTGACCATGTATTACCCGCCCGCCGGCGGGGGCGGCGTCCAGCGGCCGCTGAAGCTGGCGACGCACCTGCCCGCGCTCGGGATCGAGACGCACGTCCTGGCGCCGGACGACCCGAAGTGGCTGCACCGGGACGACGACCTGCGGCCGCCTACCCAGGCGTTCGTCCACCGCGCCCGCTACCTCGGGCCGAAGGCGCGCCTGCCTTCCGAGGAGCTCCGCGGCCTGACCGGCCTCGACCTCGTGCTCGCGCAGACGCGGCTCGCCGGCCGCCGGCTGCTCCTGCCCGACCCGAGCGTCACCTGGGCGCCGACGGCGATCCCCGCCGCGGTCCGCCTCGTTCGCAGCGAGGGTATCGACGTGGTGATCACGACCAGCCCGCCGCTCTCGATGAACCTGATCGGCGCCGCCGTCAAGCGGTTGGCCGGCATCCCGTGGGTCGCCGACCAGCGCGACTCGCTGGTGCAGAACGCCGACCGCCGCTTCGAGCGCAAGGCCGTCCAGGCGAAGGAGAAGGCGCTCCAGCAGGTCGTCCGGCTCGTCGCGCGGCGGGCCGATGCCGTCGTCGCCGTCTCGGAGTCGATCGCCGACGAGGTGCGTGCCTTCGACCCGGCCGGCCAGGTGCGCGTGATCCCGAACGGCAGCGACTTCGACGACTTCGCCGGTCTCGAGTACCGGCCCGGCGAGCGCTTCCGGATCACGCACACCGGCAGCTTCTTCGGCAAGCGCAACCCGCGCGCGTTCCTCTCCGCGCTCGCGTCCTCGGGCCTCGACGACGTGGTCGCCCGGTTCGTCGGTGACTTCCGCTCGGTCGACCGCGAGTGGGTGCAGGAGCTCGGCCTCGGCGACCGGCTCGAGCTGCTCGACTACCTCCCGCACCGCCGCGCGCTCGAGCTGCAGCGCGACTCCGAGGCGAACCTGCTCCTGCTGCCCGACGCGGCGGGCCGCGGCAAGGTCGTCCCCAGCGGGAAGATCTTCGAGTACCTCGCCGCGGAGCGACCGATCCTCGCGGCCGTGCCGACCGACGGCGCCGCCGCGAAGCTCGTGCGCGAGACGGGCGCGGGAGTCGTCGTCGGGCCGGACGACGAGGAGGGCATCCGCGAGGCCCTGCGCGGACTGCACGCGCGCTGGCGCGCCGGGCAGCTCGGCGACGGCTACCTGAGCGACGGCGAGCGGAAGAAGCTCTCACGGAAGACACGCGTGGAGGAGCTCGCGGAGCTGCTCTGGAGCCTCGAATGACCGACCGCCGGGAGAGCAGGCTCGTCCCGTTCCTCTTCTTCGCGGCCGCCTTCTGCTGCACGTTCGCGAAGGTGCAGTGGAACGTGGCCGGGTCGGTCTTCCTCGCCGACCTCGCGGCCGGTGGCTTCCTGCTCGCGTACGCGCTCGACAGTGGCCGCCGCAAACGTCCCGCACCGCGGACGGCCGCGGTGTTGCTCGCGTTCCTCGCCGCCTTCCTGCTCGTCTACCTGATCGGCTTCTTCAACCTCGAGACGAGTCAGGCGCTCGATCAGTTCGTCAAGGGCCTCGCCAAGTGGCTGCTGCACTTCGCGTTCCTCGTGGTCGGTGTGGTCTACCTCGCGCGCAAGCCGCTCGCGTTCTACTGGCGCACGCTCGCCTGGTTCCTCGGCGGGATCGCCGTCAACGGCGCCTACGGGATCCTGCAGCTGCTCTCGGCGCAGGCCGGCCACAACCTCGATTCGTTGGTGCTGAAGCCGCTCACGCACGGCGCGAGCCAGATCAACGTGTACGGCGCCGTTAACGGCTCGAGCGTCTACCGGCCGAACGCGCTCACCGGCGACCCGAACCACCTCGGGATCGAGCTGCTGCTGCCGCTGCTGATCCTCTCGCCGATGTACCTGCGGCTCGAGCGCGGCCATCGGTGGCGGCGGCCGCTCGCGGTCCTGATCGCGTTCCTGCTGCTCGTCGAGCTCGCGACGCTCTCGCGCAGCGGAATCCTCGGCCTCGTGGTCGGCACGCTCGTGCTGCTCGTCCCCTACCGGCACCTGCTCTTCTCGCGCCTCGCGCTACTGCCCCTCGGGCTCGTCGCGCTGCCGGTCGTCTTCGAGCTCTACCGGCGGCGGCACTTCTTCAGCGTCGTGCTCCGCTCGCGGATTCAGACGGGCGGCAGCTCGACGAGCGCGCACCTGAGCGTCTACAACTTCATCCCGCAGGTGCTGCACCAGCATCCGTTCTTCGGGCTCGGGTTCAACAACTTCTCGGTCTACTACGAGTTCGTCACCGGCAAGACGAACTGGGGGCCCCACTCGTACTACGTGATGCTGGTCGTCGAGGGCGGCCTCGTCGGGACGGCGCTCTTCGCGGTCTTTCTCTGGTGGCTGTTCAGGCGGCTCGGCGTGGCCCGGCAGCTCGGGCGGGCGCTGGCGGCGTCGGGCGATCCGGTGGCGGCGCGGCTGCGGCCGCTCGCGTGGGGTATGACGGCCGCGCTCGTCGGGACGATGGCGTCGAATGCCTTCTACCTGACGATGCCGTTCCTCTACTTCTACGTCTTCGTGATGCTCGTGGTGGCGACGCCTGCGGTCTTCTCGAGGCGATGAAGGTCGCCGTGCTGACGACCTCGTACCCGCGGTACGAGGGCGACCCTGCGGGGAACTTCGTCGCCGACGCGGTCGAGCAGCTACGCGGGAGAGGGGTCGAGGTGGACGTCGTCTCGCCCGCGTCGTTCCAGCACTTCGGGATCGCCTACGGGTCGGGCGTGATGGGGAACCTGAAGCGCCAGCCGTGGCGCGGGTTGCTCGTGCCGGCGATGCTCCGATCGTTCGCGCAGGCGGCTCGGCGCGCGGCACGCGACGCCGATCTCGTCCACGCGCACTGGCTCCCGGCGGGCGCGGTTGCCCTCACGTGCGGGAAGCCGTTCGTCGTCCAGCTCTGGGGGACCGACGTCGAGCTCGCGCGGCGGGCGCGGCCGCTCGCGCGGCAGGTGCTTCGGCGAGCGCGCCTGGTCATCTGCGCCTCGAACGCGCTGGCCGACGCGGCACGCGAGCTCGGAGCCCGCGAGGTGCGCGTGATCCCGAGCGGCGTCGAGCTGCCGGAGCGGGTCGGCGAGCCTGCGGAGCCGCCGGAGATCCTGTTCGTCGGGCGGCTGTCGCCCGAGAAGGGCATCCTCGAGCTCGTGCGGGCGGCCGAAGGGATGACCCTGACGGTGGCGGGCGACGGCCCGCTGCGCCACCGCGTCCCGGGGGCGCTCGGCTTGGTCCCGCATCACGAGCTCGCACCGCTCTACGAGCGTGCCGCCGTGGTCGCGGTTCCGTCGCACCGCGAGGGCTTCGGCGTCGCGTGCGCCGAGGCGATGGCGCAGGCACGGCCGGTCGTCGCGAGCGCGGTCGGCGGTCTGCTCGACCTCGTGGTGGACGGCGAGACCGGCCTGCTCGTCCCGCCGCGCGACGTCGCCGCGTTGCGCGGGGCCCTCGAGCGGCTGCTTGGTGACGCAGAGCTACGCCGCCGGCTCGGCGAGGCGGGCCGGGAGCGCGTGCGCGAGCACTTCGCGTGGCCCGCCGTGACCGCCGCGACGATCACGGCGTACGAGGAAGCACTTGCCGCCTGAGCGGCCGGCCGTCGTGCTCGGCCTGCTCTGGGCCGGGCTCTCGTTCGCGCGCAGCCTCGGCCGCGCGGGGGTTCCGGTGACCGGGATCACGATGCACCCGCACGAGTTCGGCGCCCGCTCGCGCTACCTCGTCGACGTGGGCCGCGCCGACGGCGACGCGGCGGTGTTGAAAGCGTTGCGCCACGCCGCGCAGGGCGACGTCAGGCCCGTGCTGCTGCCGGAGCGCGACGACCACGTCGAGCTCGTCCTGCGCCACTGGGACGAGGTCAACGAGCTCTACGAGCTGCCGATGCCGACCGACCCGGAGGTGACGCGGCGGTTGCGCCACAAGGTGACGCTGCCGCTGGAGGCCGAGCGCGCCGGGCTGGCCGCGCCGCGCACCGTGGAGGCCGACTCGATCGAGACGCTGCGGGGACTCGACCTGCGCCCGCCGTTCCTGCTCAAGCCGGTCGAGGGCCAGCACTTCGCAGGCTCGTTCGGGGAGAAGGTAATGGTCGCGCAGACGCTCGACGAGCTCGTCGCCGCGTGGAAGCGCACCCGCGAGCGCGGCTTCGACACGATCGTCCAGGAGCTCGTGCCCGACGCCGAGGAGCAGATCTGGTCGCTCTTCGCCTACGTCGGCCGCAGCGGCCGGCCGCTCGCGACGGCGACCGGGGTGAAGGTACGCCAGGGCCCGGTCCACTTCGGCACGAGCGCGGTCTTCCGCACGACCCCGGAGCCCCGCGTGCGGGAGCTCGGCCTGCGCCTGCTCGAGAGCTCCGGCTACAAGGGCTTCGGCCACGTCGAGTTCGCCTACGACCGCCGCGACGACGAGTTCAAGCTGCTCGAGGTGAACACGCGCGTGCCGATGTGGGCCGGCGTCGCGATGAGCCGCTACTTCGACATGGCTCGGATCGCGTACGACGACCTTTGCGGGAAGCCGGAGCCCGAGCCGGCCGACCTGCAGCAGGAGCTCTGGTGGGCTTTTCTCGCGAAAGACCTCTCCGTCTCGCTGCAGATGGCGCGCGATCGCGAGCTCTCGCCGCGCGCCTTCCTCTCGCCGTACCTGCGGCGGCGCAAGGTTCGTGGCGTGCTCGCGGTCGACGACCCGCTGCCTGCGCTCGGCGTGCTCTCCTACGCGCGCTCGAAGCTCGCCTGATGCGCGTCGCCTTGCTCGACCCGCCGAGCTTCACAGCGCCCTACGACCACGCTCTGGCCTCGGCCCTCGCCCGCCGCGGTCACGACGTGACGCTGCTCACCTCGCCGTTCGCGCACGGAGAGGCGCCTGCGCCGGACGGCTACCGGCGGGAGGAGCTCTTCCTGCCGCTCTCGTCGCGGCTCGTCCGTCGCGCGCCACGCTCGCGCCTGCGGTTGCCGCTGAAGGGGCTCGAGTACGGGCCGAGCGTCGTGCGGTTGCTGCGCCGCGTGCGCTCGCTCGACCCCGCGGTGGCGCACGTGCAGTGGCTCGCGATCCCGCGGTACGACATCCGCTGGCTGCGACGGCTGCACCGGCCGCTCGTCCTGACCGCCCATGACGTCCTGCCGCGGCGCGCGAAGAACGCGCGCGCCTGGGGCGAGGCGCTGGCGCTCGCCGACCGCGTGATCGTCCAGTCGGAGCGCGCGCTCGAGCAGCTCGCGGCGGTCGGCGTCGAGCGCGACCGGCTCGTGCGCATCCAGCACCCCGTCTTCGAGAGCGGCGCCGAGGCCTCGCCGCCGAGCGGCTCGACGATCCTCTTCTTCGGCCTGATCCGCGAGTACAAGGGACTGGACGTGCTCCTGCGCGCGCTCGCGGACGTGCCGCAGGCGCGGCTCGTCGTTGCCGGCGACCCGCTCGACCCGGTCGCGCCTCTGCAGCGCCTCGCGGCCGAGCTCGGGATCGCAGAGCGGGTCGAGTGGCGGCTCGGCTTCCTGCCCGACGCGGAGATTCCGCGCCTGATGGCGGAGGCTACGCTTGTCGCGTTGCCGTACCGGAAGATCGACTCCTCGGGCGTGCTCGCGACGGCGCTCGGGCACGGGCGCCCTGCGGTGGTCACCGACGTCGGCGGCCTCCCCGACGCGATCCGCGACTTCGGAGCGGGCGGGGTCGTGCCGCCAGAGGATCCGGCCGCCCTCGCCGCCGCGATCCGCAAGCTGCTCTCCGGGCCGGCCCTGGCCGAGGCCTTCCGCGGTGCAGAGGCCGCGCGCCAAGCGCTCACCTGGAATGCAGCGGCCGCCCAGCACGAGGCCGTCTACGAGGCGGCGATCGCGCGATGAGGCTGGTCAAGGCGCTCCTCGACCGGCTGATCGCGGCCGGCGCGCTGGTGCTGCTCTCGCCGCTCTTCGCGGCGCTCGGGCTCTGGATCCTGCTCGAGTCCGGCCGACCGGTGGTGTTCAACCAGCTCCGCGCGGGCCGTGGCGGCAAGCCGTTCTCCATGCTGAAGTTCCGCACGATGGTCCCGAACGCGGTCGAGCTCGGCCGCGAGCTGCAGCTCAGCGACGATCCGTACGGACTGCTGCCGAACGACCCGCGCATCACGCGCAGCGGGCGCTTCCTGCGCCGCACGAGCCTCGACGAGCTGCCGCAGCTCTGGAACGTCCTTCGCGGTCAGATGAGCATCGTCGGCCCCCGGCCCGACCTCGTCGAGCAGGTCGCGAACTACGAGCCGGGCGACCGCCGCCGCCTCGACGTGAAGCCCGGGATCACCGGCTGGGCGCAGGTCAAAGGGCGCGACGAGATCCCGTGGGAGGAGCGTTTCCGGCTCGACGCGTGGTACGTCGACAACTGGTCGCTCGGGCTCGACGCGCGGATCGTCGTGATGACGTTCACGCAGCTCGGCCGCCCCGAGCCTGAGCCCGTCGAGGACAAGCTCAACATCGAGCGCGCGAAGCGGAGCCGCCCGTGAGGGAGGTCGAGCGGGCCGAATGGGACTCGCTCGAAGGGCTCGACGCCTACTACCGGCGCCCGTACGTCGAGGCGGCGGCCCTGCTCGACCGCGGCCGCCCGTTCCTGCTCGAGCACGAGGGCGCGGTCTTCGCAGGCGTCGAGCGGGAGGGCCCACGGGACGTCGTCACCCCGTACGGCTACGGCGGGCCTGTGGGCGACGGAGGTTTCTGGCCCGCGTACGAGGAGTGGGCGCGCGAGCGCGGAGTCGTCACGACGTTCGTCCGCTTCCACCCGCTCTACGCGAACCACCGAGAGGCGCCGATTTACGTCGAGCAGCTCGCGCAGACGGTCGCCTGGCGCGTGGAGGAGGGCCGCGACCTGCTCGCCGGCCTGCACTGGAAGCACCGCAACAAGGTGCGCAAGGCCGAGAACGCCGGCGCAACGGTCACCGCTGCCCAGGGCCTCGGCGGGTTCGTGGAGCTTTACGAGGACACGATGCGCAGGGTCAACGCTTCGGGCTTCTACTTCTTCGAGCCGGCCTACTGGGAGGCGCTCGAGCGACTCGGCGAAGGCCTCGTCCGCTTCGACGCCACGATCGGCGGCGAGGTCGCCGCGAGCGCGCTCTGCCTCGCCTCGCCGCCCTGGCTCCACTACCACTTGAGCGGAACGACCGACTCCGGCCGCTCCACCGGCGCGTCGACGCTCGTGCTGCTCGAGGCCGCACGCTGGGCGCAGGGAGAAGGCTACGAGCGCTTCCACCTCGGCGGCGGCCTCGGCGGCAAGCAGGACTCGCTGCACCACTTCAAGGCCCGCTTCGACCCGGAAGGCCTCGTCGACGCCGCTGTCGGCAAGGCGATCCACGACGAGGATGCCTACCGCAGCCTGAGCGGGGGCGAGGCCGGCTTCGAGGGCTTCTTCCCCGCCTATCGCGCGCCGAGCGGGTAGCGTCGCGGCGTGTTCCTGAAGACGCTCTTCTGGACGAGCCTGGGCGGTCTCGCCTGGACGCACGTCGGCTATCCGGTCGCTGCCGCGGCCCTGCGGCGCGTACGCTCGCAGCCGGTTCGCAAGGAGGACATCGAGCCGCTCGTCAGCCTGATCGTCCCCGCGCACGACGAGGAGGACGTGATCGGCGCGCGGGTGCAGAATCTGCTCGAGCTCGACTACCCGGCCGAGAAGCTCGAGATCGTGGTCGCCTCCGACGCCTCGGGCGACCGCACCGACGAGATCGTCGAGGGCTTCGCGGCCGAGCACGACCACGTTCGCCTACTGCGCTGCGAGCGCGGCGGCAAGCTGCCCGCGCTGAACCGCGCCGTTCGCGAGACTGGCAACGAGATCCTCGCCTTCGGCGACGCGAACGCGACCTGGGCGCCCGACGCGCTGCGCAAGCTCGTGCGCAACCTCGCCGACCCTGACGTCGCCTACGTCTGCGGGCAGGTGCGCTTCCAGCGGCGGGACGGGACGAACAAGGAAGGCGTCTACTGGCGCTACGAGATGTGGCTCCGCGAGAGCGAGTCGGCTCTTGGCTCGATCACCGGCGGCAACGGCGCGATCTACGCCGTACGCCGTTCGGATTACGTGGAGTGGCCGTTCGGGCACGACCAGGGCTTCCCGAACCTGATGGTGCAGAAGGGCCGGCGCGCGGTGTACGAGCCCGAGGCGCTGGCCTTCGAGAAGCCGAGCCGCGACAACGAGGACGAGTTCCGCCGCAAGGTTCGGATGCTGCCGTGGTCGTGGCGGCACCTCTTCGAGGCGGGCGGACTGCGCGGCGTTCCGCCGCTCTACCTCGCCGAGCTGATCTCGCACCGCGTGCTGCGCTACGCGAGCGGGTTCCTGCACGTCGCGCTCCTCGCGACGAGCATCGCCCTCGTCGACGACGGCCGGGTCTACGAGGCGGTCCTCGCGGCGCAGGCTCTGTGGCTCGCGCTCGCCGCGGCCGGGAAGCTGAAGCTGCGCGTGCCGGGCGCCGGGATCGCCTACTACTACCTCCTGATGAGCGCGGCGACGATGGTCGCGCTCGTGCGCTACCTGCGCGAGGGCACGCAGCTGATGTGGGAGAAGGCCGAAGGCACGCGCTAGCTCGACGTGCCAACCGTGCGTGTGTCTAGCCTGGGGCGGGTGCGCTTGCCCGCCCTGATCGTGCTCGCGCTGCTTCTCGCCGGCTGCGCTTCGGACCGCAAGGCCGAGCCCCAGCAGCCCCAGACCCCACCGGCCGCGCTGAAGCCGCCGCAGAAGTCGAAGCCCGCACCCAAGCCGAAACGCTCGAAGGTGCACGTGATCGTCTTCGACGGCGACACGGGCGCGCCGGTCAAAGGGGCACTCGTCCACGTCTCGCGCTTCGGCGGCCGCACCGACGGCCACGGGGTCGCGCGGATCCGGATCGCGCTCCACCGGCGCCTGCAGGTGCGGGTTGCGAAGCGCGGTTACGACGGCTTTACTCAGCGGCTCCAGTTCCGGAACCGGCCGAAGGTCGGCGTCCGCGTTTACCAGGCGAAGCTGCAGTGGCTGCGCTACGGCGCGACGCCCGGTCGCACGCAGTCGCAGCCGTCGATCCGGATCCGGCCGCCGTTCCGGGAGATCTGGAGCCGGGCCGTCGGCGGCCTGATGGAGTTCCCGGCCGTGGTCGACGCGGACGTCGTCTTCGTCGCGAACTACCACGCGAGCGTGCGCGCCTACTCGATGCGCAACGGCAAGACCGTGTGGCGCCGCGACCTCGGCGGGATCATGGCCTCGTCGCCCGCTGTTGTCGGCCAGGACGTGGTCGTGCACGCGATGAACGGCCACGTCTACGTGCTCGACCGCCACAACGGGCGGATCCGCTGGAGCTACCGCACCGGCGCGCCGATCGAGTCCTCGCCGCTCGTGCTGGGCGGTGTCGACTACTTCGGCGACTGGAGCGGGACGGTCTGGGCGCTCGACCTGAAGACGCACCGCGCCCGCTGGACGTACCGCTCGGGCGCCAAGATCACCTCGAGCGCCTCGTACTCCGGCGGCACGGTCTTCATCGGCGACTACGGCGGACGGTTGCTCGCACTCTCGCCGGCGAACGGCGGCCTGCGCTGGTCGGGCTCCGTCAACGGGCGGGTCTACGGAACGCCAGCGACCGCCGGCGGCCGCGTCTTCGTCCCATCCTCCACCGGCGGCTCGCTGACCGCGTTCTCGACGTATGGCTCCCGCCTGTGGTCGCTCGGCACCGGCACCTACGTCTACGCCTCGCCCGCGATCTGGAACGGCCGCGTCTATATCGGCTCCTACAACGGCTCGCTCTACTGCCTCTCCGCGCGCACGGGCTCGGTGCTGTGGCGCTTCTCGAGCGGCGCCGCGATCGGCGGGGCGGCCACCGTCATCGACGGCGTCGTCTACTTCGCCGACCGCCACCACCGGATTTACGGCCTCAACGCCCGCACCGGCAAACAGGTGCTGCGCTGGCCCGACGGCGCCTTCGTGCCGGTTGCCGGCAACGGGCGCCTCCTGCTCCTGCACGGCTTCTCGCGCCTGTACGCGATGGCGCCGAAGAGCCGCCGCCGATGAAGCGGGTCTTCTTCGCCGCGGTGGCGTTCGTGATCCTCGTGGCCGCGGGGCTCGTCGCCTTCGGGCTCTACCGCAAGCAGCAGGGCCACGACATCCGCGGTTCCTCGACGCAGGAGTTCGTCACCACGCAGGCCGCACCGCCGCCGCCCAAGCCGACGGCGAAGATCCGCTGGCCGATGTACCGCTTCGACCCCTCGCGCCAGGCGAACGCGGAGAAGATGCTCGTCCAGCCGCCGTACAAGCCGCTGTGGTTCTTTCGCGCACATTCGCTGGTCGAGTTCCCGCCCGCGGCCGCGTACGGTCGGCTCTACTTCGCGAACTCGGACGGCACGCTCTTCGCGCTCGACACGAAGCGCGTGAAGGTGCGCTGGACCTACCGGGCCAACCGCTGCACCGCCGCGTCGCCCGCGGTCGACAACCACACCGTCTACATGACCTTCATGAACAAGCCGCCCTGCAACGCGACGCGCGCGGGGCTCGACGGTGAGGTCGTCGCCATCAACGCGGACACGGGCAAGCTGCGCTGGCGATTGCACATCGGCCCGAGCGAGTCGTCGCCGCTCGTCCTCGACGGCGTGGTCTACGTCGGCGACTGGAACGGGAAGGTCTACGCGCTCAGCGCCGCCTCGGGCGCGACGCGCTGGACCTTTCAGGCGGGCAACAAGATCAAGGACGCGGTCGCCTACGCGGGCGGCCGGGTCTACTTCGGCTCCTACGACCACCACGTCTACGCGCTGAACGCGCGCACCGGCAAGCTCTTCTGGCGAGCCACCGCCCAGCAGCGGCTCGGCAGTCGCGGCACCTTCTACGCGACTCCGGCGGTTGCCTACAACCGCGTCTACATCGGCTCCACCGACGGCAAGGTCTACTCGTTCGGCGCCACGAGCGGAAAGCTGCGCTGGTCGCACGGGACCGGCGGCTACGTCTACTCGTCGCCCGCGATCTACCAGGAGCGCGTCTACGCCGGCTCCTTCACGGGCGACCTGATCTGCTTCGACGCCGCGACCGGTGACATCCGCTGGAAGTACAGGACGAACGGACCGATCTCCGGCTCGCCGATCGTGATCAACGGCGTCGTCTACGTCTCGTCGCTGAAGGGCCGCACGTACGGCCTCGACCCTCACAGCGGCAAGCTGCTCTGGAGCTTCAGGCGCGGCGCGTACGCGGCCGTCATCTCCGACCGCCGGCGACTGTATCTCATCGGCTACGCGCGGATCTTCGCCCTCGCGCCCCGCCTGCGACGGTAGGCTCACCCGCCGATGGCGAACCACAAAGACACGCCTGACCTGGACGCCGAGCGCGACGTAGACCTCCGCCGCTACTGGGACACGATCACCACCCACTGGTGGCTGCCGCTAGCCGGTCTCGCCGCCGGGCTCGTGATCGGCTACCTGATCTCGCTCGGTGGGGCGCAAGTCTTCAAGGCGAAAGCGGTCGTCTATCTCGGTCAGCCGCTCTCTCAGGGTGGCGTGCAGGTGCAGAGCCAGAACACGAACCCATCGACCGTGCGTGAGATCGTCACGGCCGAGTCGACGATCCAGGCTGTCGCGCGCGATTCGGGTCTACGACCGGGCCAGCTCCGCGGGCGCATCTCGACGCAGGCGGTGACGGGAAACATCTCGCGGCTCGGGCAGAACCCGCTCGTGGCGATCATCGTCACCGGCCACGCTCGCCGGTCGGTGGCGCGTGCCGCGAACGACCTCGCACGGAGAGTTGTCTTCTCGGATGCGCTCGCGGGCTACTCAAAGACGAAGATCACCTACCTGCAGCAGCAGGTCGACCAGGAGAAAGCGGCGCTGAAGACGCTGAACACCAACCTCAAGGTGCAGCAGGCCGCGCTCAGCAACGGCTCGGGTCTGTCGACGATCGAGGAGCTGATCGCGCTCGGCCAGAACAACGGCCTGCAACAGCAACTGCTGACGACCACCGACCAGCTCACTACCAACCAGCAGCAGCTCGCGCTCGCGAAGGACGTGGAGGCGCCTCAGATCACGAGCCTCGCGGCCGCCACGAAGACGACCGCGCGCAGCCGCCGCAACACGCTCGTCGTCTCGGCCTTGATCGGCCTGATCCTCGGCGGAATCGCCGCGCTGCTCTTCGAGCCCGTCTCGCGGGCCGTCCGCTCCCGCTCGTAGCCTCCAAACCGTGCTCGACGGAAAGCGGGTGTCGGTCGTCGTCCCCGCGCACAACGAGGAGAAGCTGATCGCGGAGACGATTCGCGGGATCCCCGCGTTCGTCGATCGCATCTACGTCGTCGACGACCTTTCGAGCGACGACACGGTCGGCGCCGTGCGCGCGCTGGCCGATCCGCGGGTCGAGCTGATCGAGCACGAGCGCAACCTCGGCGTCGGCGGCGCGATCGTGACCGGGTATCAGCGCGCTCTCGCCGACCGCGTCGACGTCACCGCGGTGATGGCCGCCGACGCGCAGATGGACCCCGGCGATCTCGAGATGCTCGCGGGCGCCGTCGCGCGTGGCGACGTCGACTACGCGAAGGCAAACCGCCTCTTCACCGGCCAGGCGTGGGACGTGATCCCGCGCTACCGCTACCTCGGCAACGCGGTGCTGAGCATGCTGACGAAGATCGCGTCCGGCTACTGGCACATCGCCGACTCGCAGTCCGGCTACACGGCGATCTCGCTCTCGTACCTCGAGCTGCTGGACCTCGACCGCATCTACAAGCGTTACGGCTTCCCGAACGACCTGCTCGTGCACCTCAACGTCTGGAACGCGCGGGTGCGCGACTACCCGTCACGGCCGATCTACGGCGTCGGCGAGCGCTCCGGGATCAGGCTGCGGAAGGTGATCCCGACGATCTCGTGGCTGCTCGTGAAGGGTTTCTTCTGGCGGATGCGCGAGAAGTACGTGATCCGCGACTTCCACCCGCTCGTCTTCTTCTACGCGCTCGGAATACTGGCCACTCTGATCGGCTTCGCGCTCGGCATCGCCGAGCTCGTGCTGCGGATCATGGGCAACCCGATCACCCCGGCCACGATCGTGCTGGTCGCGCTGCTGCTGATCTCGGGCTCGCAGTTCACGCTCTTCGCGATGTGGTTCGACATGGAGTCGAACCGAGACCTTGGCGGTCGCGGCCGGCGTCGCACCGACCCGTAGCGGCCGTTTGCCCCATATGCAGCGGATTTACGCGCCCAGCGATCCGCGTTTCAGGAAACG
>JAWVDY010000034.1:0-3757 GCA_033856995.1 Gaiellaceae bacterium
CCTACTCAGGTGTCACGTAGGCAGCGGTGAGACCACCGTCTACCAGGAAGGTCGTCCCGGTCACGTACGAGGACTCGTCCGAAGCGAGGAAGAGCGCCCCGTTCGCGATCTCCTGCGCCTTCGCCAGTCGGCCCATCGGAAGGTGGATGCGCCGCCGCTGGTAGGCCTCGGGGTCGTCTTCGAAGAGACGGAGCAGGAGCGGGGTCTCGACGGGGCCCGGACAGAGGGCGTTCACCCGCACGCCCTGACGTGCGAACTCGACCGCGAGCTCTCGCGTCAGCGACAGCACCGCGCCTTTCGAGGCCGTGTAGGCAATCTGCGAGGTCGCTGCCCCGACCAGAGCGACGAACGACGCCACGTTGATCACCGAGCCGCCGCCGCGCTCGAGCAGGTGCGGGATCCCGTGCTTGCAGCAGAGGAACACGCCCTTCGCGTTCACGTTCATCACGCGGTCCCAGGCGTCCGGCTCGGTCTCGAGCACCGAGGCGTCATCGGGCGGCATGATCCCGGCGTTGTTGTAGAGCACGTCGACGCCGCCGTAGCGCTCCGCTGCCGCCGCGTACATCGCCTCGACGCTGGCCGGATCGGTCACGTCCACCTGCTGGAAGAACGCCTCCCTACAGGCCGCCGCGGCCGCCTCGCCGTGCTCGACGCTGACGTCGGCGACACACACCGCCGCGCCTTCCTCCGAGAAGAGCACCGCCGCCTCGCGCCCGATCCCGCCGGCCGCGCCGGTGATCACGACGACCTTTCCGTCGAGCCGCCCCATCAGTCGGTGGAGACGAACACGTTCTTGATCTCCGAGTAGCCCTCGAGCGCGTGCATGCCGAGCTCGCGGCCGAAGCCGGACTGCTTGAAGCCGCCGAAGGGAGTAGAGGGCCGAACGGACGTGTTCGTGTTGACGGAGAGGACGCCCGTCTCGAGCGCGCGGGCGACGCGCATCGCACGCGCGCCGTTCTCGGTCCAGATCGACCCGGACAGGCCGTAGGGCGTGTCGTTCGCGATCCGGATCGCGTCGGCCTCGTCCTGGAAGGGGATGACAGCGGCGACCGGGCCGAACACCTCCTCGCGAGCCACGCGATCGTCGTTCGATGCCTCGACAAGCGTGCACGGGAACCAGAAGCCGGCACCGTCGGGTGCGTCCCCGCGATAGACGGCGCCGTCGTCGGCGTAGGACGACACGCTCTCGCGCTGGGCGGCCGAGATCAGCGGACCCATCTCGGTCGCGTCGTCCTCGGGATCGCCGACGCGAACGGCGGCGGTAGCGTCGACGAGCAGCGACAGGAACCGGTCGTACGCCGAGCGCTCGACGAGGATCCGGGACCGCGCGCAGCAATCCTGGCCGGCATTGCCGAAGACGGCGGACGGCGCCGCGGCGGCGGCGCGCTCGAGGTCGGCATCGGCGAACACGACGTTCGCGGACTTGCCGCCGAGCTCGAGCGTGACGCGCTTGATCGTCCCGGCCGCGGCCTGCATCACGCCGCGCCCGACCTCCGTCGACCCGGTGAACCCGATCTTCGCGACGTCGGCATGCTCGGCCAGCCGCTGCCCGACCACGCGACCGGGCCCGGCCAGAACGTTGACCACGCCCTCGGGAATTCCGGCTTCCAGCACCAGCTCCGCCAGCCGTAGCGCCGAGAGCGGGGTCAGCTCGGCAGGCTTGAGCACGACGGCGTTCCCGCAGGCCAGCGCGGGGCCGAGCTTCCAGCTCGAGATGTTGAGCGGGAAGTTCCACGGCACGATCAAGCCGACCACCCCGAGCGGCTCGTGGAAGGTGAGGTCGACGCCCCCGGCTACCGGGATCGTCTCGCCGTGGTGCTTGTCGACGGCGCCCGCGTAGAAGTGGAAGACCTCGGCGACCATCCCGACCTCGCCGCGCGAGTCGGAGATCGGCTTCCCGACGTTGCGCGTCTCGAGCAGCGCCAGCTCCTCGGCATGCTCCTCGACGAGGCTCGCGAGGCGTCTCAGCAGCCGAGCGCGATCGGCCGGAGCGACCGCCCGCCAGGCCGGGAATGCCTCCCGCGCTCGCGCAACCGCCGCGTCGGTTTCCTCGACACCCGCCTCGTCGAGCTCGGCGATCGGCTCCTCGGTCGCGGGATTGACGACCGTGATGCTCACGATCGCTCCTCGCTGTAGCGGCGCGCCTCCTCGACGAGCGCCTCGAAGAGCCGCATGTCCTCGCCCGCCTCGGGATGCCAGAGCACGCCGAGCGCGAAGCGGCGCGAGGGATCCTCCAGCCCCTCGATCGTTCCGTCGTCGGCGCGCGCGGACTCGCGCAGGCCCGAGCCCAGCCGCCCGAAGCCCTGGTGGTGGTGCGACTTGACCGGCGCGCGGTCGCCGAGCAGCGCCCCGAGCCGCGTCTCCGGGAGGACGTCAACTTCGTGGTCGGCGTACTCGCCCGGCGTGTGCTTGTGCTTCTCGTCGCCGACCACGTCGGGCAGGTGCTGGACGAGGTCGCCGCCGAGGGCGACGTTCAGCACCTGCGACCCGCGGCAGACGGCGAGCACGGGCATGTCGCGCGCGAGAGCTGCCTGCAGGAGCGCGAGCTCCGCCCGGTCGCGCTCCTCGACGACGCCCTTCGTCTCCGGGTGCGCCTCCTGGCCGTACGTCCCGGGGTCGAGGTCGGAGCCGCCGGAGAAGATCAGACCGTCGAGCGCCTCGAGCGTCTCCTCGACGCCGTCGTCGCTCGGCGGAACGAGCAGCGCGCGCCCGCCGGCGCCCTCGACTGCGCGCACGTAGTCGGCCGGCACGAGCGCCGTCAGCTCCTCCCACGAACCGAACCTCGCGGGCGTGACGTAGGTCGTGATCCCAACGAGCGGTCTCATCCGCGCTCGAAGAGCCGTTCGCGTTCCCAGCAGGTCACGGCCTCGTCGAACAGCCGCTGCTCGACGCGGCCGTAGTTGAGGTAGTGGTCGACGACCGCGTCGCCGAGCGCCGCTCGCGCCATCGTCCCGTTCTCGAGCGCGTCGACCGCCTCGCGGAGCGTGCTCGGGAACCGCTCGGCGTCCGACTCGTACGCGTTGCCCTCGAGCGCGGGAGGCGGCTCGAGCTCGTACTCGATCCCGTAGAGCCCGGCTGCGATCAGGGCCGCGAAGGCCAGGTACGGGTTGGCGTCGCCGCCGGGGATGCGGGTCTCGACCCGCCGGCCGCCGCCGTGACCGACGATGCGGAACCCGCACGTGCGGTTGTCGCGGCCCCAGGCGAGCGACGTCGGCGCCCAGGAGCCGGCGGCGTACCGCTTGTACGAGTTGATCGTCGGCGCCAGGAACAGCGCGAGCTCTTTCGTGCACGCGATCCAGCCGGCCAGGAAGCGGTCGAAGAGCTCGCCCTCCTCGGCGAACGCATTCTCGCCGTCGCGCCAGAGGCTCGCGTGAACGTGGCAGGAGCTGCCGATCCAGGAGTGGTCGGGCTTGGCCATGAAGGTGATCGAGCAGCCGTTCTGCTGCGCGATCTCCTTGGCTCCGTTCTTGTAGATCGCGTGGTTGTCGGCCATCGTCAGCGCGTCGGCGTAGCGGAAGTTGATCTCCTGCTGGCCGGGCCAGGCCTCTCCCTTTGAGCTCTCGACCTTGATCCCGGCGCCGTGCATGGCGTTGCGGATCTCCCGGATCAGCGGCTCGTCGAACGTGGTCGCGAGCACGTGGTAGTCGAGGATGTAAGGCACCGAGGGCGTCAGGTCGCGGTAGTGCTTGTCGTGCGCCTCGGCGTACGACTCCTTGAACAAATAGAACTCGAGCTCGGAGCCGAACATCGGCTCGAA
>JAWVDY010000035.1:0-5158 GCA_033856995.1 Gaiellaceae bacterium
TGAAGGCGGTCGTCTGCCTACCGACCTACAACGAGCGCGAGAACCTGGAGCGCATGCTCCGCGCGCTCGCGGACAAGGACGTCTCGGTGCTCGTGATCGACGACAACTCGCCGGACGGGACGGGCGAGCTCGCCGACGCGCTGGCCGCGGAGCTCGAGCACGTCGCGGTGCTCCACCGGCCGCGCAAGGAAGGCCTCGGGCCCGCCTACCTCGCCGGCTTCCGCCGGGCCCTCGCCGACGGCGCCGAGCTCGTGCTCGAGCTGGACGCCGACTTCTCGCACGACCCGAACGACGTGCCCCGCCTGATCGCCGCGGCGGCCGAGGCCGACCTCGTGCTCGGCTCTCGGTACGTCGAAGGCGGCTCGATCGCCAACTGGGGCCGGGTGCGGCGGCTCGTCTCGTCGGGCGGGTCGCTCTACGCGCGCCTGCTGCTCGGGGTCGGCGTCCGCGACCTCACCGGCGGCTTCAAGTGCTTCCGCCGTGAGGTGCTCGAGACGCTCGACCTCGAGGCGATCGTCTCGCGCGGCTACGCGTTCCAGATCGAGACGACCTACCGGGCGCTGCGCGCCGGCTTCCGCGTCGTCGAGATCCCGATCTCCTTCGCCGACCGCGAGCACGGGGGCTCGAAGATGAGCCGTGGCATCGTCGCCGAGGCGATCTGGCAGGTGCCGGCCCTGCGCATTCGGGCGCTACGCGGGCGCCTGTAGAGTCGAAGCATGCTCGAGCTCAGCGACGCGACCTTCGAGCAGGAGACCCGACAGTCGGAGACGCCGTTCGGCGTCAGATTCTGGGAGCGCTGGTGCGGGCGAACGTGGGAACGGGTCGCTGGTCTTCGTCCTCGGACCCACGCGTGTCGCCGACGGCTGGTTTGGTCTCCACCGCGCCCGGGGATCGGCGAGGCTGAGTGAAGACGCTCTTCCTCGCAGCGGGCGCGGTGGCCGCGGCGATCGCTGTAGTGCTCGGCGTCGCTCTCACTGAGAGGCGCGCTGCTGCGCCCACGGCACGTGCAGCGCGCGCAGCCGCGACCGTCGAGCAGATCAAGCATCTCGAGTACGTGGTATCCGGCAACTCTGTCGACGTCTACTTGATCGACGAGCAGAACCGCCTCGTGCAGACGATCAGCCTGCCACAGATCACCGCGCCGACCCATGGCGCCGTGGCCAGCCCACAGAGGGGCATGCTGTATATCTCGTACGGCAGCCAAAACGGGCCGGTCGGTTCGCTGCTTGCCTACGACCTCCGCCACCACAGGGTCGTCTGGAACCGGCACTACCCGCTCGGGATCGACAGCATGGCTCTTAGCCCCGATGGCCAAATGATTTACATGCCGGCCGGAGAGGCCTCGGGAGACGGGAGTTGGCGGCTGATCGACGCGCGCTCCGGAAACCCAACAGGCGCGGTTATCCACGCAGGCGCCGGCGCGCACAACACGATCATGGGGGCGAGCGGCGAGCACGTTTATCTCGCCGGTGTCGACTACCCCTACCTCGAGGTTGCGAGCACTGCCACGAATCAGGTGGTGCAGAGGATCGGCCCCCTCAACGGACCGGGTGTCCGCCCGTTCACGATCAACGGCTCCGAGACGCTCGCGTTCACGACGGCCAGGAGCTTCCTCGGCTTCCAGGTCAGCGACATCGAAAGCGGCGAAGTGCTCTACACCGTCCCGATCCCCGGCTTCGGGTTCGACCCGGAGACGTTCAAACGCACGCCAAACCACGGCATCTCGATCTCGCCAGACGAACGCGAGCTCTACCTGATCGACACGCCCAACGGCTATGTGCATGTCTTCGACATCAGCGGACTCCCCGCCGTCGCGCCACACGACGTCGCGGACATCAAGCTTGCTCATCCGCCACCGAACGACGGCTGGCTGCTGCACAGCCGCGACGGCCGGTACGTGTATGTCGGACGCGCCGGAGACGTGATCGACACGACGACACGCGAAGTGGTGTCCTACCTCGCTCCTCTACAGCAGACCGCCGATTTCCTGGAGATCGACTGGCAAAACGGCGCACCCGTCGCGACCACGAGCAGGTATGGCGTCGGCTACGTCGCTGCGCAGGGGAAGCCAGCAACGAAGTAAACGACGTTGTGGCGCGCCGACGGGCGTCACAGTGAATCGGAGGCCCAACCGCGGCGCCACGAGGAGCCGCACGGTGAACCCCCGCAATCGCATGCACGCCCGCAGTATCCCTTCGAGCACACCCACACCACACCCAAGTAACGAGTTCCACGAGAAACAGCCGGACGGCTGAGCTAGGTCGCTTGCCGCGCTTCCCAAGCCGAGGCTGCGGGTTCGATCCCGTCGTCCGCTCTTCGCGTCCGGAGCTCGAGAAGGGCCGGATCAGACCGGCTGTCTGCTCTCGGTCGCTATCTCGGGATCTCGACGTGCGCCAAAGGCCGGCGCTCGCGGCGCTCGCCCGACACCAGCGCGCAGCTCCGGAGCGAGCGCCACAGCATCTGTGACTTTACGATCTTGGCTTCTGCCGGGGGAGCCGTCGCCGGCAGAAGCAGCCGCGGGGTCACGTCGGCCCGTGAGGTTGGACGTTAGTAATCGCTCGGTGGGCGGAACGCGCCCTTACCTGGCTACCGAGTTGCTAAACCGCGCAAAGGAGTAGACGACCAGGTAGCTGGCCAGCAGGAAGGTCGTGAAGACCATGGTGAGCGCCAGGGGGCGCGCATGGGCGAGCGGGTCCAGCAGGCCATGCGCGATCTGGCCGACGAGCGAGCCTGGACGCGTGACGATGTCCCACGAATTCCACCGCTGGACGCGGCCCAGGTAGATGCCGAACGAGCTCAGCGCGAGTACACCGATGACAAGCGCCCAGGCATTGAGCGCGCCAATCAGCTGCCGCCAGACGACGTGCATCAGGAAGAGCGAGACCAGTCCGAGTAGTAGCCCCGTCCAGGCTGCGGCAGAGAGGAAGACGACGTCGTACAGCACCGGGACGCTCCCGTGATTCCCGATGTATTTCAGGTCGGTCAGGAGGTACGGGGCATTCGGAAGGAAGAGAAGCCAGAGTAGACAGCTCGCGGCGAACAGCGGTGTCGAGAGGCGAGACCGAGCCTCGTAGACGAGCAGCGCCAGCACGAACGGGATCCAGGCGAGCAGCAGGTTCCAGGCGATACCGGTGTGTTGCGGCGTACCGGGGTATCGCAGGATCCGGACGAGGATCATCGCGAGCACGAAGAGCGAGAGGATCGCCATCGACGCGACCACGGCGAGGCGCCTGTCACTAGCCCGGCGGCGGAGTCGCGCAACCACACTGAGAGCTTAGCCGCGGGACGGTTGGCCGGAGCTCACGCCGGCGTCTGTGCCGAGCTGACGTTCGTGGCGGCCGCCGCGCGATTAGGGTGCCGATCGCGGATCGTCTCGAGGCGGCTCAGAAAAACGCTCGTTTCGGGGTGCTTTCGCAGGCCGGCGTGGACCGGCTCGACGAGCTCGCGCATGGCGACGAGCTGGTCTTCCTCCGCAAAGATCGGGTTGACGCCGGCCGGCACTGCCTCGCGATCGCGCTGCTCCTGGGTCTCGAGGTGGTCGAGCGCACGCGCGAGCGTTCGTCGCCCGGCTTCGTGGAGAACCTCGCGCTCGCTCGTGCCGAGCCAGTGGTACGCCTTGCGAGAAGCGATGATCGCGATCGTTCGCGGCCAGAGATTGACGTTGTAGGTGATGGAGCCACGAAGCCCCCAGCCGGCGAGCGCTTCGATTTGCAGGTCGAGGCCGTCGATCAGGGCGTCGGGCCGTGACGCCATCTGCCGCACCGACAGAGTGACCGCCTCGGCCCCGAGCGCGCGGTAGGTCGCCTCCGCCACGAGCGACTCGTGGATCCGAAGCTTGGCTCCGAGGAAGTCGCGAGGGGCGACCAACCGCCTTGCGAAGGCAAAGGGCTTGCGCTGCGCTCCCGGTAGCACGACGAGCCCGACAAGGCCGAGGCGCTCGAGCGGCTCCAGCATCTCTCGGGTGATCTCGTCCCGGCAGACGGTGTCGAGCGTCGCATAGTCCTCCAGCAGAAACGGCGCCTGCAGCGGGTCGAGGCTCCGGGCGCCGAGGCACCCGAAGGCGCGGGTACCGGCCCAGCCGAGGTCGGCGCGATCCTTCATCACGCCGGCCACCCCGGTCGTCTCCTCGCGGGGATTGTCGGTGGTCGTCCAGGTGTTCACGAAGTGGATGCGCACGGCGCCTGCCGAAACCTGCGCGACCTCTTCCGCGAACCACTCGAGCTCGGGCAGTCTCGAGGTGTGTGGATTCGCAAAGCGGAGGACAAGAGGCTTCGCGGCGGAGCCGCTGCCCACCCGGCGCTGCGCCGACCGCGTGAGCCAGACCGATCTTCCCGAAGCTGCGCGGCTCAGCTCAGAGCGCGCAATCGGATCCCAACGCTTGTGCCACCGCTGGTCGAGCGCCGGCGGCACCCGGCGTGCGAAGCCGACAGGATCCCTGATCAGGTCGCGGGCGTGGGAGATGAGTTTCACAGTGGCAGGGTGAGCGCGTCTGAAGGCCGCGGCCGGATGCCCCGCCGAAAACGGAGCGACGCAGCAGGATAGTGCTTTTCGCCGTGGCTCAGCATTTTTCGGGCCCGCGTGGGTTGCCGCGGCCGCTAGAGGGAGCGCAGTGAAGCGAGATCGTCGGCGCTCGGGACCCACCTTGCAGCCTCGGCGTTCGCGCGCACGTGCTCGGGCCTCGTGGCCCCCGCGATGACCGAGGCGACGGCCGGCATGGCCGCCAGGCCGCCGATCGCGACGTCGAGCAGCGAGAGCTCCCGCTCAGCCGCATAGCGCTCGAGCGCCTCGGTGCGGTCGAAGGCCTCGTCGGTGAGCCACTGCTCGCGCGGCCAGTGCAGGGGCATGCTCGCGTAGCGCGAGTCGGGAGGCGGCGGCTCGCTGCGGCGGTACTTGCCGGTCAGCAGCCCGCCCTCGAGAGGGAGGTAGGGGAGGACGCCAATGCCCAGCAGCTCGCACAGCGGAAGCACCTCGCGCTCGGGCTCCCGCCGGACGAGGCTGTACTGCTGCTGCATGCTCACGACCGGCAGATCGATCCCCCGGGCAACGTTCATGGCATTCTCGAGCTGCGCCGGCGGCAGCGGAGGCAGTCCGACCCAGCGGATCTTGCCCTCGCGTACCAGGGCGGCGAGCGTGTCGAACGTCTCCTCGAGCGGCGTCT
>JAWVDY010000036.1:0-2535 GCA_033856995.1 Gaiellaceae bacterium
CGCTCGGCCTGCCGCTCTCGTATGTGGGCGGCGTGCCGCCGGCGACCGGGTCCGTGATCCCGCCGATCACGGCGCTCAACTCGCCCGGCCTCGGCCTGCGACAGAAGTACACGATCACGATGATCAAGGACGGTCACCGCACGACGATCTCGCCGATGACCGAGAAGATCGCCGTTCCCTCCGACGTGGGGCCGCGGACGATGCCGAACTACGACGCCCTTGCCCAGCAGGGGATGTACAACCTCGGCAACGGGATGAAGGTCTTCGCGGGGCAGCGCGACGACCCGTTCTTCATCGACCTCGGTGCGGCGTTCGACACGCTGAACCTGCGCTCGCCGGCGACGGACATGCTGTCGGGCTTCAACGTCAACACGATCGCGCTCGAGGTCCCGGCGAGCCTGCTCACCAGCGACCACCACGGCCCGGCGGAGACCAAGCAGCCGTGGCTCGGCGCCTATGCCAGCACCAGCAGGCCCGAGGTGACGGTGCGTGGCGAGCACGGCCAGTCGAGCTCGAGCCACTACGTCCAGGTTCAGCGGTTGGCAAACCCGCTCGTCAACGAGCTGATCATCGGCACGAAGGACAAGGATCGCTGGAACACGCTCGATCCTTCCAAGGAGTCGCGGTTCCTCGACTACTACGAGAACCCGCGGCTCGCTCTCGCGCTCTCCCTCGTGTTCGGCGCGCCGGTCCCGGCGACGCCGCGGCACGACCTCGAGAACGCGCTGCTCAAGTACGGCCCCACCGACCCGCGGTACTCGGAGCTGCTGAGGTTGAACGTCAGCTCACCCCCTGGTGCCTCGTGGCCGAACGGGCGCAAGCCCTCGGACGACGTGACGGACACGGCGATCCAGGTCGTGGGCGGGCCTGCGTTCGCAGGGGCGGGCGACGGCGTCAGCACCAACGACAAGGTGCTGCCGAACGTCTTCCCGTACCTGGCTTCGCCCTGGGACGGTCGCAACCGCGTCCACCAGAACCCGTGACACGGCTCCGACTGACAGCGATGGTGACGGTGGCGGCTCTTGCCGCCACCGTCACCCTCTTCAGCGGCGTGCTGCGGGGATCGCACTCGCCGGGCGCACTCGCGGCCGCGCCTGCCGCCCCAACCGGGACGGGGTTCGTTCAGACCGGAACCGAGGACACCGCCGCTCTCGTCGCGGGCCTGCAGCAGCACCTGAAGGCGAGCCCGAAAGACGCCGAGGGCTACGCCGAGCTCGGGCTCGCTTACCAGCAACGGGCACGCGAGACCGGCGATCCGAGCTGGTACCCGCGTTCCGACCGGGCCCTTCGCCGGGCACTGAGGCTCGCGCCGGACAACGCCGTCGCCGTCGGCGGTCTTGGGTCGCTCGCGCTCTCGCGGCACCGCTTCCGCGATGCCCTGGCGCTCGGCCGGAGATCGCTTCGGCTCGGGCCCGAGAACGCCCGCACATACGGCGTGATCGGCGACGCGCTGCTCGAGCTCGGCCGCTACCGTGAGGCCTTCCGCGCCTTCGACACGATGGCGCGACTCAAGCCGAGCGACGGCGCCTACGCCCGCGTCTCGTACGCGCGTGAGCTGCTCGGCCGTCCCGGCGACGCCATCGCCGCCATGCGCCTGGCCCTCGTGTCGGCAACCGACCAGCCTGAGGCGACCGCGTGGACGCACGTTCAGCTCGGGAAGCTCTACTGGTCAATCGGCCGGGTCGGTCCGGCGGCCCGCCAGTACCAGGCCGCGCTGTCCGCCTTTCACGGTTATCCCTACGCCTTCGACGCACTCGCGCAGGTGCAGGCCGCACGCGGACGCCTCTCAGCCGCAGTTGCGCTCGAGAACAGAGCCGTCGACACGATTCCGCTCCCACAGTTCGTCTCGCAGCTCGGCGACCTCTACCGCGCCGAAGGCAATCGCGCGCAGGCCCGGCGCCAGTACGAGCTGATGGACGTCATCCGCAGGCTGCTCGTCGCGAACGGGGTCAAGACCGATCTCGAGACGGCGCTCTTCGACGTCGACCACGGCATCCGCACGCGTGGGTCGGTCACGCTTGCACGGAAGGCGCGGGCACTGCGCCCGAGCATCGACGGCGATGACGTCCTCGCATGGGCGCTGGCCCGTAACGGCCGCTGCGACGAGGCGCTCGTCTACTCGAAGCGAGCGCTCAGGCTTGGCACGCTCGATGGGCTGAAGCTCTTTCACCGCGGGATGATCGAGCGCTGTCTCGGCCACCGCTCGGCGGGCGACGCGTTTCTGCGCGACGCGCTCACGCTCAATCCGCACTTCTCGATCCTCTGGGCGCCCTTTGCGAAAAAGGAGCTGCGATGAAGCGACTCATCTTCCTGGCCGTGTCGGTTGCTGCGCTCGCGCTGCCGGCGCTGGCCAGCGCTCACCCGCTCGGCAACTTCACGATCAACCGCTTCAGCCGCGTCGAGGTCTCGGGGCCGCGGCTCTACGTCCGCTACGTGCTCGACATGGCCGAGATCCCGACCTTTCAGGCGCGACAGGAAGGCGTGAACCCGAGTGTCTACGCACGGCGGCTCGCCCGAGGGCTCCACGTCACGCTC
>JAWVDY010000037.1:0-2591 GCA_033856995.1 Gaiellaceae bacterium
ACGAACGCAATCAGCACCACCAGCCATAGGTAGCGCGCCACCGAGAGCACGCGGTGCGAGATCCGGCTACAGCTCTCTCCCGTCGTGCTCTTGGCCGCCTTCGAGCCCGGAGGCGGCGGGCAGATGCTCTCGATGCCCTTCAGGTTCGAGCCCGCGAGCTGCGTCGCGATCGTGTCGATCTGCTCGGCCTGTTTGGGGTAGACCTTGAACGCGTTCGGGAACGGGTTGTACGCCAGGCTGTTCACCATCGCAGGGTGCTTCTTGCGCTCCTGCACCAGGGCCTCCTGCTTGGAGACGAAGCGGACGGTCCGCACCTGCGGCATCGCCCTCAACGTCGCCTGCACGGCGTTTATCTGTGTGTTGCTCGCTTCGCTGCCGCAGCGTAGGTCGGTACACAAGTAGACGTTGACGAGGAGCTGCTTCTTGTAGTGGTCGCTCAGCGAGAGCGCCCAGCTGCCGAGGCCGACCACGAGTCCGAGCATGAACATCCCGATCAGGACGGTCGTTGTCGCGGCGAAGGTCGTCGACAGGTTGGCGCCGAGCGAACGGACCGCCTCGCCGACGACGACACGGAAGCGGCTCATTCGGTCGTGTACCCGCCGCGGCGCTCGTCGCGCAGGAGCTTGCCGCCCTCGAGCGCGATCACGCGCTTGCGCATCTTGTCGACCATCTCGCGGTCGTGGGTCGCCATCAGGATCGTCGTCCCCGAGCGGTTGATCCGGTAGAGGAGCTGCATGATCCCGACGCTCGTGTCGGGGTCGAGGTTGCCCGTCGGCTCGTCGCAGATCAGGAGCGGCGGATGGTTCACGAACGCACGGGCGATCGAGACGCGCTGCTGCTCGCCGCCGGAGAGCTCGTCGGGCAGCGACGACATCTTGTGCGCCAGGCCGACGAGGTTCAGCACCTCGGGCACCTTGCGCCGGATGTTCGTCGAGTTCTCGCCCTGCACCTTGAGCGCGTAGGCGACGTTCTCGGCCGCCGAGCGGTTCGGCAGCAGCTTGAAGTCCTGGAAGACGCAGCCGACGTTTCGCCGTAGGAGCGGCACCTTGCCGCGCTTGAGCCGGCCGAGGTCGCGGCCGCCGACGACGATCTTGCCCTGCGTCGGCTCGATCTCCTTGAGCACGAGCCGGATCACCGTGGACTTGCCCGAGCCGGAGGCGCCGACGATGAAGACGAACTCGCCCTTGTCGATCATGAACGAGATGTCACGCAGCGCGGCGACGTCGGGCTCGTAGATCTTCGTCACGTTTTCGAACGTGACCATCTCCGAGCTCGACGGAGCAGGCGGCGGCGCGGCAGGCTCCTGATCGAGGACCGCCGTCCCTACGTCTGTGTGCTGGAGATCCGGTTCCTGCACGGCAAAAAGAGCGACACGGCGCAGGCTCGCGCCGGGTGGGCTAAGGGAGTGAACTGTAGCTGAGCCGACGGCTAGAGGACGTTACCGGCCGCCTTCGCGAGCAGGTACTCGTGGACGAAATCGTCGAGCGCGCCGTCGAGAACTGCCTGCGTGTTGCCGGTTTCGTAATCCGTGCGGTGATCCTTGACGAGCTGGTACGGGTGGAGGACGTAGCTGCGGATCTGGCTGCCGAAGTCGGCCTGCTGCGCCGCGCCGCGTTCTTTCGCCAGCTCCTCCTCCCGCCTCTCCTGCTCCTGCTCGAGCAGGCGCGACTTGAGGATGCGGAGCGCAGTCTGCTTGTTCGAGCTCTGCGAGCGCTCGTTCTGGCACTGGACGACGATCCCGGTCGGGAGATGCGTGATCCGGACCGCCGAGTCGGTCTTGTTCACGTGCTGGCCGCCGGCACCGCTCGCGCGGTACGTGTCGATGCGCAGGTCGCTCTCGTCGATGTCGACGTCGCCGTCCTCGGGTAGGAGCGGCGCGACGATCACCTGCGCGAAGCTCGTGTGCCTGCGGTGCGCCTGGTCGAACGGGCTCTGCCGGACGAGGCGGTGGACCCCCCGCTCCGCCTTCAGGATCCCGTAGGCGTTCTCGCCCTTGACGCTGAAGGTCGCGGACTTGAGACCTGCCTCCTCGCCCGGGCTTGCCTCGAGCAGGTCGGTCTGGAAGCCGCGGTTCTGCGCCCAGCGCAGGTACATGCGCAGCAGGATCTCGGCCCAGTCCTGCGCATCGGTGCCGCCCGTGCCGGCGTGGATCGTGACGAGCGCGTCACCGCCGTCGTACTCGCCCGAGAAGAGCGCGTCTTCCTGGAGCCGGTTCAGCTCCTGGCGCAGCGGCGCAATGGACGTCTCGATCTCCTTGGCCATCTCGCCGTCCATGCCGAGAAGCTCGCGGGCGTCCTCGTAGTCCTGGGTGAGGCGACGGTAGCGGTCGAGCCGCCTGGTCAGGCGTGCGTGCTCGGCCGAGACCTGGGCCGCGTGCTGTGGGTCGTCCCAGAAGCCGGGAGCGCCGAGCTCTCCCTCGAGCTCGGCGAGGCGGCTCTCGAGCCGTTCGGGGTCAAAGGTAATCACGGACCCAGGCGAGCTGGGCCCCGATCTCGTCGAGCTGCTGGTTGAGCGGAAGGGCGGAGGCCTCGGTCACCACTAGGCCCCGTGGCACTTCTTGTACTTGCGGCCCGACCCGCACCAGCACGGGT
>JAWVDY010000038.1:0-2881 GCA_033856995.1 Gaiellaceae bacterium
GGCAGCGTGATCCCGATCTTCCGCAAGCAGATCGCGCGCGGCGGGCCGCTGACGGTGACCCATCCGGAGATGACGCGCTTCTTCATGACCATCCCGGAGGCCGTCTCGCTGATCGTCCAGGCCGGCGCGATCGGGGGCCGCGGCCAGGTCTTCGTGCTCGACATGGGCGAGGCCGTGCGGATCGTCGACCTCGCCGAGAACATGATCCGCCTCTCGGGCCGGACGGTCGAGGACATCGGCATCCAGTACACGGGCGCCCGCGCCGGCGAGAAGATCCACGAGGAGCTCTGGGGCGACGGCGAGACGGTCGCCGACACCGGCCATCCGAAGATCCTCCGCTCGACGCGCGACCCGGTCGACGCGGCGTGGCTCGAAGAGGAGCTCGCCGCGCTCGAGCGCCTCGTCGAGGCGGGCGACACGCTCGAGGTCGTCGCCAAGCTCGGCGCGATCGCGAGGGAGCCGCGGCGCGCGCCCGTCGACACACTTCCGGCACAGAAACCGTCCTCCGGCGCCGCTACGGTGGCAGGGTGGAGATCCTCGACGGGCTGAACCCCGAGCAGCGCCGCGCGGTCGAGGCCGTGCGGGGGACCGTCTGCATCCTCGCGGGCGCGGGCAGCGGCAAGACGACGACGATCACGCGGCGGATCGCCTGGCAGGTGGCGAGCGGGTCGTTCGCTGCGTCGGAGCTGCTCGCGGTCACGTTCACCGACAAGGCGGCGGGCGAGATGCGCGCGCGGCTCGAGCGGCTCGGCGTGCGCGGGGTGCAGGCGCGGACGTTCCATTCCGCCGCGCTCGGGCTCGTCACGCGCTACGGCGAGCGGCCGGGCCGGATCCTCGCCTCGAAGGCGATGACGCTCCGCCAGATCGGCAACGGCCTGCCGAAGCCGTACCGCTTCCGCCCGGCCGCCGACCTGGCGACCGAGGTCGAGTGGGCGAAGAACCGCCGCCTCACGCCCGAGACGTACCTCGGCGCGCTCGCGGGCCGCGAGCCGCCGATCCCCGGCGACCTGATGCAGCGCGTCTTCCGCGACTACGAGCGGCGCAAGGAGGCCGAGGGCGCGATCGACTTCGAGGACCTGCTGGAGCGCGCGATCCGGACGCTCGACGACGACCCGGCGGCGCTCGCCGACGTGCGCGACCGCTACCTCGCGTTCACCGTCGACGAGTACCAGGACGTGAACCTGCTCCAGCAGACGCTGCTCGAGCGCTGGCTCGGCGAGCGCGAGGAGCTCTGCGTCGTCGGCGACGACTACCAGTCGATCTACGCCTTCACGGGGGCGACGCCCCGATACCTGCTCGAGGTGCCGAAGCGCTTTCCGCAGGCGGTCGTCGTCCGGCTGGAGACGAACTACCGCTCGACGCCGGAGGTGCTCGAGCTGGCGAACCGGCTCGTGCCGCGGCTCGGCGGCGCCGAGAAGACGCTCCGCGCGGCCGGCGCGAGAGGCCCGGCGGCCGACCTGTGCGCCTGCGACTCGCCGGAGGGGCAGGCCGCGCACGTCGTCGAGCGGGTGCGGGCGCTCCACGCCGAGGGCGTGCCGCTCGAGGAGATGGCGGTGCTCGTGCGCACCAACGCCCGCACGGTCGACTTCGAGGAGGCCTTCCACGAGGCGAAGATCCCCTTCCAGGGCGCCTCACTGCTCGACCGCGACGCCGCGCGGCAGCTGCTGAAGGCGCTGCGCGGCGGCGGCGGCGACGCGGCGGGCGTCGTACGTGAGGCGGCGCTGCGGCAGGGGTGGGAGCAACAGCCGCCCGAGGGCCTCGGCGAGCGGGAGCTCGTCCGCCAGCAGGACCTGGCGCGGCTAGTGCGGCTCGCGGCGGAGTTCGAGGGCGACGTCGCCGAGAGGGTCGAGGACCTTCGCGAGCGCCACGGCCCCACGGCCGGCTCGGGCGTGCACCTGCTCACGCTCCACCGCTCGAAGGGGCTCGAATGGGATGCCGTCTTCCTGCCGCGCCTGGAGGAGAAGGAGCTGCCCTCGCGCCTCGCGCGCCGGCCCGCGGAGATCGAGGAGGAGCGGCGGCTCCTCTACGTCGGCATCACCCGCGCCCGGCGCTGGCTGACCGTGTCCTGGAGCGGCAAGCGCAGCCGCTTCCTCGCCGAGCTGGGCGTGGCCGCCGGCCCCTCGGCGGCGCCGGCCCGCGTGCGCGTTCCGGACGCCGACCTGCCGGAGCCGGTGCGCGCGCTCAAGCGCTGGCGGCTCGAGCGCGCCCGCGCGGACGAGGTTCCGGCCTACGTGGTCTTCAACGACCGGACGCTCGAGGAGCTCGTCCGCCGCGCCCCCCGGACGCCTGCGGAGCTCGCCGCGGTCCCCGGCATCGGGCCGGCGAAGATCGAGCGCTACGGGCCGGAGCTACTGGCCGCGCTCGCCGCCGCCGGCTGACGCCGCGGGTGGTCAGAAGCTGATGCAGAGGTCGAACGTCAGCTCTGCGCCGATCCAGGCGAGCACGCCGCCGGCGAGCGAGAGGCCGACACCCGTGACACCGGCGATCGCCACGGCGCGGTCGCGGCGCCCGACGACGAGCACGACGAGGCTGACGACCATCCCGATCCCGAGCGGGACGAGCGCGAGCAGGCCGACCGAGAACGCCACGCTGCGGAGAGCCGAGTCGCCGTTGCAATCCGCCGAGTCGGTGAGCAGCCCGACCGCGAGCGCGAACAGCGCAGCAAGCATTCCCGTTCCAACCGTGGCTGCGACCCAAGCGATCGAGCGGCGACGCCGTGGGGGCGGAGGATCGTCGGTCACGCCTCTAGGGCCGAGAGCAGGAGCTCCAGCATCGCGGCGGGGTCGCGGCGGATCCGCGGCCGCCCGGTCTCGTCGCGCTTGTGCAGTGCGAGCGCCCGCGGATCGCTGAGCGGCACGAGCCGGCCGTCGCGAATCAGCTC
>JAWVDY010000039.1:0-3312 GCA_033856995.1 Gaiellaceae bacterium
GCAATTTGCGGAAATTCAATTTTCCACATTTCCACAGCAAGGCGTGCAGCTTGTGGATAACTCGGTCGTGCCGTCCGAGACGATAAAGTCATGGCGTGCCGCACCTCCGCCTCCCCGCCCTCTCGCACGGCTTCTGGTCGTTCGTCTGGGCGCTCGTCTTCGGCCTCTACGTCTGGATCGGCGGGCTCGCGGTCGGGGTCAAGGGCGGCACGGCCTTCATCCTGGGTGCCGTCGTCGGGTTTCTGGTCTACCTGCTCGTGATGGCGTACGGCGCCGACGCGCCGCAGCGTCAGCCGCGTCGCGCCGACCGGCGCTGATTCCCGACCAGCGCGCGAAGCAGCTTTCGCGCCAGCTCCCCGCCGACCTTTTCGCGCAGTCGCTCGAAAACCGGCCGCCTGGGCACGGTCGCCGTGCACTGCGCAAGCAACATGTCGAGTCGGTTCGGGTCGGGAGTGTGAAGGGCGGCGCTCACGGTCCCGTGTATCGGTTCAGCCCCGTCCCGCTTCATCCCTCCCCGGAGGGAGGGCGAAGCGGGCGGGTGAGGAATCAGTCGGTCCGAACGGTCTCGCGGTCGAGCCCGGCGGAACGCTCGCGCATGTCGCCGTCCTCCGCCGTAGCCTCGCGCTCTTCCCGCGCGGTCGCGCGGTCTTCGGGCGGAGGAGCCGCACCGCCGGCCGGGACGGTCGCGGCCCGCCGGCGCCGGCCGAACGAGCCGTACGCGGTCGGGCCCGACGTGTCGAACGTGAAGCCGAACACGAGCCCGATGCCGAACGCCAGCACTGCGATGTACTGACCGAGGTCGGTGACCAGGCCCTGGACGCCGATGTTGTGCGACCAGCCGCGGATGTGCCCGCGGAACCAGTTCGGATCCGGCTGGGTTGCCAGAAGCACCCAACCTGCTGCGACGAGCACCGGGATGAAGGCGAGCAGGAAGACGTTGAACGACAGCCGGGGCCAGCCCCACTTCGTCCAGCCGCCCAGGATCTGTGAGAACGCCATCACGAGCCCTGCGGCCGCGATCAGGCCGTAGACAGCCCAGTAGCCGCCGTTCGAGCCTTCGTTGACCTGCGTGGCGAGCCAGACCAGGAAACCGGCGGCGGCTGCACCGAGCAGGGTGATCGTTCCACGCGTCAAGCCGTACATGGCACCACCTCCGGCCGGTCCCTACCCCGTTCGGCGGAAGTGAACCGCGCTAGTCGAGGGTGAGCCGGCGGTGGTCGAAGCACGCCGAGTAGAGCTCGGCCGCGAACTCCTCCACAACCCGCGCGGCGTCGGCGGGGAACAGATGCTCGACGACGCCAACCTCGCGGTCGTTGTGGAACGGCACGTCGAGATGCTGTGGGCTGACGAGGTTGATGGAGATGCTTCCGCAGGCCGGACAGCGCACCGCGAGCCCGACCTCGCCTCCGGCCGGCGCGAGCACGACGAACGCCGACGGAAAGACCGGCCGCGGGCGCTCCTCCGCGTAGCAGAAGAAGCTCCACGGCCACTCGCCGGCCTGGATCCGCCTCGCCGCGCGATCAGCAAGTTCGAC
Organism: Gaiellaceae bacterium; assembly: GCA_033856995.1. Classification (GTDB taxonomy): domain Bacteria; phylum Actinomycetota; class Thermoleophilia; order Gaiellales; family Gaiellaceae; genus AC-32. The sequence continues at coordinate 1,535 of JAWVDY010000039.1, forward strand.
GACGACGGGATCGATGGTCGCGGTCATCAGGTTCACGAAGGTCGCGTCGGCGCCGAGGCCGAGAGGCGCCCAGTCCAGCTCGTCGTGCGAGACGAGACCGGGATGCTCGGTCCCGCAGGCGCAGTCGAACTCGATCCCGAAAACGGCCGGTTGGGTCGGCCCTGGAAGCTGCTCGACCCGGCGGAACGCCGAGAGCGCCACCCGCGCCTCCCCACGCTCCGGGCATGCGAACGTGTACCTGGTCGTGAGGGCGTCGTACATGGCGCAGTTGTAATCGGCGCCTCGGACGCCAAAACGTAGGGTCAGTAGCTGATCAGGGAGTGCACGTCGTGCCCTTCGAGCTGCGTTCGACCCTCCAGAAACTCGAGCTCGATCACGAAGGCGACCCCGATGATCTTGCCGCCCAACTGCTCCGCGAGATCGCAGATCGCGCGCGCCGTGCCCCCGGTCGCAAGCACGTCGTCGTGGACGAGCACACGCGCGCCGCTCTCGATCGCGTCCGCGTGCAGCTCGAGCGAGTTCTCGCCGTACTCGAGGGCGTACGTCGCGCTGACTGTCTTCCAGGGCAGCTTGCCCGGCCGCCGTGCCGCGACGAAGCCGCAGCCGAGCTTGTACGCGACGGCCGCGCCGAGGATGAAGCCTCGCGCCTCCGCGCCGAGGATCACGTCCGGCTTGCGCGGCTCGGCCCAGTCGGCCAGGAGGTCGGTCACCTCGTGCAGCGCGGTCGGATCGGCGAGCAGCGGCATGATGTCCTTGAAGACGATCCCGGGCTCGGGGAAGTCCGGGACGTCGCGGATCTTGGCCTTCAGCGCGTCGACGGCCATCAATGCGTGGCAACGTGGCGCAGGTCGCGCCAGAAGAGCAGCTGCGCGAGCTCCTGCGCCAGCTCGGCAAGCGTTTGCAGTTGCTGGACGGCGGCATCCCGGCGCTCGGGGTTCCGCGAGCGCAGCGACGGAGCCACGAGCTGTTCCAGCAGGCCGGCCTCGCGGTCGGCGGCCGTGCGGAAGGTGCGGAGGTGCCGCGCGGAGATCCCGAACCGCGCGAGCTTCGAGCAGGCAACCGCGACGTCTACGTCCCCTGCGGGATAGAGCTTCTCGTTGCCCTCGCGGCGCGGCTGGAGCAGGCCGTACTCCTCGAGCTCCCGCGCCAGCTCGGGCGTGATCGCCGCGCGGTCGCAGAGCTCGCCGAGGTCGAGCTCGTCGTCCGGGTCGCCGAGCCCCACGGTGCGCCGCCGCCGGCGCTCCTTGCCCGCCCCGGACGGCGAGGCGAGCTCTTGCCGGATCACGCGCAGCGGCAGGAACTCGTCCCGCTGCAGGCGCAGGATCGTCTCCAGCCGCTCGACGTCATCCTCGCTGAAGAGCCGGTAGCCGCTCTGCGTCCGCCGCGGCGCGAGCAGGCCCTGATCCTCCAGGTAGCGGATCTTCGAGATCGAGATGTCTGGGAACTCGGCCTGCAAGCGGCGGCAGAGCGTCCCGATCGTGAGCAGGCGCTGCCGTTCAGTTGTCGCTTCGACCGCGGTCATTTCTCAAGGAAGCTCAGCTTGTACTTGCCGATCTGGAGCTCGTCCCCGTTCTCCAGGCGGCCCGACTCGATGCGGCGGCGGTTGAGGAAGGTGCCGTTCAGGCTTCCCTGGTCCTCGACGAAGTAGGCGTCGTCCTTGTGGACGAGAACGGCGTGCTTCCGCGAGACAGTGACGTCGTCGAGGAAGACGTCGCAGTCCGGGGAGCGCCCGATCGTCGTGCGCTCGCCCGACGGCACGAAGTGCTCGCCCGAGCGGC
>JAWVDY010000040.1:0-9014 GCA_033856995.1 Gaiellaceae bacterium
CCGAGGCCGTGCACCTCGAGCGGCTCGCCGATGATGAAGCCGACGCGCTTGCGCGGGTTCAGCGACGCATAAGGATCCTGGAAGATCATCGTCATCTCGCGGCGGATCGGGCGCATCGCCGGGCGCGAGAGACGCGTGATGTCGCGACCCTCGAAGGTGATCTTGCCGTCCGTGCTCTCGAGCAGCTTGATGATGCAACGGGCCAGCGTCGACTTGCCGCAGCCGGACTCCCCGACGATGCCCAGCGTCTCGCCGGGCTTGATGCTGAAGGAGACCCCGTCGACCGCTTTCACCGACGCGATCTCCTTCTGGAAGATGATCCCGCGCGTGATCGGGAAGTACTTCTTGACGTTCTCGACGACGAGCAGCTCGTCGCCGGAAATCGGGTTCGCCGCGGGGGCTGTCTCCACCTAGCCGGCCCCCGCCATCGTCGCAGCCAGGAGCTTCGCGGCCTCGCGATCCTTCGTCTCCTGGTCGAGGTGGCACTTCTGGAGGTGGTCCGCGTCGTGCGCCGTTGGCTCGAGCGCCGGGACCGTGGTCTTGCAGACCTCCATCACGTACGGGCAGCGTGGATGGAACCGGCAGCCGCTCGGCGGGCGCAGCAGCGACGGCGGCTGGCCCGGGATCTGCGTGAGCCGCTCGACGTCGGCGTCCAGCCGCGGCAGCGAGCCCATCAGGCCCCACGTGTAGGGGTGTTGCGGATGGTTGAAGAGGTCGTGGACCTCGGCCTGCTCGACGACGTTTGCCGCGTACATCACGAGCACGTCATCCGCGATCTCGGCGACGACGCCGAGGTCGTGCGTGATCATGATGATCGCACTCCCGAAGTCCTCCTGGAGGCGCTTCATCAGCGAGAGGATCTGCGCCTGCGTGGTCACGTCGAGCGCGGTCGTCGGCTCGTCCGCGATCAGCAGGTCGGGGTCGTTGATCAGCGCCATGGCGATCATCACGCGCTGGCGCATACCGCCCGAGAACTGGTGCGGGTAGTCGTCGATCCGGTTCTCGGCCTTCGGAATGCCGACTGCCTTCAGGAGCTCGAGGGCGCGTGCGCGCGCGATCCGCTTCGTGACGTCGCGGTGCAACATCACGGCCTCGACGAGCTGCCGCCCGATCGTGTGCACCGGGTTCAGCGAGGTCATCGGATCCTGGAAGATCATCGAGATCTCGTCGCCGCGGATCTCGCGCAGCTCCCGCGAACTCGAGGTGAGCAGGTCCTTGCCCTTCCAGAGCGCCTCGCCGCTCGACACTGTGTTGCGCTTGGGGTTGAGCCCCATGATCGTCAGGCAGGTCACGCTCTTGCCGCACCCGGACTCGCCGACGATCCCGAGCGTCTGGCCCTTCTCGACCGAGAAGTTGACACCTTGGACGGCCTTGACGACGCCGTCCTCGGTCCGGAAGGACGTGCTCAGATCCCTGATGTCGAGAAGAGCCAAGGCGGTGGTTAGGTTAGCCGGATCCTGGGGTCGATCCAGGCGTACAGGAGATCGACCAGCAGGTTGAAGATGATGATCGCGACCGTCGCGAACACGATCACCCCCTGCACGATGGCGAGGTCCTGGTTGCTGATCCCGATGATCGCGGTCTGGCCGAGACCCGGGAGCTGGTAGACCGTCTCCGTGAAGATCGCCCCGCCGAGCGCGATGCCGATGTCCATCCCGAGCATCGTCACGACGGGCAGCAGCGCGTTCCGCAGGACGTGGGAGATGAGCACCTGCCGCTCCGGCGCGCCCTTGGCGCGGGCCGTGCGGACGAAGTCCTCGTTGAGCGTCTCCATCACATTGGCGCGGATCATCCGCACGTAGAGCGCGGCAAAGAGGAGCGCGAACGTGCACCACGGAAGGATCAGGTGGTAGAACCACTGCCACGGGCCGCCGGGCAGCCCGGAGTCACCGGGCGCACCGAAGAAGTTGGCGTAGTTCGCAATGGGCGTCCACCCCAGCTTCACGCCGAACACGTACTCGAAGATCAGGCCGATCCAGACCGGGTGCGCGGAGACCCCGATCAGGACGAACACCATTGCCGCTCTGTCTAACAGGGACCGTGGCTTGAGAGCCGAGAAGATCCCGACGGACAGGCCGATGATCATCCACAGGACGGCGCCTCCCAAGACGAGCGACGCTGTCACCGGAGCGGCTTCCTTGATGCGCTGGTTCACGCTCTGGCTCGTTGCGAAGGAGGTGCCGAGATCCTGGTGGATCACGAGCTTCTTGAGGAAGCGGTAGTACTGCACCGGCATCGGCTTGTTGAGCCCGAGCTTTCGGGTCGCCTGAACAAGGCACGCCCGCTTCGCCTGCTCGCCGCCGCAGACCGCGCGCGCCGGATTGTTCGGGCCAACGTAGAAGATCACGAACGTGACGAACGTGATCACGAGAAAGAGCAGCATTGCCCAGAGGATTCGTCTGACGAGGTATCGGAACACGCGCTCTCTCCTCTAGAACGTCGGGGCGTCTCCGCCGGTGGGGTCGGATGTTACTGGGTTAAAAGCACGTGAGGCGCCGGACTAGCCGGCGCCTCACGTGTAGTGCCTTACTTCGTCGAGCCCCCTACTTCAGTGCGAGGGTCGCCCAGTCCCAGTCCTGGTAAATGCCCTGGTAGACGAGGCTCTTCGCGTTGACGCGGTTCGAGAAGATGTAGCGGTTGTTGTACGTCCGCTCCACGGCCATCGGAGCTGCCTGGTTCATGATGTCCAGGTCGAGCTGTCCGTAGACCTTGAGCCGCGTCGGGCCGACGAGCTTGGCCGCCGCGACCATCTTCCTGTTCCACTTCGGGTCGTTGAAGTACGAGTAGTTCACGTTGTTCTCCGCCTGGATCCCGCCGCCGTACAGCAGGATGTTGATCCAGTCGTACGGATCCGGGTAGTCCGAGCACCAACCCATGTTCGTACCCATGTCGAGGTCGGTGTTCCTCTTGCCCATTGCGTCGTAGAGATCCGCGCCGGAGAACGGCTTCATCGTGATGTTGCCGGACTTGAAGCCGAGCCGGATCAGGTCGCGCCGGACGATCTGAGACTGCGCGATGTTCGACGCGCTGTTCGTCCGGTAGCCGACGTTGATCTTGCCGCTCTTGAAGTGGCCCTTGGCGAGCTTCTTCGCGGTGGCGAGGTTCGACTTGTACAGCGAGACACTGCGCCAACCGGGGACGCCCGGGTTGAAGATGTGCGTCCACGGCTGACCCGCGTACGGGCCGGCCTGGCTGACGTAGTCCCTGCGGTTGATGACGTAGTTGATCGCCTTGCGCAGGTTCGTGTTGCCCTTGAACAGCGAGCGCGAGACGTTCATCGGGAGGTAGCCCGTGCAGTTGACGGGCATGCTCCAGAAGCGGGCCTTGTTGAGGCCGTACTTCGCCTTGACGCCCTGAACCTCGGCCGACGGCAACGGGCCCTCGTCGAGCTGATTCGCGATCGTCTGGTTGAACGCGGTCTGCTCGTTGAGGTTCCACGTGACGTCGACGCCCTTGAGGTTGTGGGGGCGCGTGCGGCCCGGGCCCTTCTTGTAGAAGGGGTTGACCCGCAGCTGAGTGAGCCGGTCGGGGTCGTTCCGAACCATGTAGTACGGACCTGCCGACGGCATGTTCGTCTTGGTGACGTTGACGACTTCCTTCGTGAGCGGAACCTTGAAGGAGGTGGCCTGGAAGAACGGCATGGTGATCTTGGCCATGAACGTTCCGTCGGCCTTCGACAGCTTGATGGTCAGCTTGTTGCCCTTCGCGACCGCGCCGCTGACGCTCGTCGCGTTGCCGTCATTGACCTTCTTGGCACCGAGGATGTTCGTCCCGGCGGGGTCCGTGATGAACGGAGCGCCCGGCGAGGCGAGATCGTGGTTGGCCGTCCGGTCGATTGCCCGCTTGAAGTTCTTTGCGGTCACCTTTGAGCCGTCGCTGAAGCGGAAGCCCGGCCGGATCGTGAACGTGTAGACCCTTCCGTTCTTCGAGACGGTGAACTTCGAAGCGACCTCCGGGATCAGCTTGCTCCCGGCGGGCCCCTTCTTGTCCGGATAGTTGTAGAGCTTCGCGGCGGTCGCGTACTCGAGCGACCACGCGGTGGTGACGTAGGCGAGCTGCTGATCGACCTGGACGGAAGCGCCGACGTTGCCGTACCGCCAGATACCGCCCTTCTTGAGCGCGTGGCTGCTGCCGGTGCCAGCACTCGCAAAGCTCGCTGCGATCAGAAGGCTTGCCCCGGCCACGAGCATCGTGACCGCGAGCCATTGCCGTCTGTGCATGTCTCTCCTTTCCGTGAATTCGAGTCAAAAGAAGCTTGACTCCGAACGGGCGCCTGCCCCGTCCTAAGCACTTGAGACGCCCAAGTTACGAGTTGGTTAGTGGAGTTACTGCTGGCTCGAGCGCGGGTCGAACGCGTCCCGCAGCCCGTCGCCCATCAGATTGAACGCGAGCGTCGTGAGCAGCACCGCAAGCCCGGGCCACAGCATCAGCAGCGGGCGCGTCGTGTAGTAGCTCGGCGCGTCGGAGAGGAGGTTCCCCCAGCTCGCCGTCGGCGGCTTGATCCCCAGGCCGAGGAACGAGAGACCCGCCTCGAAGAGCACGTAGCTCGCGACGATCAGCGTCGAGTACACGATCATCGGCGCGATCAGGTGAGGCAGGACGTGCGATCGGATGATCCGCGCGTCGCTCGCGCCGATCATCCGAGCCGCCTCGATGTATTCCTTCTCGCGGATCGAGAGCACCTGGGCGCGGATGATCCTCGCGGGATAGAACCAGCCGAACATGATGAAGATCAGCACCAGCGTCACGACCCCGTTGGGGAAGAGCCCGCCGAGCGTGACCGCATCGAGTTGCGGGCCGATCGTCGCAGCGAGGGCGACGATGAAGAGCAGGAGCGGGAAGGCCATCGTCACCTCGGTGATCCGCGAGATGATCGTGTCCACCCAGCCGCGGAAGTAGCCGGCGATAGCGCCGAGGATGACCCCGATCACCATCACCCCGAGCGTGGAGAGCAACGCGACCTCGAGCGAGACGCGCGCGCCGTAGAGCAGCCGTAGGAACTCGTCCTGGCCGAGACGGTTGGCACCTCCGAGGACGAGGATGTTCTTCTTGTTCGTGTAGTAGTTGTCGAAGTGCGTCCAGGGGTTCGCCGGCAGCAGGCTGACGCTGTCGACCGCCGCTGTCCCCGTGAAGATGTCGTCGGGCCCGTGGCCGACGTAGTGCTTTGCGACGGGGGCGCCGACGAAGGCGACGAGGAGCAGGAGGATGATCATGAACCCGCTCGCGATCGCGATCTTGTCGCGCCGGAAGCGGCGCCAGACGAGCTCCCAGTAGCCTCGCGCGCGAACCGCTTCGCTCTCGCCGAGCTCCGAGCCGCTCTCGACACCGACCGCAGCGCCTAGGCCGGCGCCGCTGGAGACGAGAACTTCTTGGTCTTTCTGGGCCATGTGTAAGGGAGCCGTAAAGGGCTGACGGGACTATAGACGAGCGACAACCGCCGGAAGTTGGTCGGACGACTAGCCGGTCAGGGCGTCGGCGCCGGCCACGACCTCGAGGATCTCCTGCGTGATCTCGGCCTGGCGGGCGCGGTTCATGTCCAGCGTGAGACTCGAGATCAGGTCGGCGGCGTTGCCCGACGCATTGCGCATCGCGGTCATGCGGGCGCCCTGCTCCGACGCGGCGGACTCGAGCAGCGCCCGGTACAGCTCCGTCTCGACGTACACAGGCAGCAGGCGCCGCAGGATCTCCTCCGGCTCGGGCTCGTAGATGAAGTCGCCGAGGAGCGCCGACTCCTGAGCCTCGTCGTCGTCGCGCTCGAGGAGCTGCTCCGGGATCGGCAGCACATCGCGCTCGGCGACGCGCTGCACGAGCGCCGAGACGAACTCGTTGTAGACGAGCACGACCCGGTCGACCTCCCCGCCCTCGTAGAGCTCGGCGGCCCGGTGCGCGATCGCCTGCGCGTCCGCGTAGTCGGGGCGGTCGCTGAAACCGATCCAGTCCGTGTCGACGTCGTAGCCGCGGAAGCGTAGGGTCGAGCGTCCCTTCTTGCCGGCGACGAGCCAGCGGACCTCGACGCCCTCTCCGCGCAGCTGGCGCTCAAGCGTGAACGCGTGCCGCAGGACCTGCGCGTTGAACGCGCCGGCGAGCCCGCGGTCGCCGGTGAGCGGGACGATCGCCGCGGTCTTGACCTCCCGCCGCTGCAGGAGCGCCAGGCCCTGGAGCGACGTGCTGGCGCGGGCCGTGCCGATCATCAGCTCCATCATCCGGTCGGCGTAGGGCCGCATCGCCTCGATCCGGGCCTGCGCCCGCCGCAGCCGCGCGGAGGCGACGAGCTCCATCGCCTTCGTGATCTTGCGCGTGTTGCGGATCGAGCGGATCCGCCGCTTGAGGTCTTGAACGGTTGCCATAGGGCTAGGCGGCTGCCGGCGTCTCCTCGGAGGACTTGAAGCCCTTCGCGAACTTCTGCAGCTCCTGGTCGAGCCGCTCTCGCAGCTCGTCCGGGAGGTCGCCGTTCTCGCGGATCTCCTTCAGCACCGTCTCCTCCGCCTTCAGGTGGTCGCGGAGCTCCTGGAGGAAGCGCGGCACGTCGACGACCGGGATCGCGTCGAGGTAGCCGTTCACTCCCGCGTAGACCCCGGCGACCTGCTCCTCGACCGGCCACGGGTCGTACTGCGGCTGGTTCAGCAGCGCGACGAGGCGCTCGCCGCGGGCGAGGATCTTCTGCGTCGCCTGGTCGAGCTCGGAGCCGAACTGGGCGAACGCCTCGAGCTCGCGGTACTGCGAGAGGTCGAGCTTGAGGCTGCCCGCGACCTTGTTCATGGCCTTGATCCGGGCCGAGCCGCCGACGCGCGAGACCGAGATGCCGACGTTGATCGCCGGCCGCACGCCCGAGAAGAAGAGCTCCGACTCGAGGAAGATCTGCCCGTCGGTGATCGAGATCACGTTCGTCGGGATGTAGGCGGAGACATCGCCGGCCTGCGTCTCGACCACGGGCAGCGCGGTGAGCGAGCCGCCGCCGAGCTCGTCCGAGAGCTTGCACGCGCGCTCGAGCAGCCGCGAGTGGAGGTAGAAGACGTCGCCCGGGTAGGCCTCGCGGCCGGGTGGGCGGCGCAGCAGCAGCGACATCTGCCGGTAGGCGTCCGCGTGCTTGGAGAGGTCGTCGTACATGACGAGCGCGTGCTGGCCCTTGAACATGAAGTACTCGCCCATCGCGCAGCCGGCGTACGGAGCCATCCACTTGATCGGCGCGGCCTCGGAGGCGGCGGCGTTGACGATGATCGTGTACTCCATCGCCCCCTCCTCCTTCAGCTTCTCGTGCACCTGGGCGACGGTCGAGGCCTTCTGCCCGATCGCGACGTAGACGCAGATCAGGTCCTGGTCGCGCTGGTTCAAGATCGTGTCGACGAGGATCGCCGTCTTGCCGGTGGTGCGGTCGCCGATGATCAGCTCGCGCTGGCCGCGGCCGATCGGGATCATCGAGTCGATCGCTTTCAGGCCGGTCTGCACCGGCTCCTTAACCGGCTGGCGCTCGATCACGCCGGGGGCCTTGAATTCCAGCAAGCGGCGCTCGCCCGCCTGGATCGGGCCGGCGCCGTCGAGCGGCTGGCCGAGCGGATCGACGATCCGGCCGATCAGCTCCGGGCCGACAGGCACGCTCGCAACTCTGCCCGTGCGCTTCACGGGCTCGCCCTCCTTCACGTGCTCCCACTCGCCGAAGAGCGCCGCGCCGACGTTGTCCTCCTCGAGGTTGAAGGCGAGGCCGGTGACGCCGTGCTCGAGCTCGAGCATCTCCATCGAGACGCAGTTCTCGAGACCGTAGGCGCGGGCGATCCCGTCGCCGACCTGCAGCACGGTGCCGACCTCGGCGAGGTCGGTCTCGACGTCGTACTCCTCGATCCGCTGCTTCAGAATCGAGCTGATCTCTTCGGGGCGAAGCTTCACTGGTTCTCCTCTCGAGTTCTCATGCCGTTGCCAGCTCGCGGCGGAGCCGCTCCAGGCGGCCGCGCACGCTCGCGTCGAGCCGGTACGACCCGACCTGGAGGACGATGCCGCCGATCAGGTCCGGGTCGACGCTGCGGCTCGCCTCGACCTTTCGGCCGGACGCTTCTTCGATCTGCTTCAGCAGGCGTTGCGCCTCCTCGTCGGAGAGCTCGACCGCGGTCGTGAGCTCGGCGTGGACGAGGCCCTCGTGCTCGGCGACCAGGCGCTCGAACTCGCGCCCGATCTCCTCGAGCGCAGCGGTGCGACCCTTGTCGACAAGGACGAGCAGGAAGTTGCGCAGCAGCTCCTCGCCGCCGCCGAGCACGTCCTCGAGCGCGGCGGCGCGGGCGCGCGGGTCGAGCTGCGGGTTGCGGAGGAGCTCGCGAAGCTCGGGAACCTCGGCCTCGGCCGCGACGATCTGCGCGAGCTCGTCGCGCACCTGCTCCAGCCGGCCCTTCTCCTCGGCCGCTGCGAACAGGGCCTGCGCGTAGACGCGATCGACGACGCTCACTGGTCGCTGTGCTCCAGAACGGAGAAGTCGAGCTCGCCGACCGCCTCTTCGATCAGGCGCTTGTGGTCGGCATCGTCAAGCGTCTTCTTCGTCACCTTCGTCGCCGCCAGCAGGCTCAGGTCGACGACCTCGAGCCGGATCTGCTCGAGCGCCCGGCGGGTCTCGGCGTCGATCTGCTTGCGCGTCTCCTCGAGCCGCCGCTGCCGGTCCTGCTCCAGCTCCTCGCGCATCCGGCGCTCGTTGGCGTCGGCGATCCGGCGGGCCTCGCTCAGGATCTGCTCCGCGTCGGCCTGCGCGCTCGCGATCAGCTGGCGGTGCTCCTCGAGCAGCCGCTTGGCCTCCTCACGCGCGTGATCGGCCTCCTCGAGGGACTTCCGGACGCGCTCGCGCCGCTCGTCGATCGCCGTCTGGATCGGTCCGAACGCGAACCGCTTCAGGACGTAGAGCGTGATCAGGAAGCAGACGATCGTCCAGATCATCAACCCCGGCGTGACCTGGATCAGTGGGTTCGAGGCGAGCGGCATCCGGATCAGACGAGGACGAAGGCGAGGATCGAGCCGAGCAGGCCGTAGAAGACGACCGC
>JAWVDY010000041.1:0-12418 GCA_033856995.1 Gaiellaceae bacterium
GTTCGTCGTCCTGCTCGTGTCGTCCACGCTCCTGGTGGCGAACACGATTCGTCTCTCGATCTTCTCGCGCCGCCGCGAGATCGAGGTGATGAAGCTCGTCGGCGCGACGAACTGGTTCGTCCGCGGCCCGTTCATGATCGAGGGCCTGCTCTGCGGTTTCGGCGGCGCGGTCGCGGCGGTGATCTTGCTCGTGCTCGGCCGGACGCTGTTCATGCCGCTCATCCACCTGACCAACGCCTCCGACATCCACGCGTGGCCGTTCGGGCTGCACATCCTGATCGTGCTCGGGGCCGGACTCGCACTCGGCGCGATGGGCTCAGGGTTGACGATTCGCCGTTTCCTCCAGGTCTGACCCACTCGTAGTAGAGCTCGCAACGCGGGGGAAACACCTCGTGGGCGAGCCGTACTTCGTGCCCGGCACGCCGGTCCTCCTGGAGCGAAAGGGCGCCGGGGACGTGCGGCCGGGCGACCTTGCCGTAATCCGGAAGGGCCGTGGCCGCGCGCGAGTCGAGCGCCTGCTCGGGCCGGCGAGCTCGATCGAGGTCGTGCTCGAGGGCCTCCTCGTCGAGGAGGGCGAGCTGCGCGGCTTCGAGCCGTACGACACCGGCTACGCCCCCGAGGATCACGACGGCCGGGTCGACCTGCGCGACGAGCTCACCTTCACGATCGACCCCGATTCGGCGAAAGACTTCGACGACGCGCTCACCGTCCGCGCCGACCGCGCGTTCGTCCACATCGCCGACGTCTCGTGGTTCGTCGCCACGGGCTCGGCGCTCGACCGCGGCGCGAGGGAGCGAGCCTTCTCCGTCTACGTGCCCGGGCTCGTCTCGCCGATGCTGCCCCCGGAGCTCTCCGAGGAGCTGTGCTCGCTGCGCCCGGACACCGACCGGCTCTGCGTGACCGTCGAGGTGCCGCTCGCCGATGGGCTGCCCGCGGGTGAGCCGAGCTTCTACCGCTCGGTGATCCGCAGCCGCGAGCGGTTGACCTACGGGCGCGCGGAGGCGATCCTCCGCGGCCGCGAGCAAGTAGACGCCGACCTGACCGCGGCGCTCCAACGCGCCGAGGCTCTGGCGACGAGGCTGCGCGACCGCCGCTTCGCCCGCGGCGCGCTGCGCGTCGAGACCCCCGAGGTCGTCTTCGCCTTCGACGGTAAGGGCGGCATCGAGCGCGCGTGGCGCGAGTCCGAGCCGCACGCGCACATGCTCGTCGAGGAGCTGATGATCCTCGCCAACGAGCTCGTCGCCCAGTTGCTCGCGGGCCGTCGGCGGGAGGCGCTCTTCCGCGTCCACGATCGGCCCGAGCCGCAGTCGGTCGCGCTCCTGCTCGCGCGTCTGGCCGACCTCGGCGTCCCGACCCCGCCGGCGCCGGACACGATGGGACCGTCGGACGCAGCGCAGGTCGCGGGCCGCGCCAGCGAGATCGTCGCCGAGTACGTCGAGCGCAGCGGCCGGGGACGCGACGCCTTTCCGCCGCTTGTCCTCCAGTCGCTCAAGCAGGCACGCTACGACCCGCAGAACCTCGGCCACATGGGCCTCGCGAGCACCGCCTACTGCCACTTCACCTCGCCGATTCGCCGCTACCCGGACTTGGTCGTCCACCGCGCGCTGCTGCGCGAGCTCGGCGTCTCGGACGAGCCGCTGCCGGAGGATCTGCCCGAGTACGCCGAGCACGCGTCCGTGCGCGAGCGCCACGCGTCGAAGCTCGAGTACCGCGCCGACGAGCTCTGCCTGTGCTGGCTGCTCGAGCAGCGGCTCTTCGAGCTCGGCTGGGAGGAAACCTTCGAGGGCGAGATCACCGGCGTGATCCCGTCGGGCCTCTTCGCCCGCTTCGGCGATGTCTTCGAGGGCTACGTGCCCGCGCGGCGGCTGCCCGGCGACTACTTCGAGCTGAACGAGCTCGCGACCGCGCTCGTCGGCCGGCGCGGCGGCCGCACCTACCGGCTTGGCGACAGGATCGAGGTGCGCGTGCGCGACATTCGCCTCAGCGAGGGCAAGGTCGAGCTCGCGCTGGCCGACCCTAGACTTGGCTGATGGCCGAGAAGCCGATCGCCGAGAACCGTCGCGCGCGGCACGACTACAACCTGCTCGACCGCGTCGAGGCGGGCCTCGTCCTGAGCGGCAGCGAGGTCAAGTCGCTGCGCCAGGGCCACGCTATCCTGCAGCGGGCCTACGCCGACGCGCGCGACGGCGAGCTCTGGCTCGTCGGCCTGCACATCCCGCCGTACGACCAGGCGTCGGTCGAGCCGCACGACCCCGACCGCAGCCGCAAGCTGCTGCTGCACAGGCGCGAGATCGAACGGCTGACCTCGCAGGTCGCCGAGAAAGGCCTGACGCTCGTCCCGACGAGGCTCTACTTCAAGGACGGGCGCGCGAAGGTCGAGATCGCGGTGGGCCGCGGCAAGGAGGGCCGCGACAAGCGCAGCGACATCGCGGAGCGCGAGACCAAGCGGCGCATCGAGCGCGAGCTCAAGAGCCGACGGCGTTGACGCGGTAGAGCCGCCACTCGCCGGGCACGCCCTTCAGCGAAGCCTGGCCGCGGTCCTCGAACTCGAGCCCTGACCCCGCGACCAGGTCGCGCACCGTGCTCGAGACGAGCACCTCGCCCGGGGCGGCTTGGCCGGCAACCCGCGCGCCGATGTGCACGGCGATCCCCGCGAGCTTGCTGCCGCTGACCTCGCACTCGCCGGTGTGCACGCCCGCACGAATGTCGAGCCCGAGCCCCCGCACCGCTTCGATCGAGGCTTCTGCGCAGCGGATCGCTCGCGCCGGCCCGTCGAACGACGCGAGGAAGCCGTCCCCAGCCGTATCGATCTCCCGCCCGCGGAACCGCTCGAGCTGCCTCCGCACGGCCGAGTGATGCGCGTCGAGCAGCTCGCGCCAGCGCCGGTCGCCGAGCTGCGTCGCGCGCTCGGTCGAGCCGACGATGTCGGTGAAGAGCACCGTCGCGAGCACGCGGTCCGGCTCGTGCGACTCCCGCACACCGGTCAGGAACTCGCGGATCTCGCCCAGGATCTCGTCGCCGCCGCCCGCCCAGGGGATGTGCAGGCTCCCGGGGAGCTCGACGTACTTGGCGTCCCGGATGTTCGCCGCGAGGAAGCGCGCGTTCTCGACGTGACAGATCGGGTCGTCCACGCGGTGCACGATCAGCGTGGGAACCCGCACCGACGGCACGACGTCGCGAACGTCGATCTCCATTGCCATCGACATGAAGGCGATCGCGTCTCGGGGCGTCATCGAGCTGGTCTGAAGCCGGGCGAACCAGCGTCGCGTAGCCTCGGGATCGGGGTCGTCGGGGAAGAACCTGTCCAGCGCAAGAGCGTGGCCCCAGCGCGCCGGGAGTGCGGCTACCCACTCGTCGAATTCCTCCCTGGTACCCTCGCCCCAGGGCCAGTCGTCCGTCTTCTCCTCCTTGACCTCGGCGCCGATCAGCAACAGAGCATGCGTCCGGTCGGGGTAGGTCGCGGCGAAGAGCATCGACATCGGCCCGCCCTCGGAGACGCCGACGAGCGCCGCCTTTTTGGAGCCGACCGCGTCCATGACCGCCCGCACGTCGTCCATCCGCTCCTCGAGGGTCCCGACCCGGGTGCGCTCCGACAGGCCCATGCCGCGCTTGTCGAAGAGGATCAGTCGCGAGAACGACGCGAGCTGTTCGCAGAAGCGCCGGTAGTCCGGGTGCTCCCACATCACGTCGAGGTGCGTGACGGAGCCGGCGACCCAGACCACGTCGAGCGGCCCGTCGCCGAGCACCTGGTAGGCGACGTCGACCTCGCCGCTCGATGCGTACTGGACAGGCGGAGCCGAGCCGTTCATGCAACCGGCTCCAGCACGAACTCGAGCTCCTCGCCGTCCTCATCGTCCCAGTGCCGCCCGACCTCGCGGAAGCCGAGACGGCGCACGATCGCGAGCGAAGGCTCGTTCCCGGGGCCGACGGACGCGATGAAGCGGTCGATGCCCTGCGTCCGCCCCCAGTCGAGCATCGCGACGACCGCCTCGGTCGCGTAGCCCTGCCGCCGGTGCTCCGGGAAGATCGTGTAGCCGACCTCGATCGCGTCCTGATCCTTGCGCGCGTTGCGCCCGGGCGAGCCGTGGAAGCCGATGTGACCGATCATCTCGCCGTGTAGCACGATCGCGCGGACGAGCCACGGCGCCTGCGCTTCGTCCTCGCGGGCCTGGCGCAAACGGAAGCCCAGGAAGCGCCGGTCGTGCTCGTCGGGCCAGTCCTTCGGGACCGCGAAGCCGCCGGTCCGCTCGGCGTCGTCGCGCCGGCCGTGCAGTAGCGCGTCGATCCATTCCGGCGAGAGCCAGACCAGCTCGAGCCGCTCGGAAACGAGGGTTTCCGGGGTCACGCAGCTACAATACGACGACAACATACGGGGGCGACCTGGCTTCGACGTGGTCGGTTCTCCGGCAGAGCTGCAAGCGGAGGTCCCCGGTCGGCCTCCTAAAACAACCGGGAAACAACGCAAGTGCGAACAACAACGCACTCGCTGTCGCTGCCTAAACAGCAGTGACGCGCGTCGCTCCGAGCTCGGCCCGTGGCTCGGGTAGCGGCGTCAGAAACGGGCTAGGCGCCTAGGGAGAGCCAATCGCCCGAAGCGCGACGCTAAAGGATGGCTAGCCCGGAGGTTGGTCGGCTGCCAACCGGCCGCCGGGCGAACCGCAACGGCAGCCTAAGCTTGTAGACGCTCTGTCCGGTGCGTCCGCGGACGCGGGTTCGATTCCCGCCGCCTCCACCTCGCTTCGCAGCCGGGCAAAGCCCGGCTGCTCGCTTCACGGGGGAAACCCGATTTCCCCCGTGAGTCCCTCGTTGTGTTGACGCGCTTCCCGCGAAGGAACCCGAACGTGCCGATCCCGCCGCAGCGAGCCGCGCCCGCCATGTCGGTCGCGGCGGCGCTGTGGAGAGCGAGTTACGCACTCAGCGCAGCCTCAGTGGAGCGTGATCACCCGGATCCCGACGTTGGAGAACGCCACGGACGCGCTGTTCGTCGGATTGCAGAACCGGATCGTCCCTTGGCCCGGCGAAGAGATCTTGATGATCTCGAAGGTCAGACCCGGGGGCGCCGGGACACTGCCGGTGAACGTGATGAAGGCTGCATCGCCGACCTGGGCGCCTCCCAAGGTGATCGCCGACGTCACGCAGCTGTTCGCCGCAACCGCGCCGGCAACCCCCTGGATTGTCCCGATGATGTCCGCCCCGTTCAAGTCGGCTGTCGTGACCGAACCGTTGGTGATCTTGATGCCTGTGACCTGACCGTCGCCGATGTCTGCCGTGTGGATCGCGCCGTTCGCGATCTTGCCGGAGCCGACCGCGCCGGGCGCCAGGTCTGCGTTGGTCACATTGGAGTCGGCGATCTTCGCCGACGTCACGCTGTTGTCGGCCAGCGGCCGCTTCGCGATCCTCAGCGCCTTCTTTGCTGTCTTGTTCGCACCCGTGGCCACCCTCAGCGCCCGCTTCGCGATGGCGATCGGGCTTACCGAGGAGAGCGAGTGCGGAGCGGCCACCGCCGGCACGACGACGGCGAGGAGCACGACAATCCCGATCACAATGACCGCGCTGAACTTCTTGAGACGACTCGGCTGACGTATGCGTGAACCCCTACGCGACACGCTGATGAACGGTGATGGCATCCTTGGCCTCCCGGTAGATTGTGGGCACTTCTGCTTGCACCGTATCTCTGACGGTCGCCACAGCCTGACGGCGTGCCAGACACCGATTTTCGTCACATTGGCCCTTGTGCCGGTTCTGTGACTTCGCCTGGCCAGGCCGATCTGTCACCTCACCGGCTGGCAGCGCCACTTCGGCAGCTGACCTTCCGGCCGACGGCGTAGAAGAAGGCGCCCGAGACCCGCGTCGGGCTGTGGAAGCGGACAACGACGAGCTTGTCGCGCGGTCGCCCGAGGATCGGGTGGTCGTAGTACGCGAAGATGCGCGCCGCGGACACTCGGCCGTCGTAGCGCGCGAGCCACGCCTGCGCGTCCGGTACCTGCTCGACGGCAAAGCGGACTCGGCAGCCGCGACGCGCTGGTGACCAGACCAGGTCCGGGCGGCCGGGGAGGTACCAGCCCAGCGGTGAGGCGATCTGGATCCCGACTCCTCGTCGGTCGCCGGACGGCCTGAGGTAGCCGACGACGACGGCATCGCCCGCCGTCCAGCCGAAGTCGGTGATCGTCCGGGCGACGGAGTCGTATGCGACGCGGCCCAGGGTCGCCTGCGCGTAGGCGGCGCCGGCGACGGTCGCGGCGATCCCCACCAGCGCGCCGGCCGTGAGCAGGCGAGGCGGGAGCTCCCTCAGCGTGGCGGCGACGGCGATCGCCAGGAACGGCACCACCGGGAGCATGTTCCGCTCGTTGAAGATCGGCGCGCCGGCCGCCCAGAGTCCGGCCGCTGCCGCGATCGGGAGCAGACCGAGCGCCACGACGACGCACCCTTCACGCTGCCGACTCAGCACCACTACTCCGCCGATCAAAGCCACGGTGACCGCAAGCCGGGCGATGCCGAAGAGGAGCCCATCCGGCCCGAAGAAGAGCTCACCCGGGAGCTTGACTACGGCCGTCGGGTCGAAGCCTCCGATCCAGCGATAGCGGCCGTGCGCCTCTTGCTCGTGGAAGGCGGGCAGCCAGGGCGCGAACGCGAGCATCCCCACGCCGATGGCGACCGTTGCGCGGCCGGCGGCGACCGGCCGCGGGCGCGCGATCCACAGCCACACGAGCCCGGCAGCGACGACGAAGAGGAAGAAGTAGTGCGTCAGCGCGCCGACCCACGCACAGGCGGCCAGGCCGACGAACAGCCGGGCCTTCGGTCGGAGCGCCGCCTCGACCAGCACCATCCCGAACATGACTGCCATCAGCACGACCAGCGCGTAGGCGCGCAGCTGCTCGGCGTACTGGACCGGCGCGGAGCCGAGCGCAACGAGCAGACCTGTCAGTCCCGCCGCGAGCGGGTCGTCGAGCAGCCGCAGGGCCCAGATCGAAGTCAGCGCCGCCGCCGCGGCCGCGAAGAGCACCGAGAGCAGACGCAACGACTCGACGTCTCCGCCCCCGGCCTTCCTCGCACCCCAGGCGAGCACGTACCAGGCCGGCGGGGTCGACTCGGTCCTGCGGACGTGCTGAGGACCCGGCCCAGGGTGGGCTCCGACACGATCCGGGCCGACGCCACCTCGTCACCGTAGAGCGCGTGGGCCAACGCGCCGGGAAGGCTCACGGCTACCGCGCAGGTTGCCACCGCGAGCGGCAGCGTCCAACGCGGGAGGTTCGGACCGACCACAGGGCTCGATCCTCCGACCGGCTTGCGACGAGCACGTCACCGCCGCGTAACGGTTTTGCTACGACGCGTAGCCGCGCGACGCCGCGTACTCCTCCGCCACCCACTTGGGAACGCAGAAGGCCCAGGCGTCCTCGACGAGCTCGCGCATCTCCTCCGCGTCGATCGCGCCCAGGCGCACGTGAGCCCAGTGATAGCGCATGTCACCCTGGTTCGGCAGCGAGAACTTGTCTGGCTCCGACTCGACGAGCGCGTCGCGCAGCTGCTTGGGGAACGCGAAGCCCATCGTCGAGCCGTCGCGTGAGAGCGACAGGTAGACGATGCGCCCGACCCGGAACTTCACGCGACCGCGGACGAGCCCCTCGCTGCTGCGGGGCAGCGTGCTCGCAACCGAACGGACCTCGTCGATCGTCACCATCGCGTGCCGGTGGTCAGGATACGGGCCGTGGCCAAGCTGATCTACTCGGCGATCGCGTCGCTCGACGGCTACGTCGCGGACGAGGACGGCAACTTCGACTGGGCCGCGCCGGACGCGGAGGTGCACGAGTTCGTCAACGAGCTCGAGCGGCCGGTCGGCACCTACCACTACGGACGGCGCATGTACGAGGTGATGCGCTACTGGGCACTTTCCCGGACGGCGTCCACGTTGAGCTCGAGCTGTTGGACGAGCGCCGCTTCGGCAACGGCGTTGTCTTCCTTCGCTACGGCGCTAGCCCGCGCGGATCTTCCTGAGCCCGTCGAGAATCAGGTCGAGGCCGAACGCGAAGGCGCTCACGTCCTGGTGCGGCCCGTCGGCGAAGTGCTGTTCGCCGTGCTCGCGGAGGTGCGGGAACTCGGCGGCCGGGACGATCCGGTCGAACGAGTCCTTCATCTCGGCCGCGTCCTCGTCGCTGAAGGTATGGGCCGCCTCCCAGAGCGAGAAGCCGAAGATGTGGCCGTCGAGCACGTGGTAGGCGTGGTAGGTCGTCTCCGGAGAGAAGCCGGCCTCGCGTAGCCGCCCGAGGAGAGAGTCCATGTAGCGGAGGCGAGTGGGGCGGAGGCGGCCAGGCGCCATCAGGGCCGGGCACGCCCAGGGGTGGCGGCGGAACGCGGCGTGGACCGAGATCGCGCTTGCCCGGATGGCCGCTTCCCAGTCGCCGCCCGGCGACGGCGTTTCGCTCTCGGCGAGCACGAGGTCCAGGAGGCCGTCGATTACGTCGTCCTTGTTCGCCACATGGTTGTAGAGCGACATCGCCTCGAACCCGAGCGACTGCCCGAGCTTGCGCATCGTCAGCGACTCGATCCCGCCGCCGTCGACGAGCTCGAGCGCGGCGCGGAGAATCCGGTCGCGGCTGAGAGGGAGACGAGGTTCTGGTTGGGTGGCCATTGACAAATCTTACGTAGTACGTAAATCTTACGTCGTAAACTTACATTGTACGAAGGGGAGTTGATGAGAGCGCTCGTCCGCACGACGTACGGCCCGCCGAAGGCTCTCGAGTTGCGGGAGGTCGAACAGCCGGTACCCGCAGCCGATCAGGTGCTGGTTCGGGTCCATGCCGTCTCGGTGAACCCGCTCGACTGGCACACGCTGACCGGCACGCCGTATGTGCTGCGCCTCCAGGAGGGGCTGCGACGCCCGAAAAGCCCACAGCTTGGGGTCGACTTTGCCGGGACGGTGGAGGCCGTCGGCACCGACGTCACGAGGCTCGCGGCCGGCGACGAGGTCTTCGGAGGACGGAGCGGAGCTTTCGCCGAGTACGTCTGCGCTCGCGACGCCGTCGTGAAGAAGCCGGCCAACGTGAGCTTCGAACAAGCGGCGGCGGTGCCGATCGCCGGGCTCACCGCGCTGCAAGGCCTGCGCGACAAGGGCGGGCTCGAGCCGGGCCAGAAGGTGCTGGTCAACGGCGCTTCAGGCGGCGTCGGCACTTTCGCCGTCCAGATCGCCAAGGCCCTCGGGGCGGAGGTCACGGCGGTGTGCAGCACCCGCAACGTGGAGCAGGCCCGGTTGCTCGGAGCCGATCACGTCGTCGACTACGCTGGTCAGGACTTCACCCGCCGCAGCGAGCGCTACGACGTGCTACTCGACGTCGCGGGCAATCGCGCTTGGCGGGAGTACAAGCGGGTGCTCCAGCCCCAGGGCGCGCTCGTCTTCGTCGGCGGCCCGAAGACGAACCGGTGGATCGGCCCGCTGGGCCGAGGACTGCAGCTCAAGGTGGCCGCGATCCCGGGCGATCGCCGCGTCGTGATGTTCCTCGCCAAGCTGAACAACGACGACCTGGATTTCCTGGCCAAGCTCCTCGAGGAGAGCAGCGTGACGCCGGTGGTCGAGAAAACGTACGAGCTGAGCGAGGCGGCGGAGGCTCTCGCCCTCCTCGGCGAAGGCCATGCTCGTGGGAAGGTCGTGCTGAGCCTCTACTAGGAGTTGCGGTCGGCGCGGCGGGTTTGCAGCAGGTCCGCGTCGGCGCGGCTGATCAGGCCGGTGATGTCGTCGCCTGGCTCGTATTCGGTCAGACCGAAGGTGATCGAATGGTGCTTGTGGCTCGCCGCGAGCGTGGTGGCGACCTTCTTCATCCTCCCGCCTGCGGTTGCCCGATCGAGATTCGGCATCGCGCAGAGGAACTCGTCCCCGCCGTAGCGGACGATCACGTCGTACGGCCGGACGTTGACCCTCATGGTCTCCGCGACGAGCTGCAGCAGGCGATCGCCGGCGGCGTGACCTTCGGTGTCGTTGACCTGCTTGAGCCCGTTGACGTCGACGAAGGCGAGCACGAGCCCGACGCCGGTGCGGGCGGCTCGCTCGATCTCGCGGGCGATGCTCAGGAGGCCGTCCTTGCGCGTCGAGACGCCCGTCAGCTCATCGGTCGCCGCCAGCACCAGGGCGTCTCGTGCCCGGGCCTGGGCGCGCAGCGCGAGTTCGCGCTCGGCGGCCGCTTGTTCCCGGTCGCGCGCGGCCCTCGTGCGGTCCTCCGCTGCCTTGGCCCGATCGGATGCCGCGCTCGCCCGCAGGCGCTCGGCTTTGAGCAGGACGTCGTCGCTCCCCGCGAAGTCGTCCAGGGCATCTCTCAGCCGGGCCTCGCGGTCGCGGGCGTTGGCCTCGCGATCACGCTCTGCGGCGGCCACGTCACGTTCGCTCGCGGTGTCGAGCCTCTTGTCCGCGGTGTCGTCGCGCAGCTCGGAGACCGTCGCGCGGTCGCTGTGTGTGCGCGCTCGAGCGGCGGCCGACTGGTCGTGCACGGCGGCGTCTCCGCCCGCGGCCAGGTCGGCGTCGGACGCCTCCTGGTCCTCGTCGGCGCTGCGCTGGTCGCGGTCGCTCGCCGTCTGGTCGTGATCCGACCAGGTTTGATCCGCGTCGCTGGCGGTCTGGTCGTGATCAGAGGCCGTTTGCTGGTCGGGGTGCAGATCGCCCGGAGTGAGCGCTCCCGAACCACCGCACATCGGACACGTGGCGGCAACTTTTGACACTTGGAACCAACTCCTAGCCTTGCGGTAGCGCAACCGACCCCTTGCAGGCCACCATGAAGTGTAACGGCTGCCACAAGAGTTGTCATTTGCAAATTCATTCCCCGTCCGCCTTCTCCTGCAGCCGCTTGAGCTGCGGGATGCGTTTCACCTGCGGTAACGCCAGCGCAAGTGCGTCGAGGTCGGCCATCGTCGCCACGACGGCGACTATAGGCTCCCGCCGATGGTTCCCGAGGCGCCGCTCGAGCAGACCGAGCACGGGCTCGTCCCGAAGGGCGAGGGCTGGTACGTCGTCAACGCGCGCGAGGTCGAGTGGTGGCCCGGCGAGGGGCGCGGCGCGTACTCCCGCTTCGAGGGGGACAAGGAGTTCGACCAGCTCGGCGTCCACCTCGTCGTCCTCGCGCCCGGGGAGCGAATGGCGATGTACCACTGGGAGGAAGACCAGGAGGACTTCCTCGTCCTCGCCGGCGAGGCGGTGCTGATCGTCGAGGGCGAGGAGCGGCCGCTCAAACGGTGGGACTTCGTGCACTGCCCGCCGAAGGCCAAGCATGTGATCGTCGGCGCGGGCGAGGGGGACTGCCTCGTCGTCGCGATCGGCGCGCGCGACCGCTCGGTCGGACCGGAGTGGGGCGGCTACACGGTCGACGAGACCGCGCAGCGCTACGACGCGAGCGTCCTCGAGGAGACGACCAAGCCGGACGAGGCCTACGCGCGCTTCCCGAAGCGCGAGCCGTCCGCGTACCGCGAGGGCTGGCTGCCTGACTAGCGGCTAGAGCACGGAATCGAGGAGCTCGGCGTGCTCCGTCTCGGGCGGAGTCCCGTAGACGTAGAGCAGCAACTCGCCGTCACCGTGGTTCGCGGTCTGCAGCTCCGTGCCCGGCTTGACCTGGATCAGGCCGCCGGTCGAGACGTCGACCCGCTCTGGCGGCTCGCCGAGGTACATCGTCAGCGTGCCCGAGATCGGGACGAAGGTCTCCTCCTGGATCGGGTGCCGGTGGCGGCGGCCCTTTGCGCCGGGCTCATAGCGCCAGAGGTTTGCGCGCGTGTGCGCGAAGCCCGCGAGCTCGCTCAGCTCGGCGACGTGGCGAGCCGGCTCATCCGGTTCGTGCGGACGCGTCTTCCACGTGAGCTCGTCCGGTGAGATCGCGCGGAAGCCCATGCTCAACGCGTCCTCTGTGTTCTCGCGAGCACGAGTGCGATTCCGCCCAGACCGATGAGCACCTCGGTCGCCCAGATCGACGGGTAGCTGAGCAACCCGCCGCTTCCGCCCCAGACTCCGGCGCGGGCGAGGAGGAGGACGATCAGCGGCTCGCAGACGAACGCGAGCCCGACGGCGATCGGCGCGGCCCGCACCGAGCGTGACTTCCAGATACCGCCGAGGGTTCCGTAGACCGAGCCGCTGATCAGACCCCAGGCCTCCCAGAAGTGACCCGAGCCAAGGGTCAGCGAGAGGCGGGTCCCCCACGAGTGCGTACCGAGGTCGAGGATTGCTGCTTCCGCGAGGTAGAAGCCGAAGAAGGCAACCAGCGCCGTCGCAAGGCCGACCAGCGTCGCCTGCCACACGCGGGCGTAACGCGTGCCCGCGAGGAACGGGACGACCACCCAGACCGCGCTCGTGTTGCCGAGGGCGTCGCGCGCTCCCGTGTTCTGGCCCTTGATCACGGCCACGACGACGCCGAAGGCGACCGCGGCGAGCAAAAGCTTTGCGAGCTTGCTCATG
>JAWVDY010000042.1:0-7570 GCA_033856995.1 Gaiellaceae bacterium
GCAGCGGCAGGGCGACGAGCGCGCCGGGCAGCCCGTAGATCTCGCCCCCGGCGAGCAGCCCGAAGATCACGAGCAGCGGATGGAGCCGCAACGCGCTGCCCATCACGTTCGGGACGACGATGTGCCCCTCGACCTGGTGGACGACGAGGAACAGCAGCGCGACCCAGATCGCGGCCACGGGGTGCACGACGAGCTCGTAGATGAAGGGCGGCACCGCCCCCAGCCATGGGCCGAGGTACGGGATCAGCTCCGTCACGGCAACCCAGGCGCCGAAGAGCACGGCGTAACGGTCCGCGCCCGGCGCCCAGCCGAGCGTGCCGAGCACCCACAGGCCCATACCCGCGCTCGTGCCGATGATCAGCGACAGCAGCACCTGCCCGCGCACGTAGCTCGCGAGCGAGCGCTCGATCCGCGTCAGGAGCGACGGAGAGCCCGGGTGCGGCGGGAAGCGCCGGTCCACGACGCGCCCGAGTCGCGGCATGTCGAGCAGCATGTAGATCGAGACCACGAGCACCAGCACGAACGCGAACAGGAACTTCAGCGTCCCGATCGCGGCGCCCTCGACGAAGTTGATCACGTCGCCCGTGTACCTCGTGACGTCCTTCTTGCGGATCTGCTTGACGAGGTTGTGCCCCTGCTTCTGGATGGCGATGCCACCGAGCCGGTGGGTGTCGAGCCACCGCTGGAAGCGGTCCACGTCGCGATCGGCATGCGTGCGCGGGGGGTGTCCGTGGACGACCGTAAAGTAGTTGTTGACCCGGTTCGCGCTCGACTTCGTCTGGTCGACGACGACCGAGCCCAGCGCGACGACGGCAGCGAGGAGAATGGCGAGGAAGCTGAGGTACACCAGCGCAACGCCGAACCCGCGGGGGATCCAGACGCGAGTCAGCCCCCTGACGATCGGGTTCAGCAGGAACGCGATCAGCGCGGCGATCAGGAACAGGAAGACCACGTGACGCGCCGCGCCCGCCAGCACCCACAGGAACAGCAGCAGCAACGGCAGGCCAGTGAGCTGAATCCAGCGCGGGATCTGAATCTTCGCGACCCCGGCGGTAGGCCCGGCCATGTCGCGCATGCTAGCGCGCGAGTCGTACCGCTTCGCTCTACCCGGCCACCGGCCTGGGAGTGGGACTTCGGCACGGACGGCGGTCTGGCGCTCGAGCCGAGACGGGTCGCGCTGCAGGACCACCCAGCCTCGGTTACCGTGCCGTCGATGCCACGCGCCTCCGCACATGCGAGGCGGCGACGGGCGGAAACCGCCGTCGCGCGCCGCAAGCGGCGATTGGCGGGGCTGATCCTGCTCGCGTCGGTCGCGTTGATCACGCTACTCCTGACCGCTTTTGGGTCGGGCGGCCGAACGCCGGTCCGGGCCGTGTCGCCCGCGCCGGCCACCCGGCTGCTGCCCGCCGGCCCACCCCGGCCGCAGGTCGTGGCCCTCCAGGGCTCGATCCGGCTGATGCTTCCGGTCTCGCGGCTCACCGCGCTCGGGTACCACGCATCCGGCGACGGCGCGCTCGCGCTGCGCCCCGTCGGGCGGCAGATGAACCAGGGGCTCGTCGGGCGAGTCGCGCGCACACTCTTCGGCACCGGCGGAAGCGGCCTGCGCTACTACGTGCTCGGCGGCGACGGCCCGGCGACCTCGTCGCTCGACGTCGGCGCGCCTCCTGGAACCGACGTCTACTCGCCCGTCGACGGTCAGGTCGTGGGCATCACGCCGTACATCCTCGCCGGGAAGCACATGGGGGCGCGCATCGACATCCAGCCGAGCGGCAACCCGTCGGTCGTGGTCTCGCTCACGCACCTCAGGCCGGACCCGTTCCTGACGGTCGGCTCGACGCTCGCAGCGACGACCTCGAAGGTCGGGACGGTCCTCGACTTCGCCAAGGTCGAGCGCCAGGCGCTCGCGCAGGTGACTCAGGACGCGGGGAACCACGTGGCGATCGAGATCCACGCCGCCACGTTGTCGCTTCCCTGAAGCTCCTCTTCGTAGCCGATGTCTTCGGGGCGCCCGGCCGCAAGGCGGTCGAGGAGCGGCTGCCGAGCCTGAAGAAGGAGCTCGACACCGGCTTCTGCGTCGTCAACGCGGAGAACGCCGCGGACGGCGCGGGCCTGACGCCGCGGCTGGCGGACCGTCTGCTGGCCGCGGGCGCCGACGTGCTCACGCTCGGCAACCACGTCTGGCGGCGGCGCGAGATCGGCCCCTACCTCGAGACGTCGGAGCGGGTCGTCCGGCCGGCGAACCTCGCGTCGAGCTCGCCGGGCCGCGGGCTGGCGGTCGTCGAGGCCGAGGACGGGACGCCGGTCGCGGTGCTCAACCTCCAGGGCATGCTCTTCATGTCGACGCCGATCAGCCCCTTCGAGGTCGTGGACGCGCTCGTCGGGGAGGCGAACGCCGCGGCCAAGATCGTCCTCGTCGACTTCCATGCGGAGGCAACGAGCGAGAAGGTCGCGCTCTCGCGCGTGCTCGACGGGCTCGTGACGGCCGTGATCGGGACGCACACGCACGTGCAGACGAGCGACGCCCGCGTGCAGCCCGGCGGCACCGCCGCGATCACCGACGCGGGCATGACCGGCCCGCACGACTCCGTGATCGGCGTCAAGGCCGAGCTCGCGATCGGCCGGATGCGGACCGGCATGGGCGTCCGCTTCGAGCCGGCCGACGGGGGGGTGCGCATCGAGGGCATGCTCGTCGAGTGCGACGCCGAAGGGCGCGCGCTCAGCTGCGAGCCGGTTCGCGTGCCGGTGCCGTGAGCACGACGAGCAGCCCGACGAGCACGAGGTCGCGCGCGAGGACCACCCACGACGGGAAGGGGTCGAACGCGACCAGGTCGTAGTACCGGATCGGGAACCAGACCTGTGTGAGCAGGAGCGCCAGCTCGAGCAGACCCGAGGCGGCGAGGCCGCGGCGGCCGCGCACGAGCGGGACGACCGGGATCAGCCAGATCAGGAACTGCGGCGAGAGGACCTTCCCGAGCGCGACGAATGCGGCGAGCGAGGCCGCCGAGTAGCGGATCAGCCGCTCCGGCGTCGCGGGCCCGCGAGCGGCTGCGACCCAGATCGCCAGGAGGACGAGGACGAGGAGCGCGCTCGAGGCGGTGCCGATCCGACCGGCCAGCGAGCCGACGAGGTTGTGCGAGCCGTGGCTCGAGTCGAGCGTGAGCGCAAGCCCGCCGGCGTGGTGGGCCGCCAGCAGCAGGGCAGAGCCGAGGCTCTCGATCTGCAGCGGCCGAGCCGCCTGGTGGGCGATGCTCTCCCCGACGCCGCGCGGGGCGAGCGCGAGGAACGGAACGACGACGAGCGCCACCACGGCCGCGGCAGCCCCGAGGCAGATCAGGGCCTCGCGCCGGCCGCGCGTGCGCCAGATGTAGACGAGTGCCGGCGGCAACACGACCGCGGGGAACGCCTTCGCGGCGATCCCGAGCCCGAGCGCGGCGAAGCCGAGCCGCTCGCGCCGGGCCAGCACAGCCGCGAGGCCGCCAACGGTGAGGGCCGCCGGCCAGAGGTCGTAGCGGTAGAGGATCACCGAGCCGAGCA
The DNA here is from genome assembly GCA_033856995.1 of Gaiellaceae bacterium. Lineage (GTDB taxonomy): Bacteria > Actinomycetota > Thermoleophilia > Gaiellales > Gaiellaceae > AC-32. The sequence goes on from JAWVDY010000042.1 coordinate 3,535, forward strand.
CGAGCGGCGCGAGCGCGAAGAACCCGAGCGCGGCGGCGGTCCTTGTCCCCGTCGCGCCGAGCGAGCGCAGCGTCGACGCCATCGCCTCGAGCGCACCGAGGCCGCAGACCGCCATCAGGAGCTGGAACTCGCGGTTGTAGACCAGGAAGCTCGGCTTGCCGAGGGCCGGCAGCCCGAAGGCCGGGAGCGAGCCCGGCGGATACTCGACCGAGAAGTCGCGGTAGGGCACGTGGCCGTTCATCATCGCCACGCCGTAGCGGTGGTACTCGACCGTGTCGAGGATCAGCGCGTGCTGGTACCAGCCCCAGTGCAGCAGCGCCAGCGAGGCGGCGAAGAGGCCGGCGGCTCCGACGAGGAGCCGTCGCGGCTCAGTCGAAGCCGACCAGCTCTTGGCGAGGACGCTCAATGGGGGCTCTGGCTGGGGCTCGGAGCGGCTCGGCCGCGGGCGCGAGCACCGCGAAGGCCGCGAACGGGAAGAACCAGGGCAGGTAGAGGTAGAACCAGTGCGTCAGCACGAGCTGGAAGCCGAGCAGGAGCGCGGCCGTCAGCGCGGCGAGCTGCAACGGCGACTTCCGCTTCGGCACGAAGTAGACGGCGACCGCCCCGACCGCGAGCAGGCCCTCGAGCACCCATTGGAGCACGTGGAGATCGGGCAGTCCGGCGTGGTACTGCCGCCAGTCCCAGATCGAGAACGGCGACTCGCGCCCGATCTGCCAACCGAGCGTCCGGTCCCAGAAGACGCGCGCCGCGTGCGCCGGATTCGGCTCGAGCAGCAGGATCGAGAAGGCGGCGAGCGTGGCGACGAGGAAGCCCGCCGCGAAGACGAGCGTCGGCCGCAGCCGCCGCTCCGGGTACGACGCCCAGAGCGGCGCCACGAGCAGCGGTGCGAACTTCGTCCAGCCGGCGAGCGCCCCGAACGCGCCGCGCGCCGCAGGCCACGTCGCGAGCCAGAAGCCCCAGATCAGGAAGAGAGGGGGCAGCGCGTCGTTCGTGTTGGAGCTCGAGACGTACTGCGTGAACGGATACGCGACCCACGCGAACGGGAGCGTGACTGCCAGTCGGGTGCCGCCGAAGCGCAGGCCGACGAGCCCGAGCCCGAGCACGCAGAGCAGGTCGAAGGCGATCGCGGCGAAGTGCGCGGCCGGAAGGTCGTCCCACTTGCCGGTCCAGCCGAGCGCGAGGTAGCCGGGCAGGTAGGTCTCGTAGGCGACCGGGCCGTACGTGTCGCCCTGCGGGTTCGCCGACTCGCAGCGTCCGTTCGTCTGGATTCGCTCGCGGGTCTCGCCGGCGGAGTCGCTCGGCCCGCACGCCTTTCCGAGCTCGACGGGAAAGTGGCCGTACGGGGACTGGCCGTTCGCGATCCGCTGCGCGCCGATCACGCCCGAGTAGCCGACGTCGATCACGTTCGAGGCGCGAACGTTGAGGCCGAGCCTGAACCCGGCCGCGAAGACCGTCGCCGCGGCGAGCAGCCACACCGGCCAGACGGGCAGAGCGCCGGTCCCGAGCCGGCCGCGCCAGGTGCTCCACACCATGCGCCCGAGCAGATAGAGCAACGGCGGGTAGGCGAGCGGAACGCTGGTGAAGATCTCGCCGCGGTTGAAGAACCACAGCGAGACGCTGAACGAGAGCAGCACGAGCAGGTCGAGGTTGCGGATGCTCAGCGGCCGGCGAAGGTCGGCGAGGCCGAGCAGGAAGAGCGCGCAGAAACCGAGCCACACCGGTGCGCTGTTGATCTCGCGGCCGCCGAAGGCGCCGTCGTAGCCGCGTGCCATCTTCCACGCCACCTGGGGCCCGGTCCACGCCTCCGTGACCGCGCCGCTCGTGTCGTCGACCTTCCCTTCGGCGACCTCGCCCGCCGGGCCGGCCCAGACCTTGATCGTCCACGCGTGCGTGTCCGTGTCGAAGGTCGCGTCGGTCTGGCGCAGCCGCGGCGCGTAGTGCTCGAGCCAGCCGGCGACCTTGCCGTTCTCGAGGAAGATCCGCTTCGCGTCGGCCGCCGCCAGCCGCTTCGCCGGCGGCCCGAGCGGCTTCGACGGGTGCGGGGTGCCCGACGTCGCGAGCGCCGGCCCCGCGAGCGCCAATCCGACGACCGCGGCCGCGGCGAGGGCGCGAATCACGCCGCCAGCCTAGCGGCCGCCTCTGAAGGACCAGAGCTTGTTCCCGACGAAGTTCAGCGGCGTCACGAGGACGACGGCGATCGCCTGCGCGACGATCTTGTCGAGCCCGAACGCGATGAAGCCGCTCAGCAGCGCGAGGTTCGCGATGTACGCGACGAGGGCCACGACGAGGAAGCGGAGTCCCTGCCAGCCGACGTGGCCGCGCTCGGCGTGGAAGGTCCAGCGCCGGTTCCAGGTGTAGTTGTTCGTGACCGCGACGAGGAACGAGACCGTCGCGGCGGCCGCGTAGTGAAAACCCGCGCCCTTCAGGAGCGCGGCGTAGACGGCGAGGTTGATCGCGTAGCCGCTCGCCCCGACCGCGGAGAACTTCGCGAGCTGTACCCAGTTGTGCGGCTTCGTCAGCGCGCGGCCCGCGCGGGTGCGGGCGAGGGCGGCTGCGGGCGAGAAGGCCATCGGCGGCCGAGCGTACCGAACCGCCCTCAGCGGGATGGCAGCACAAGACCGTCGAGCGGCACACGGTGCGTGCCGTCGGGGTCATCCAGCACGAGCTCGGCGATCGCCCAATCGTTGCCCAGCACGACGTCCTCGAGCGTGCGGCCGGCGGCGACCGGTGTCCCGCGCAGGCGGCTGAGCGGCCGAGCCTCGCGCCGGTAGAACGAGTCGGCGCGCAGGTCGAGCAGCACGAGCGGCGAGGCGGCCTCGACGTGGTCGCCGCGGATCGACGCGGCCGAGAAGGGCAGGAACCGGTGCTTCTCGTCGCCGCAGAGCACGTCGAGCCCCAGTGCCTGCGGTTCGCTCGGGTGCAGCAGCACGTCGACCGCGTGGCCGAGCTGGATGCCGTGCACGCGCACCGGCAGCCGGAGCAACTCGTCTCCCGTGAGACCCCTCACGGGTCGGGCGTGTGCCCGGTCGAGCGGTCAGCTAACCGCTGGCGCGGAAGCCCTCCTCGCCCACGAGCGGCACGAAGCGGCACGGCACCGAATGCACGACGGCCGGTCCTTCGGGGCTGCGCACGATCAGCTCGAGCCGCTGCACGCGCTGGCCGCCGACCGGCACGACGAGGCGGCCGCGGGGGCGCAGCTGCTCGTAGAGCGTCTCCGGAACCGCGGGCGCGGCCGCCGCGACCGCGATCGCGTCGAACGGCGCGAGCGCGGGGACACCGAGGGTGCCGTCGCCGACGCGCACCTCGACGTCCGGGTACCCCGCAGCGGCCAGGCTCTCGCGCGCGCTCTCGGCGAGCTCCGGGATCCGCTCGATCGTCACCACGCTCGCGCCGAGCTCCGCGAGCACGGCCGCCTGATAGCCGGAGCCGGTGCCGACGTCGAGCACGCGCTCGCCGGGCTGCAGCGAGAGCGTCTCGGCGATGCGCGCCACCATGTACGGCTGCGAGATCGTCTGCCCGTGACCGATCGGCAGCGCCGCGTCCCTGTAGGCGCGGCGGCGCTCTTCCTTTGGAACGAAGAGCTCGCGCGGAACGCGTCCCATCGCCTCGAGCACGCGCTCGTCGACGATGTCGCGACCGCGCAGCTGCCGCTCGACCATCGACCGCCGGTCAGGCGGCATCGGCGTACGCCGGCAGCTTGACGCCGAAGTGCTCGAGCGCGAGCGGGGCGAGGTCGACGATCCGCCTCGGCTCGCCCTCGAGCCCGACGGTCAGGATCGGCACCTCGGAGTCGCCGGCCTCCAGCGAGCCGTGGCTGCCGCCGCCGAGATGGCTGTGGCCGGCGAGATCGGTCAGCTCCACGCCGAGGGGCGGCGAGATGAGCAGCTCGCCCGCGTTCGGGTTGGCGAGCGCCGCCCACGCCCGCTCGAGAGCGTCGGGCTGGTCGAGCAGCGAGAGGTCGCCGCTCGTCCGCCAGGCGCCGTCCGCCGGCGCAAAGCGAAGCTCTTCGCCGTGGCGCCGCGCGACGGCCTCGCCG